>JANWWR010000158.1 GCA_025055835.1 Gemmatales bacterium | reverse complement strand
GCGGAAGACTGAACGGCTCCTTCCGCGGGCTTACTTCGCTATCAGCAAACGGGGCTTTTTGCGGGGGAGGCGAACCGGCGGCGGAGGGTGATGCCGACGACCCCGAGCAGCCCCACGCCAAACAGGGCCAGCGTCCCCGGTTCGGGAACGATGGGAAGACGAATCTCGTTGATTACAAAGTCCGTACCAGCACCCGGGCTTCCGCCGTTGTTAATGCTAATGATCAGACTAGATACATTTGAAAGGTCGCCAGTTCCTGAAAAGAGTGAGAAGGGGAAAAACAAAGTGAAATTTGTTCCAAACGGGGCTGGGGATAGCAAGTATGTGAGAGTTCCACTTCCAGTGACAATTTGTATCAACCAATCATCCGAGCCACCCAGTCCTTCGTCGTAGAAGGCGACATCCATCTCAATTCCCGCAAAGCCGGCAAATGAAACGGGAGAGGGGAAAGTATACGTCAGGGTAGCCTCAACCTGGGAGGTTCCCGTAAACATAGAAAGCTGGCCTAACGATCCCGTCACGTTAAGAGCAAACGTGTCCCCGAGACCCATGATCGCTCCGCCCGAGGACGTGCCCGTAAATGAGACGGTTCGCGTTGCACCAAACGCTCCGATGCCCAAGTCCGGCCCAAACGTCTGAGGAAATGGATCGCCTGGAATGGAGGGAGGAATAGGGCCACTAGCCACATGACCTGGAGTTGGGGAGTTAAAAGTATCAATAATGAGCGGCGTTGCTTCGGCTCGCAAGGAAAAAAGGAGAAAGGAAAACGCGAACAAGGTCAACCGCGGTCCGAACAGACGCATGACGATAACCTCCCGGAAAGGGGTTATGGAACAACAGTCGGTAGCCCAAAGACTGGTGCCGTGCCTCCCTGGCATCCCGGACCAAGGGGAATGGTCCTCTTTGGCCCAACTTGTCCAAGAACTTGAATGCAAGTCCCAAGCCAATCTTCACAATTCGCACACCGTCCCGATCCGAACCGTGGCCGCAACCCATGATCGCTGATACTTTTCCGACACGAGAGTGCAGCCTGGGAAGTTGGCACCGGCCCGTTCCGGGAGGGAAATCTCCCCACCGCACCGAGGAAATCTGTTAAGTTCCGTTAACAGCTTTCGTTAACCCTGTTAAGCTCCCGGCACGTCGCCGACGCGGAACCGTTCTCCAGCTGCGACAAGCGGTTGCGGAAATCCTGGGCGCGGAAATACGGAGCAGCCAGGTATCGCTTTTCCCAGGAAAAATGAGCGGTACAATGTCCCCACGGCTTGCGTCGCCCTCCGCAGGCCCCGGGAGGTACGCCCCAGCATGGCCACCATCACCAAACGCTCCGAAGACTATTCCCAGTGGTATCTCGACATCGTCCACGGGGCCGGCCTGGCCGAAAACTCCGACGTCCGCGGCTGCATGGTCATCAAGCCGCACGGCTACGCCATCTGGGAGAAGATGCAGCGGGCCTTGGACCGCATGTTCAAGGACACCGGGCACGTCAACGCCTACTTTCCCGTGTTCATCCCGAAATCGTTCCTGGCCCGGGAAGAGGAAATGGCGGCTGGGTTCGCCAAGGAATGCGCCGTCGTCACCCACTACCGGCTCAAGGCCATTCCGGGCAAGGGGGTCGAGGTCGACCCGGAGGCCCGGCTCACCGAGGAGCTGGTGGTCCGGCCCACGTCGGAAACGATCATCTGGAACACCTACCGGAACTGGATCCAGAGCTACCGCGATCTGCCGCTGCTGATCAATCAGTGGTGCAACGTCGTCCGCTGGGAGATGCGGACGCGGCTGTTCCTGCGGACGGCGGAGTTTCTGTGGCAGGAAGGCCACACCGCCCACGCCAGCCGTCAGGAGGCCGAGGAAGAGGCCCATCGCATCCTGGAAGTCTATCGCAGCTTTGCCGAGGACTGGATGGCGATGCCGGTGCTGACCGGGCCTAAGAGCGAAGGGCAGAAGTTCCCCGGGGCGGTTTACACGCTGTGCATCGAGGCGCTGATGCAGGACGGCAAGGCGCTCCAGGCGGGGACCAGCCATTTCCTCGGGCAGAACTTCGCCAAGGCGTTCAACGTGCAGTTCCAGAACCAGACCGGGCAGTTGGAATACGCCTGGGCGACGAGTTGGGGCGTGTCCACGCGGCTGATCGGCGGGTTGATCATGACCCACAGCGATGACGCTGGCCTGGTGCTGCCGCCGCGGTTGGCCCCGATCCACGTCGTCATCGTGCCCATCTATCGCAAGGACGAGGAACGCCGGGCCGTGCTGGAAGCCGGGCACAAGCTGGCCGAGCGACTGCGGAGCCTGCCCCTGGGCCCGTGGCTCAATTACGAGCCGCTGTCGGTCAAGGTGGACGACCGGGAGCAGTATCAGCCGGGGTACAAGTTCAACGAATGGGAACTCAAGGGCGTGCCGATCCGGGTGGAGTTGGGTCCGAAGGACCTGGCGGCCCAGGCCTGCGTGCTGGCCCGTCGGGACGTGCCGGGCAAGGAAGGCAAGGTGCTGGGCGTGCCCCTGGAGCAGGCCCCGGAGCGGATCATGGAACTGCTCCAGACCATGCAGCGGGATTTGCTGGAGAAGGCCCGCCGGTTCCGCGATCAGATGACCAGCGAGGCGACGAGCTACGAGCAGTTCAAGGAACTGATTGCGGACAAGGGCGGGTTCGTCTGGGCCCACTGGGACGGCACGCGGGAGACGGAGGAGCGGATTGCCGAGGAGACGTCGGCGACGATCCGCTGCATTCCGTTCAGCCGTCGCAAGGAACCGGGCAAGTGCATCCTGACCGGCCGTCCATCGCAGGGCATGGTCGTCTTCGCCAAGGCGTACTAGGCCAGTTTTTTCTTGAGGAAATCGAGTTCCATCCTGGCCAGGCGGATGCGTTCGTCCAGCGAGGCGGCCTCGTATTCACCGTGCAGGCTGATGGTGCCGCGGAAGCCGATCTCCTTGAGCGCGGCCGCCACGTCGTCCCAGCGGACGATGCCCTGACCGGCCGGAGCGACGCGGAAGCGCCATTTGCCGTCGTGCTGCTCCCAGACGATGTCCTTGATGGCCAACAGCGAGAACCAGGGCCGGACCATCTCGGCCTCCATGCGGAACGGTCCGCCGCCGAGAGCCAGGTGGCCGGTGTCGAGGAAGACGCCGACGTAGTGCGGATTGGCGTCGCCCAGAAGCAGGCGAAGCCCGGCGGCGTTGTTGCCCAGGTTACCGCCGGAGTGGGTGTGATAACAGGCCTTGACGCGAGTCTGTTCGGCCAGTCGGGAGAAGGAGGCGATGCGGGCGCGGGCCTCGCACAGTTCGATGTCGAAGCGGCCCTTGTAGGGAAAGTAGCCGATCTTGATGGCGGGCACGCCGGCCTGGGAGCAGGCGTCGAACAGGGCGCGGGTCTCCGGGGCGGCGGGGTCGTTCATGTCCGTCGGAGCCGTGACCAGGCCGATGATCTTCTTTTTCGCCTTGAAGGCGGCAGCGGCAGCGGGCAGGGCCTTGGCGGCGTTCTCCGGGTTGACCGGATAGCCGGGACGCACGGCCAGGTCCACGCCGTCCAGTCCGACCTCTTCGCAGAAGCCGATCAGGTCGGGAATGTCCAGCTCTTTCAGCAGCTTGGTGAAATAAACGAAGCGCATACGCGACCCGCCCCCGCCAGAACGATGCCGTCGAAAGTCTGCTGCCGTGATGCGACGCGAGACTTGCACCGATTATTGTGCCGAAGGATGCCCGGCCAACGCAAGCACTTTCGCCAAATAGTGCGGAATCAAGGAATCAGCCCTGCCTATTCCTGCCACTCCAGGGCTTCGAGCTGGTCGTCCGGCGTCTTGACGAGCTCCTTGGACAGCTTTTCAAGCACCTCGCAGACGGCGGTGACGTCCTCGGGCCGGTTCGAGGCGTGATAAGCCAGACACTGATGGATGAGATCGGCGAGTTCCGGGGGCGCTTTGGGATTGCACTCGCGGACTGGCTTGAGGAGTTTCTTCCAGTTTTCCTGGTCGAGCGGGACGCCGCCGGAGGTGACGATGGGCGGGATGTTCCGCCAGGTGATCATGCGGTACATGGTGGCACCGAGGTTGAACAGGTCGGTTTTTTCGTTGACGATGCGGCGTTTGACCTGTTCCGGGGCCATGTACTCAGGGGTGCCCTGGACGCGGTTTTTGTTTTCCCCCTTCATCCAGGCCAGGCCGTAGTCGAGGATTTTGACGTCGCCGGTGCGGCTGACCATGATGTTATTGGGCTTGAGGTCGGCATGGAAGACGCCGCGGCGGTGCATGTGCCGCAGGCCCTCGGCGACGCAGTGAAAAATCTGCACGAAGTGGGGGAGGGACAGGGCCTTGAACGTGTCCAGCGTCTTGCCGTTGACGTACTCTATCAGCAGCCGGACCTCATGGACGGGACCGATCAGCCACTTGCGTTGCTTTTCCAGGGCGTACACCTTGATGAGATTGGGATGGTCGAGCAGCTGGGCAACAGCGAATTCGTGCTCGGCCTGTTCGAGGAACTTGAGATCGTCCGGCCCGTTGATGGGGACGATCTTGAGGGCGTATTGGCGGGCGTCGGCGCTGCGGCGGATGAGGAGGATGGTGCTGTGTGCCCCTTTGCCCAGCGTGCGGATGACCTGAAAGGGGCCGATCTTGTCCACCTGCATCGCCAAAGTCCCCGGCCGCATGGCGGCCTCGCCGTGGTCCAGATTCTCACGCTCTGGGGATTATAACATGCGACTCCCGGAGCGTCGCCTATGAGCCAAGCCGCGCTCGAAGCGTTGACGCAGCAGTACGGACGGGAGTTGTTTGCCCGCATGGAGACGGCCCGACCGCCGTTGTTCTTCCCCAAGTGGTGGGAAGAACGGCTGATGGGCTTCACCATGGACCGCGAAGCGCTCAAGGTGCAACTGTTCCGCTTCGTGGACGTGCTGCCTCAGCTTCGAGAACCCGAGCAGATCACCCGACACCTGCGGGAGTATCTGCGGGAGGCGGGCGGCACCGACGGCATGCCGATTCCGACCGCGGCTCAGTGGCTGCCGGACAACGGGCTGCTGGGCCGCCTCGTCGCCGACGCTGCCCGATGGGGCGCTTCCCGCATGGCCCAGCGGTTCATTGCCGGGTCCAACCTTCAGGAAGCCCTGGACGCTCTGGCTCGGCTCCGCAAGGCCCGCATGGCTTTTACCGTGGATCTGCTCGGCGAAGCGGTCCTCACGGAAGCCGAAGCCCAGCAGTACCAGAACCAATACTTCGCCCTGCTTGACGGTCTGGCCGCCACCGTCAACGCCTGGCCCGAAGTAGATCTCATTGACCGGGACCATCAAGGACCGCTGCCCCGCGTCAATGTTTCGCTCAAGCTCTCCTCGCTGTACAGCCAGTTCGACCCGATCGCTCCCGATCACGTCGCCGCCGTGGTCCGGGATCGTCTGCGGCCGATTCTGAGCAAGGCCCGGTCCCTGGGTGCGTTCGTCAACATCGACATGGAACAGTACGCCTACAAGGACCTGACCTTGCGAATTTTCAAGGAGATCGCATGCGAGGCGGAGTTCCGCGACTGGCCGGACCTCGGCATCGCCATCCAGGCCTATCTCCGGAATTGTCGCAAGGACCTGGAGCTGCTGGCGGAATGGGTGCGACGACGGGGAACACCGATCTGGGTGCGTCTGGTCAAGGGGGCCTATTGGGACTACGAGGTGATCCTCGCCGCCCAGCACGGTTGGCCGATCCCCGTCTTCACCCGCAAACATCACAGCGACGCCAACTACGAAGCCTGCCTGCAATTCCTGATGGAGAGGCCGGAGTGCTTCCGCGTCGCCGTCGGCAGTCACAACGTCCGCAGCATCGCCCGGGCCTTGGCCTTGGCGGAGCACCTGGGCCGGGACCCGCGGAGCATCGAGTTCCAATTGCTCTACGGCATGGCCGACGAAACCAAGGCCGCCCTGGTCCGGCTGGGTCGCCGGGTTCGCGTTTATACACCCTACGGCCAGTTGCTGCCGGGCATGGCCTATCTGGTGCGGCGATTGTTGGAAAACACCGCAAACCAGTCCTTCCTCCGGGCCGCTGCGGTGGAACACGTCAGCGAGGAGCAACTGCTTCAGGATCCCAGTCTCGCAGAAGAGCCGCCCCAAGGAGCCGACATGGTCGCCACAGTTTCGCCGCCACGAGTCGCCGATCACGAGCCGGTTTCCGCCGTGCCCCCGTTCAGCAACTGCCCCGTGGCCGACTTCAGCCGTGAAGAAAACCGCCAAGCCATGCGGGAAGCCCTGCGGAAAGTGGCCGGGCAATTGGGTCAATATTTTCCGCTGGTCATCAACGGCCAGCCCATTCGCACAACCAAACAGATCAAGTCGGTCAACCCGGCGAATCGGCTCCAGACGGTCGGCACGACGGCCTGTGCCGAGCCGGAACACGCCGAGAAGGCACTGGCCACGGCGGTCAAAGCCTTCCCCAAATGGCGGGACACGCCGCCGGAGGAACGAGCCGAATGCCTCTTCCGCACCGCCGCCATCCTGCGGGAAAGACGCTGGGAACTGGCAGCCTGGGAGGTTTTCGAGTGCGGCAAGCAGTGGCAGGAAGCCGATGCCGACGTCGCCGAGGCCGTGGATTTCTGCGAATACTACGGCCGGGAAATGCTTCGCCTGGCCCAGCCCCGCCGCCGGAACGTGCTCGGCGAGTACAACGCCTACTTCTATGAGCCGCGTGGACCGGCCGTCGTCATTGCCCCGTGGAACTTCCCGCTGGCGATTCTGTGCGGCATGACGACCGCCGCCCTGGTCACCGGCAACCCGACGATCATGAAGCCGGCCGAACAGTCGTCCGTCATCGCCGCATTGTTCCATCGGATTCTGCTCGAAGCCGGCGTGCCTCCCGACGTTGTCAGCTATCTCCCCGGCAAAGGGGAGGAAGTCGGCCCGACGCTGGTGACGAGCAAGGACACGGCCATTATCGCCTTTACTGGCTCGAAGGCCGTCGGACTGCTGCTGAACCGTCAGGCCGCCGAGACGCCGCCGGGACAAGATCACGTCAAAAAGATCATCTGCGAAATGGGCGGCAAGAACGCGATCATCGTGGATGACGACGCCGATCTCGACGAGGCCGTCCACGGTGTCGTCGTCAGTGCTTTCGGCTACCAGGGGCAGAAATGCTCAGCCTGCTCTCGGGCTATTGTCCTGGAGCGAATTCACGATCAGTTCCTGGAACGGCTCATCGAAGCGACGAAAAGTCTCCGCATCGGTCCCGCCGAGGACCCGTCCTATGCCATCGGACCGGTGATCGACGAGGAAGCTCGCCAACGGATCCTCTGGTACATCGAGAAAGGCAAGACGGAAGCTCGGCTCGCCTTCGCCGCCGACGTCGGCACCCTGGCCGATGCTGGTTTCTACGTCGGCCCGCACATCTTCGTGGACGTGCCGCCGACAGCGACCATCGCCCAGGAAGAAATCTTCGGGCCGGTTCTGGCCGTGATGAAGGCCCGTGATCTCGATCACGCCTTGGAGATTGCCGAGGGGACACCCTACGCCCTGACCGGCGGATTGTACTCTCGCAGCCCGGAACACATCGCCCAGGTCCGTCGCCGCTTCCGCGTCGGCAATCTCTACATCAACCGGAAGATCACTGGCGCGCTGGTGGATCGCCAGCCCTTCGGCGGTTTCAAGTTGTCCGGCATCGGCTCCAAGGCGGGAGGCCCGGACTATTTGCTTCAGTTCCTCAATCCGCGGGTCGTGACCGAGAACACGCTCCGCCGCGGCTACGCTCCTCTGGAGGGCCATGCCCGTAAGCATGGTTGAAGATGACCTGCCCGGCACCTAGCATGTACCATACCTGCCGATGTGTCTTTGCCTGCCGAAAGATGTGGAGTCCTATCCATGAGCGAAGCGAACCGCACCTTCAGTTTGTGTTGTCTCCCTGCACCGACGCGGTGCGTCCTGGCCGTCTTTCTCATCGTGATTTCCTGCGGCTACTTCAGCGGCCTGGTGCAGCTGCATTTTCAGCACGCCTCACCGGGCAACCTCCTGCCTGACTCCGCCGATGTCGTCCGCGTCTATCACGGCGAACCGAAGAGCGAACCGAAGAGTAAACTTCAGCAGCTTCTCGAGGCCGATGAATCCCTGCCGTTCAATGGCACCGGCACGATGCGTCCGGCCTTTACCACCAAATCGGAACGCCGCTGGAAGGAGAACCTCGCCAAGCTGTCGCCGGAAGAGCAAAAGAAGCTGTTGGCGGAGCGAGAAGGCGAACGACAGGCCCTGCTCGATTGGCTCAGGCAGGGAGCTCCCAAGGAGGCCTACGACAAGGACGAACTCAAACTGAGTAAGCCACTGGTCATCACCGAGGACTACATCGTCGGCGACAAGGACGCCGAGGGTCGGGCGACTCAGGTCCGCATCACTTCGATCATCACCGATCGCTGCGTTCGCTGCCATCAGGAAAGCGGTGCCGACAAGGATGCGGAGAAATATCCCCTTGATGAATGGCAACATCTCGAGAAGTACCTGAAAGTCGAGGAAGGGCCGGGGCCGATGGAGCTGGCGAAGTTGGCCCAGACGACCCATGTGCATCTGATCGGCTTCACGATGATGTACGGGCTGACGGGCCTGATCTTCAGCCTGACGCAGTGGCCGACGTGGATTCGCGTCGTGCTTGCTCCCTGGCCGATGTTCTGGCAAGCGGTTGACATCGCCCTGTGGTGGCTGGCCCGGCTCGATCCCTTGGCGGCGCAGGCGATTCTCGTGACCGGAGCCTTGGTCGCCGGGGGCTTCGGCCTGCAAGTGCTGGGCAGCTTGCTCGACCTTTCGGGCCTGAGCTTCCCCCGGCGCTGACCGAGCGAAGGTGTTAAACACACCGAGCGGAGGGCTTCAGCCTTCCGTGCATGGAGCGAAGAGTGTGCAACACACCGAGCGGAGGGCGTCAGCCCTCCGTGAGGCACGCCACGGGGCACTGACGTGCCCCGCTCGGTTTACCCATGGGGCACTCACGTACCCCGCTCGGTTGCACTGGGGTACTTACGTACCCTGCTCGCCTTGGAGAGTTGCGATGTGCCTGATTCTGTTCACCTTGATGCTTCAGCCTGACACGGGTGCCGCCGCATCCAAATCCGCAGGCGTCGTCGAATTGCCCCGAACGATCCTGGCCGATCAGCCGTGGTACCAGCAAGCCCCGGAGCCAGAAATCGAGTTCGAGGGCAAGCTCGATTACCAGCCCGGCGACGGACGCATCGGCATTCCACCCCGCTATGGTGTCTTCCGCATCATCGGTGTCGAGGAGGGCAAGCCCATCTCCCGGCGCATTTACACTGAAGACCGCGATCACCTTCTAGCTCCGCTGGTCGGGCGGCGGGTCCGAATGGTCGGCAAAGTCGTGAGTCGGGACAGCGAATCGGGCAAGTCGGTGGAATTCTGGCCGGGGCGGGTCATCGCCGATCTGGGCGTCGCTGGAGAAGCGATCGGGGAAATTAAGGTCTTCGCCCGCACGTCCCGCTGGCTGCCGGCGAAGCGAGGCGTGCAGCCGCAGATGCTCGTGATCCGTGACGCCGCCACGCTGGCCCAGGTATCCGGCATGGCTGGCGGCGGGGCCGAGGCCGCGGCGGAGAAGGCTTTGTGTCAACTGCTCGAAACCAAGCCCGGGGTCGGCGGTATTTCCAGCATCGACTGGAAGAAGCAGATGCTCCTGGTCATCAGCGGCGGCGTACAGCCGATGGGCGGAGCCAGGGTCGAAGTGACCCGACTCACGCTTCAGGAAAAAGGCTTGGACGTGTATTGGAAACTGATGACGCAGCCGGGCGGCGTCGGGCTACCGCCTACGGAGACGCTTCTGGTTCCTCGTTTCGAGGGCGAAATCCGCTTCTTCCGCGAAGGGGTCAAGGAACCCATCGTCGTTCCCGCCGTGGGCAAGTGAACGAGCAACTTAAAGGCGGCCGGGGCACGTCAGTGCCCGGGTGAAACCGAGCGGGGTACGTCAGTGCCCCGGTGAAACCGAGCGGGGCACGTCAGTGCCCCGTGGTGTGCAGCACGGAGGGCTGACGCCCTCCGCTCGGTGTGTTGAACACTCTTCGCTTCGTGCACGGAGGGCTGACGCCCTCCGCTCGGTGCGGTGCTTCCGCTCGGTGCCCTGTTCTAGAGTCCACGCAGGCGACGCAGGGTGGCACCGGGGTCCGCGGAACGCATCAACGTCTCACCGACGAGCACCGCTTTGACGCCGACTGCTTCCAGCCGCAGGATGTCTTCCCGCGACCGGATGCCGCTTTCGCTCACCAGCACCCGATCCTTCGGGACCTGATCCGCCAATTCCAGCGTGTGTTCCAGCCGCACTTCAAAGGTGTGCAGATTGCGGTTATTAATGCCGATGACCCGCGCTCCGGCGGCGACGACCCGCCTCAGATTGGCCGCTTCGTAGCATTCCACGAGCGCTGTCATGCCCTGAGCGTGAATTTCTCGAAGCAGTTCCCGCAGGTCGCGGTCGTCGAGAATCTCGGCAATGAGGAGGACGGCGTCGGCCCCTGCCGCTCGCGCCTCCCAGACCTGGAAGCGGTCGAGGATGAAATCCTTGCGAAGGATCGGCAACGCGACGACGTTTCGGACTGCTTGCAAATCCTCGAGGCTGCCCTGGAAGAACGGCCCATCGGTCA
Source organism: Gemmatales bacterium (assembly GCA_025055835.1). GTDB lineage: Bacteria > Planctomycetota > Planctomycetia > Gemmatales > HRBIN36 > JANWWR01. The sequence goes on along the minus strand of JANWWR010000158.1, from coordinate 29,817 downwards.
GGACGCTGAGGCAGGCAGCCCCGGCGGCGGAATAGGCCTGGGCTGTGCGCACCGGGTCGGCATCGGCTCGGATCGCGCCGGCGGATGGCGAGGCCCGCTTGATCTCGGCAATGACCTGCACTCCCGGTTGGCGGAGAGCCTGCTCGAAGTCCCTCACCGGCGGAGCGGCTTCCAGCCTGCGTAGCCAATCCGCTTTGGAAGTTTCCTGATGCAGGCGTGCGATCTCGGATCGCTTGGAGGCAACGATGCGGTCGAGGATGGTACTCATCGCCGCCATTGTACGAGCTGAAAGCTCAGCATGTCGGCTGGTTCAGGGCTTCAGATAGTTTTCGATGTGGGCCTTGGACCGCATTTCTTCCAGAATGCGTTTGTACTCCTGTTGCCCGATGCGGTTCTGTAAGCGCTTGCGGATGTCCGGGCAGGCTTGCTCGAAGGGAATCTTGCGGCCCGGCGTGTAGTCCACGACGCGGACAATGTGGAAGCCTTTCTCCGTCTCGATAAGCGGACCGACCTGCCCGGGACGTAGCCGAAACAGCACGTCCTCGACCTCCCGTGGCGTGATCTGGCCGCGTTCGTTGCCTTCGCCGTCGCCTTTGCGGAGGCGGCTCGGGCTGCGGTTGATGTTCGGATCCTCGGCCAGGGCGGCGAACTGCTCGGTGGTCATCGTCTGAGCCTGGGCATGAACCCGCTCCGCCGTCTGTCGGGCCTCTTCCTCACTGGAGAACACGTAGCGATCCACGAAGATGTGCTGCCAGACGATCCGCTCCGGCTTCTCGAATTCCTTGGGATTCTGGCGGTAATAGTCGAGCAGGTCTTCGCGGCTGATGAGGTCGAGCTTGTCGCGGATCATGCTGCGGATGTACTCCATCGCAATGTAGCCACGAACATGCTGCCGCCGCATTTCCTCCACGGAGTTTCCGCGTTTCTCCAGGTAGGCCTGTAATTCCTCATCGGTCTTAAGCCCGAGCTGGTTTTTCTGCTTCTTGAGGAGCGAATCGAAATCCTTGGAAGCGGATTCGGCGACCTTTTCGAGGAGCTTGGGCCGAACCCGGCTGTTGGCGTCCTGGAGAAGCAATTCGCGGTCGATGAGTTGTTCCAATTCCTGGCGCAGCACTTCGGCTTCGACTTCGGCCCATTGCCCCGGTGGAACCTTGGACCGCAGTTCTTCGAGCCGCCAGGACGCGGCGTTGTACAGTTCCTCCCGCAGGATCGGCTGACCGTTGACGCGGGCTACGACGCTGGCCAAAGTCTGCGATCCCGGCTTTTCCACCGAGGCAGAAGCCGGTTGGACCCCGGCATTCGTCGGCGACTGGGAACGGACGCTGGAGGCCGAGTTGATGCCCGAACCGGTGCGCGATGGATTCTTATCCGGTCGGGCCGAAGCGGCGGCGACCCGTTCTTCCGGACGGCTGCGTGGCAGCAGGAAATCGGCGGCCAGACTGGGACGGTCCCAACCGCAACCCAGCATCCCCAATCCCATCAGCATCGCCGCCACGCGGTGGCTCATGGTCCCCATCCCCGTGCAACGTCCCACGATTCCAGCATGGGACGGCCCTGAAGCGATCCGGCCAAGCTGCGGGACTATAGCGAATCGGCGGAGGACTGCAACAGGGATTTGATGAGACGGTAGATGCCCTCGGCGGATCGTTCCTCGGGCCGCAGGCGGCAATACGCAGAGCGATCATCCACCACCCGCAGCCGCTTGTTGCTGAGCTGACTTAACCGTTCGATCTTGGGCAGCGAACGGTAGGTGAAAACCAGATCGGCCTTGTCGGAATGGGTTTCCAGGCGAATGCCGGCAATCTGCCAGCGACCGCACAGGATGCGCAACTCCTGCGAACGCAAGAGCCATTCGACCGGCGTCGGCGGAGGGCCGAAGCGATCGGTCAGTTCCTGGCGGAAATCTTCCAAGCGCTCCAGCCGTCGGATCCGCGACAGCCGCCGGTAAAGTTCGATCTTGAGCTTTTGTCCAGGCACGTAGTCTCGAGGCAGGTAGGCCCGCCACGGCAGGTCAATCTCGACTTCGAGCCGTTCCCGCACCGGCTCGTTGCGGACGCGGCGGACGGCATTCTCCAACAGTTGGCAGTAAAGCTCGTAGCCGACGGCGGCGATGTGCCCGCTCTGCTGGGTGCCCAGGATATTGCCCGCTCCGCGGATTTCCAGGTCGCGCATGGCGATACGGAAACCGGCCCCCAACTCGGTGAACTCCTCGATGGCCTTGAGCCGCTTGACCGCCGCGGGGGTGAGATTGCGGCTCGGATTGACGATGAGATAGCAGTAGGCCCGATGGCGGTAACGGCCAACGCGGCCCCGAAGTTGGTGGAGATCAGCCAGGCCGTACTGGTCGGCGTCGTCAATGAAGATCGTGTTGACGTTGGGGATGTCCAGGCCGCTCTCGATGATTGTCGTGGCCACGAGGATGTCCGCCTTCCTGTTGATGAAGTCGAGCATCGTCTGCTCCAGCTGTTCGCCGGGCATCTGACCGTGCCCGATGACGATGCGGGCCTGTGGCACGATCTCGTGCAGCCGCTCCGCGACCTGATGGATGTCGAAGACGCGGTTGTGGACGAAGAAGACCTGCCCTTCGCGGTTCAATTCGCGGAGGATCGCGTGGCGGATCAGTTCGGGATCGAAGCGGATGATGCGGGTTTCGATGGCGAGCCGATCCCGCGGCGGCGTTTCGAGGTTGCTGATATCGCGGATGCCCATGAGGGCCAGGTGCAGCGTCCGCGGAATCGGGGTGGCCGTGAGCGTCAGCACGTCCACCGTCGCCCGCATCTTCTTGAGGCGTTCCTTGTGCTCGACACCGAAGCGCTGCTCCTCGTCAATGATCACCAGACCGAGATCCTTGAACTGCACATCGGCACTGAGCAGGCGATGGGTGCCGATGATGATGTCGATTTTGCCGTCGGCCAGGCGGCGGAGGATGTCGCGCTGCTCGGCGGTCGAGCGCAATCGGCTGAGGCATTCGACGGTGAACGGATACTCGGCCAGGCGGGCGGTGAAAGTGCGGTAATGCTGCTCGGCCAAGACCGTGGTCGGAACGAGGACGGCAACTTGCTTTCCGAAGTCCACGGCCTTGAAGGCGGCCCGGACTGCCAATTCCGTCTTGCCGAAGCCGACATCGCCGCAGATCAGCCGATCCATCGGCCGAAGACTTTCCATGTCCGCCTTGATTTCCTGCAACGTGGTCAACTGGTCGGGTGTTTCCTCGTAGGGAAAGGATGCCTCGAATTCCGCCTGCCATTCTGTATCCGGCGGAAAGGCGGTGCCGGGCCGCGAGGCGCGAATGGCCTGAATCTCCAGCATCTCGGCGGCGAGATCGGCGACGGCTTCTTCGACCCGTTGCTTGCGCTTCTGCCAGGCCGTGCCGCCCAGCTTGGAAAGCTCCGGTTCCGCTCGAGGCCCGCCGACGTATTTCTGCACCAGGTCGATCTTCGAGGACGGCACGTAGAGCAGGACGTGGTCGGCGAATTCGAGAATCAGGTGCTCCTCGGCATGACCCTTGGATTCGAGCATGGTCATGCCGCGATATCGGGCGATGCCGTGGCCGACATGGACGACCAGGTCGCCTTCGTTGAGGTCCAGGAAGCTGTCGATGGCCCGCGATTCGTAGCGGCGCGGGGCGGGCCGTCGGACGTGCAGGGCCTGCCGATGAAACAGCTCCTGACTGCTGAGCACGAGAATGCCCGGCTCGACGAGGCGGAACCCGGCCCGGACTTTCCCCGGCACGATGTGCAGCCGTCCGCTCGCTGCCAACTCACTCGAAGCGAACACCTCCTTGAGCCGCTGTTGCTCCCCTTCGCTGGGACAGGCGAGGAAAAGGATCTCCGAAGCGGCGACGCTTTCCAACTCTTCCCGCACCTTGTCGAGCGTGCCGCTGAAGCGTTCCACCGATTCGACCCGCAGATGGGCCGTCGTCTCCACGGTGGAAACGGGCATGGTCGTGATGGTCACGTTCGGCCTGGCAACGAGATGCTGAAAGACTGCTTCGACGCCGTACAGGCCGCGCCAGTCAGAGGCGCGCTCGAGATAGGCTCGGCCCTGTTCGTGCAAATCGTCCGGCTCGATGAGGGCGATCCAGCTTCCCTCGGGAAGATGGCGGGTAAACGGAGCCGTCGCGGTCTGGGCCAGGGCGGCCCCGTTGCCTTCGACCGCCTTGGCAGCTTCCGCGGGTTCCGGGAAAAGCGTCAAATCGAGTTGTTGGCAGGGATCGCGGCTGCGCTGAGTGGCCGGGTCGAACCAGCGCAGGCTTTCCAACTGATCGCCGAAGAACTCGAGGCGAACGGGCATGTCGGCGTCGCTGGGGAAGATGTCCACGATGCCGCCGCGCCGGCTGAATTCGCCGGGCAATTCGACCGCTTCCCGCCGGGTCATGCCCCCCTCGACGAGCCAGCGGACCAGGTCTTCGGGATCGAGTGTTTCGCCGGGTCGAAGGGTGCGGGTGTGTCGGGCCAGAGCCTCGGCGGTGGGCGTCGGCTGCATGAGGGCGGCAACGGGCGCGACCACCATCCGCGGCGGCTGGGCCGAGTGCAGGGCCTTGAGAACCCGGAGCCGCTGCCCAAACACCTCGTCCGCCAGGAGCCGATCCGAGGACCGTTCCCAGGCGGGAAAGACGACCGGACGCAGGTTCGCAAAGGCGAGGAGGTCTTCGCACCAGGCGTCCACGTCGGCGAGGTGGGCGAGGACGACAAGGAGCGTGGTCGGGACGTGGCGGGAGATCAGGGCGGCGGTCAGGGAAGCGGAGGAACCCCAGGCCCCATCCACCGCGGCGGCATGACCGGCGCGAAGAGCGGCCAGCACGTCGGCAAGCCCGGGCTGTTCCGCCAGCACGTCCGGCAACTCCGCCAGTGCGGACAAACCAGAGTTTCGCGTTTTTGCCGTCATCCCTGCTCCGCTATGCTGTTATAATTCTCCGAGCAGCAGCCAGCTTTGCCAATCGCCCCAGGTTTTGTGGAATGGCAATTTCCTAGAATTCGTGCCGACTCGCCCCGGCTTGCTTATCCGTGACGAGATGCGACCCGTGGAACTCGATAGAACCAGTAAGGCACGTCCTTGCCTGCCGCACGTTCTGGCCATGATCATCTGCGACATGGTCATCGACGACCGTATTTCCGGCAAGAAGAGCCTGATCGGCCTGTTCGACGCCATCGCCACCACCGACCTGCCCTGCATCGTCAACGAACTGCACGTCTTCATCGCCCTGACGGATGGTTACGGAACCGTCCGCCTCAAGTTGCGCTGTACCCGGGCTTCCAACGACGAGGAGTTGTTCAGCACGGTGCAGGAGGTTCGCTTCCCGGACCCGCTCGCGGTGGTGGAGATCAATATGGGCTTTTGCGGCTGCGAGTTCCCGGAGCCGGGCGAGTATCGGTTCCAATTATACGCTGGTAACGCCTTGCTCTGCGAGCGGAAGTTCCATGTCAGCCTCGTGGAAGAATGCGAACTGGAAACCGCCGAGTGATTCCGCCGCCCATCAATCCACTTCGCAAAAAACTTCAGCCGCAATTACGCACCTCACCGCTTCCCACCTCGCCGACAAGGCGGTATCTTAACGGAGAGTTCAAGCCGGTAGTCAACAACCGACCCATCTTCGTCGTGGGTTTTGGCAAGCCGACCCGGCATCCAGAGCAAGCAGGGTGGACGGCCCGCGTGGGCTATTCGGGAGAGGTTGCAGCAGATGAGCATCGTTCGCGTGGGACTGGCGGAAACCCAGAATTACGCGGAAGGCTGGGAAGCGATCTTTGGCAAGGGAAAAGCCAAAGCCAAGGCGAAGACCGCGAAATCAGCCTCCGCCTCGGCCAAGAAAAACGCCAAGAAGGCCAAAGGCAAATCCAAGAAGAAGTAACCGGGTTGCGATTCCGAAGCAGCTACGGAGCGGGCCGACGGAACGGGACCGCTTCCACCAGACCGTCCTTCTCGTCGATCAGGTAGGTGAAACCGGCCTGGAGTTGCGAGAAGGTAGCGGAGCGTCGGTCGCGCGTGGGCCAGACGACTTCGACGCGCTCGGCCTGCTTGTGCGATCCCAGTCCGAAGGTCAGGATCGCTTCGCACTGGCTGAGATAGCTGCCGCCGCTGGTCACTTCGGCTTGCTGCATTTCGCCTCCGGCCCAGACCCGGACTCGCGCCCCGTAGGCGTCCCGGTTGCACTCGACCCCGCGCAGCCGGATGCGGATCGCTTGAGTGGTCGGCGGACAGTCGTTCCGCAGAATCGTCGCGGGTTCGTTGTTGTTGTTCAGCACGATGTCCTGATCGCCGTCGCCATCAAGATCACCGAACGCCGCCCCCCGACCGACCCGCGGTTTGAACAGGTCTGGCCCGGCATGGGCGGGTTCCACCTCCCGGTAGCATCCCTCATCCGTCGGCCCAGCGTTCCAGAACAGTTGCGGCGGCTGAGCGTAGGTCGCTCCCGCCTGCACCCGGCTGATCTCCGGTTCGATGTGCCCATTGCTGGTGAACAGATCGAGGCGTCCATCGAGATCGTAGTCGAAGAAGAACAGGCCGAATTTCAGCGGCAGACGGCTTGGCCCGCCGACCCCCTCGGCATTGGCCACGTCGATAAAAATGTCCCGACGCTTGACGTACTTGAGCAGGCCGTTTGGCTCGTTGCTGAAGTTTGCAATGGCCAGGCCGAGCGTCTCGCCGTCCCGATAATAGCCCCAGAAGATGCCCATCGCTCCGCGTGCCGATCCGCGACCCTCGTTGATTAACTCCACGCCTTTGCGACCGCCAACGTTGGTAAACGTGCCATCGCCGTTGTTGTGGAACAGGAAGTTCGGCGTGGTGTCGTTGGCCACGGCGATGTCCGGCCAGCCGTCGTCGTTGTAATCATGCACGGCGACGCCCAGGGCCTTCGACGCCGGTTTCTTGCCCAGCACGTCGTAGATGTGCAGGCCCGCTTCCTTCGACACATCGGCGAAGCGGTTATCGCCAAGGTTGCGGAACAATTGGCAATGCTCACCTTCGTAGAGGAACGGCTGGCAGTACGACTTCTCGCTGCCGATCAGGGTGCAGTGCAAGTCGGTTTCCGGCGTCCAGCGGACGTAGTGGCAGATGAAGATGTCGAGCTTGCCGTCGAGGTCGTAATCGAGAAACGCGGCACTCGTGGACCAGCCGGGGCAGATCAGCCCGGCCTGTTCGGTGATGTCCACGAATCGCTCGCCCTTTTGATTGTGAAACAAATAGCAGCGGTTCAGGGCGGTGACGAGCAGATCGGGGTAGCCGTCGTTGTCGATGTCGCCGGCGGCGGCCCCCATGCCGTAGCAGTCAACGTCGGCCAGGCCCAAGGCGGCGGTAACATCCGTGAAACGGCCGGTGCCGTCGTTGCGGTACAAGGCCATGCGGGTTCGGGGAGGCGGCGTGTCGTAGCGATGATGCGGCCAGCGCGTGCTGTTGACGAAAAGCAAATCCTGATGTCCATCCTGATCGAAGTCGAAGACGAGCACCCCGGAACCCATCGTCTCCGGCAGGAGCTTGCGACCGTAGCCGCCGTGGACATGGACGAAATCCACGCCGCTTTCCGCGGTCACGTCGGTAAACGTGACTCGCGGCGGCTGGATACGGGTAAGACTGGTGACGCCGTACGCCTTCTGCTCCGGGGGCGGCGGAGCTTCGCCGCGATTGGCCCGACTCAAAACGAGATAAAGAACCAGAAGACCAGATGCTCCGACAAGGACAAAGGCGGCCGCGATGCCCAGAATGGTCTTGCGCATGAAGCGACTCCGGAAGCCGGGAGATAGGAACAACGATTTCGGTCAGTATATCGCGCCTGGGGGAGGGAACACAAAGGCAAGGGACAGGAGAACAGATAAGGAGCATTCACAAAAACAGCGAGCGGAGGGCGTTAGCCCTCCGGTCCTCGCGTAAGCACGGCAGCAACCGGGGCACTGACGTGCCCCGCTCGCCTCACGAGATCAGAACTAAGCACGAAAACTCACAGCGAGCAAAGAGCGTTTACAACCAACAGCGAGCGGAGGGCGTTAGCCCTCCGGTGCCCCCCGCTCGCCTCGATGAGCAGATTCACGCACGCAGCGTCTCGTCATGCCGCCCGCGACTGGGAGGCAGATCGCCTCGACGCACATTGGCCAACGCCGCCTTGGCCCCGGCCCGCTTCTCGGCGTCATTGTCCTCCCACTCGATGGACACCGCCCCGTCGTAGCCGGCCCGATTCAACTCGATCATGATCTCCTCGACCGAATTGGCATCGCGTTGGGTCCCGGCGGTGACGAAGTTCCAGCCGTTGTGCTTGTGCCCCATCGGTTGATGCCCGCCCAGCAGGCCGTTGCGGGTGTGCTCCCGGCTGACGTACACGCCCTTGATGTGGGCACAATGAATCCGCTCGCCGAATTCGCGGATGAACTGGATCACGGACACGCCCTGCCATTCCATGTGCGAGCCGTCCAGGTTGAAGCCGACCACTGAGCCGTAGCCGTGTTTGTCCATGAACTTCAGATATTCTTCGGCACTGGCGATGTCGCCCATGGCCCGTTCGCTGGGATGGCATTCGAGGTCGAACGTCACGCCGAGGTTCTTGCACAGATCGAGGAACGGTCCGAAGCGTTCGACGAGCAGTTCAAGGCTGACTTGCAGCACTTCCGGGATGTCGTAACCGCCGATATTCTTCGGTCGCGGCGGGAACTCGAACCAGTGGCTCCAGCAGTGGGCCGGGGAACCCGTGAAGCCGGGCAGGCAGACGCGGCGATTCTGGAGTTTGCCCAGATGATGGGCCAGCCGGGCCGCTCCCAGGAGCGCATCCAGGGCCTGCTTGTGGATCAGTCTGCCGACGTCGTCGGGGACGTAGTACGGATCGGTGCGTGGCGGCTGGTTGCCCGCGGCCCGCCACCGTTTGTAGGCCTCGACCGCCTCGCCGCCAACGAATTGCAGCGTCTTGGCCGACGGTTCATCACCCAGGGCCTGACCCTGCAAATGCACTGCCACGGTGAAGATTTCCAGACCGTGTTTCTTCGCTTTGTCCACGCGGGACTGCGCGTAAGCCTTGGCCCCGGCGTCATCCCGGCACTTGCCGAGGTCCAATTCCCAACTCGCCTCCTCCCACCCGTCGAAGCCCGACTCCGCGATGAACTGAAGCCATTCATCTTCGGGAATGTCGCCGAACTGTCCCCGCACCAGGCCGATCTGGTGGTAGGAACCCTTGCCGTTGCGGTGCGTTTCCGTCTGCCTGAAGCCCATGAATCGGCCTCCGTGTCAAGCATGAATGAGGTAAATGGGGTTGTTTGGTGGACCTCAATCATGGAGACGGAAGCACGGCTTGTCAACAGTCTGGGCGGGGAATCGCCCGAGAGGAAACGGGACGCTGCGAGAACGTGCCCTGCATGAAGAAGCGGCGAAAACTTACTCCGACGATTCCGACCGTGGCTGGCTGGATGGCTCCATTCCGAAGATCTTGTGCGGATCGAGCTTTTCTTCCTGCTTGGCCTCCAGGGCGTCGGAGCCGAAGATGCTCTCGACGGTGTGCTGCGGCTCGGCGGCGACCGCTTCTTCAGCCGAAGCCGGGGCCTCTTCGGTTTCGCCAGACGGTGTTTCCTCGGCAGCGGCTCGTGCCTCGGCGGCTTGCCGGTCGAGTTCCTTCTTCTGGACCTCGACCTGCTCCGCCAATTCTTCGGCGGCGATGATCATTTCCTCCGCCTCCTCTGGAGTGACGCCGATGAGTTCCGCCAGTTGCTCCGGCTCCATGAACGTGAGGTCGTCGTAGGACAGGAACCCTTCCGTGATGAGCACCTCGGTCATGTCGTCGGTCATGCCGGGAATCTGGAGGAACCAGTTCTTGGCCCGGTCGATGCTCTCCGAGTATTCCTCGGCCGTCATGATCTCGATGTCCCATCCGACCAGCTTGGAGGCCAGGCGGACGTTTTGTCCCCGTCGACCGATGGCCAGCGAAAGCTGATCCTCGCGGACCAGGACGATGGCCCGACCCAGGCGGGGATACAAAAACACTTCTTCGATCTGGGCGGGCTGCAAGGCGTTGGGAATCATCACCTGGAGCGACTCGTTGTAGCGAACGATGTCGATGCGTTCGCCGTTAAGCTCATCCACGATGTTCTTGATCCGGCTACCGCGAACACCTACGCAGGCTCCCACGGCATCCACCTTGAGGTCGATGCTGGAGACGGCGATCTTGGTCCGATAGCCGGCTTCCCGAGCGATGGCCCGAATGTCGATGGTGCGGTCCTGGATTTCGGGTATCTCCTGCTCGAACAGGCGGCGGACAAAGTCCGGATGGCTGCGGGACAGGATGATGCGGACGCGCGGACCGACTTCCTTGACCTCGCGGATGATCGCTTTGATTCGCTGACCGACGTGGTACGATTCGCCGGGGATCTGCTCCGAGCGGGGTAGAATGGCCTCGGTCTTGTTGATCGTGACCAGGGCGGCTCCGTGCTCGATCCGCTGCACGGTGCCCACTTCCAGTTCGCCAATGCGATCCGCGTACTCCTGGTAGATGGCTTTGGACTCGGCTTCCCGAATCCGTTGAATGATCGACTGCTTGGCAGCGTGGGCGGAAATGCGGCCGAGCATGGCCGGGTCGATCTCTTCGCCATCCTTGGTTGCGATCACTCGGCCGGTGTTTCGGTCGATGGTGACGGAGATGTTCAACTCTTCATCGTCCTTGGGGCTGAAATACTTGCGGGCGGCCAGAAGCAAGGCATTCTCCAGCGTGGAGAAAATCAGTTCACGGTCGATATTCTTGTCGCGGTGAATGACATCCACGAGTCGAAGGATTTCATCCGCATTCATGCACAATCCCTCCTGCCAACAAAAAAGTGGGACCAGGTCCCACTTGGGGCGTCCGCCGGAAGGCAGACGATGGGCCGATCATGGGACGGCAGCGAGACGCCGTCCAGTTACCGCCTCGAAGCGGTGAACTGTCCGCCAGTCCCACGTCACGCCGACCTCCTGCCCCGTTTCCGCGGCGATGCCGTCGGGCAAGCGTGCCGTCAGGGACACGTGCGGGCTGACCAGCCGCGCCAGCCGTACCGGCTCGCTGTATTCGACGGCTTGTACCCGTAACCGCAAGATGCCTTCCCGAGCTACGATCGCGTCGTGCGGCCGAACGCCGAGAAGAATCCCCGGCTCAGGACCGGCAGGACCGCACAGTTCGCCGGGAATCAGGTTCATGGGCGGGTCTCCCACCAGCAAGCCCACCCGCACAGTTGCAGGCGTCTGGTAAATCTCCCGCGGGGTGCCGACCTGAAGAACCTGACCGCCTTCCATCACGGCCAGACGATCCGCGACGGCCAGGGCCTCGGCGTGGTCGTGTGTCACCCACAGCGTGGTTCGCCCCAGTCGCCGCAGCCCCTCCCGCAACAGGCCCCGCAGCCGGGATCGGCTCAACGGGTCCACATGGGCCAATGGTTCGTCCAATAAAAAAACCGCCGGTTGGCGGAGTAGAAGACGACCCAGGGCAATCCGTTGCCGTTCTCCTCCGGACAACTCGAACGGCTTGCGATCCAGAAGCCGTTCCAGACCGAGCCAACCCACCACTTCCCTGAAGGACTCTTCCCCCCGAGTCGCAGGACTGTGCGGATCTGCTCGCTCATGGGGATTATAAACCGACCTGCAAGGAAAGACCAGATTATGCCGAACGGTCAGGTGGGGATAAACAGCGGGGTGTTGAAAGAGCATGCCGACGCCGCGACGGTGGGGTGGAATGGCGGCGGCGTCCTTGCCGTCAAGAAAAATCGCGCCGGCGGTCGGCGTTTCCAGCCCGGCGATCAGTCGCAGCAGCGTCGTCTTGCCGCAGCCGGACGGACCCAGCAGCGCGAACGCTTCGCCACGCTGAATGTCCAGGTCCACGTCCCGAACCGCCGTGACTCCGCCCCGGAAAGTTTTGCTGACTCCCGCCAGTCGAATCGAGGTCATGTGCGGAAGGGTCCGGCCAGGATTCGGTCACGACTCCACGGGCAGCCCCGCGTCCCGCCAGCCGCGGAACCCGCCATCCATTGACCAGACATTGCTGTACCCCATCTTCTGCAAGTTGTCCGCGGCCAAAGCTGAACGGTAGCCGCCCCCGCAGTAAAGAACTATTTCCGTGTCCAGTTCCGGAAAGCGTTTCTCGATGTCCCGTTCGATGATGCCTTTGCTCAGGTGGATAGCTCCGGGCAGATGGCCCTGGGCGAATTCGCTCTCCTCCCGCACATCCACTAGCACGAACCGTTCGCCCCGCTGCATTTTGGCGTGGACCTCGGCGATGCTCAGTTCCCGGATGCGTTCTCGAGCCTCAGCCACGAGTTGAAGAAAGCGCGGGGAGTGGTGAGCCATGAAGCACCCCGACGGATCGCCATAAGAAGGCCGGCGGTACACTCCGATCCTTTGACCCGATTATACCGGGCGGACTGTCGCCAATCCCACCCGGGTTGCTCGAAGAACAAGCGGACTGGCTGCGGCTAGGGAATCCGCAGGGAGGCACCGACGGGAAGGGCATCCGGAGACGAAAGCCGGTCGCGGTTGGCCAGGTAAATGTCGTAGAAGCGGTCACCATCGCCATAATGCAGCTTGGCGATCGTGTACAGCGTCTCACCTTCCTTGACGACGTGATGCTTCGGCTCGGAGGTGCGCATCTGTTGCTGGAGAACGGGCCGGGGAACTTCCTGCTTCGGCCCGGACAAATCCTTGCGAAAGAATACGACCGCCACTGCGATGACCAGACCGACGCCGACCACCAGACCGAGCTTGGCATCGTTGGGCATGACCAAGGCCTCCGACCACGATGACGTCCAGGCCGTCCTTGGCCGATGTGATCCCACATGCCCTTGGATCGGCCGGCAGCCTGCGGCGGTGCAAGATTAACCCTCGTTTCAGGCCTGAAATCATGTCGTGAAGCCGATATGCCCGGTTTTGCAGGCAGCCTGCACAAAGTTGGCAAGTTTTTTCGCTTGAGCACGGACTGCAACCCTGCATTTGCCCATCTTGGCGACATTACCCGCTCACTCGTCTTCGTCGTCGGCATTGACACAACTGCTTCAGGGGAATAAGGTGCGATCCCATTTTCCGAGCATTCAGGAACCAGGGAGGGGAGATCGCCGCATGGCTGCCGCTCCGGTGCCGTTTTTCGATCTGAAAACCCAGTACCAAGGTTTACGCAAGCAGATCGAGGAGGCCGTAAACCGGGTACTCCAATCAGGCTGCTTCATCCTCGGAGCGGAAGTCCAGGCGCTGGAGGAAGAGGTTGCCGCTTACACTGGCTGCGCTTCGGCCATCGCTTGTGCATCGGGCACGGATGCCCTCTCGCTGTCGTTGGCCGCCCTCGGAGTCGGGCCGGGAGACGAGGTCATCGTGCCGACGTTCACCTTTTTTGCCACGGCATCCTGCGTCCGTCGGCTCGGAGCCCGGCCGGTCTTCACCGACATCGACCCGGACACGTTCAACATGGACCCGCGGCAGGTCGAGGACAAAATTACGCCGCGGACCAAGGCGATCATTCCGGTGCATCTGTTCGGGCAATGCTGCGACATGGAACCGCTCTGGAAAATCGCCGAACGGTATCATCTGCCGATCATCGAAGACGCCGCCCAGGCCTTCGGCTCGGAATACCAGGGGAAGCGCTCCGGCACCCTCGGCACACTGGCCTGCCACAGCTTCTACCCGACGAAGAACCTGGGAGCCTACGGCGACGCCGGCATGGTCGTAACCAATGACCGCGATCTCGCCGCGAAGATCGCTTGCCTGCGGACTCACGGCATGCAGCCGCGCTACTACCACAAGTACCTGGGCTGGAACAGCCGCCTGGACGCGCTCCAGGCAGCCATTTTGCGGGTGAAGCTCAGTTGGGTCTCGCGCTTCATTGACGCCCGAATCGCCATCGCTCGCCGCTATGACATCCTGATCGACGAACATGGCCTTGGTGGCATGATCCAAAAGCCGGTCGTGCTGCCACACTGCAAGCACACCTTCAATCAATATGTGATCCGGGTCAACGGAGGCCGACGGGATGCCCTCCTTGATCACTTCCGCCACGAAGGTATCGGCTTCGAGGTGTACTATCCGATTCCGCTGCACTTGCAGGAAGTCTTCGCCCCGCTGGGCCACAAGCCCGGCGAGTTCCCGGTCGCCGAGCGGACCTGCAAGGAAGTGGTGGCTCTGCCCATGTACCCGGAACTCAGCTACGAACAGCAGAAGCGGGTCGTCCGTGCCATCGCCCAGTTCGCTCGCAGCAGTCTCCGGGCCGCGGCCTGATCGGAAAGCAGATCGCCGCGTCCATAAGGTTTCTCAGCGGCCGTCCAGTTCCACAGCCTCTTCCCAGTGTTCGTACAACTGAGCGATGCGCTGCTTGGCGGCCTCGAAGTCCTGAAGCGTCTGCTTGACTTTGTCTCCGTCCCGATAGAGAGTCGGATCGGCTAAGGCCGCTTCGAGCTGTCGCATTCGGTCTTCCTGCTCGGCAATCTCCGCTTCCAGGTCTTCCAACTTGCGATAGGGAAAGCGACGCTTGCGACGGGCCGGACGATCCGTCGGAGGAGCGGCGGCCGATCGGCGGGGGGAACGGTCCTGGCCCGTCGATGCCGAAACCGCCTCGCTCTGCCGCATCCGTTCATAGGTCTCGTAGTTCCCGTGAATGACTTGGGCACGGCCTTTGCCGTCAAGGACAATCAGTAGATCGACCACCCGATTGAGAAACCAACGGTCGTGGCTGACGACGATCACTGTGCCTTCGAACTCCCTGAGGGCTTCTTCCAACGCCTCGCAGGCCCACAGGTCGAGATGGTTGGTCGGCTCGTCAAGGATGAGGACGTTGATCTTCCGGGCAACCAGACGGGCCAGGGCGACGCGGCTTTTTTCACCGCCACTCATGCTGCCGACCCGCTGATACACTCGGTCGCCGGTGATGCCGAAGCGGGCCAGAAGATTCCGCATTTCCTGTTCCTGGACCTCGGGATCGTCAGGCCAAACGGCCCGCAGGGCGTCGGCTTCCGCCGGCAGCGACTCGAGATGCTGGTCAAAGTAGCCCACGTCAAGGTGATACCCGCGAACAACCTGGCCCGAATCCGGCATCTCCTCGCCGAGGAGAATCCTCAGAAGCGTCGTCTTGCCGCTGCCGTTTGGTCCCAGGATGCCGACCCGCTGCCCCCGGCGAATCTGCAAGGTCAACTCGGAAAACAACGGCCGGTCGTAGCTCTTGGCCAGGTCGCGGACCTCGAAGACGACATCTCCGGATCGGCGGACGGTCTGGAAATGCATGTGGGGCTTTTCGATGGGCACCGGCCGTTCGACCCGCTCCAGACGTTCGAGGGCATGCCGTCGGGAAGCCGCCTGCTTGTGCAATTCGCCGTAATGGACCCGGCGGATGTAGTCCTCCTGTTTGGCGATATATTCCTGCTGCGCTTCCCAGGTCCGCAACTGCACCTGGTACCGCTCTTCGCGTTGTCGAACATAAGCGGAATAGTTGCCGACGTACGCCGTCAGTTTGCGGTTGTGCAGTTCGAAGATGCGGTTGGCCACGCGATCCAAGAAGCAACGGTCGTGGCTGACCAGAATCATCGCCTCGTTCTGCTTGCCCAGGTATTCTTCAAGCCATTGCGTACCGGCGAGATCAAGGTGATTGCTAGGCTCGTCGAGCAGCAGCACGTCGGGGGCGGCGAGCAGAAGTTTGGCCAGCATCAGCCGATGCCGTTGTCCGCCGCTGAACGTGGCAATCGGCCGGTCGAAGTCCTTCGGGTCGAATCCCAGTCCCTGAAGCACCGCTTCGACCTGATGGTCGAGGTTGTACGCATCGTGGCGACGGAGCAGTTCGTTGAGCCGGTCGAAGCGGTCGGTCAGGCGTTTCTTCTCGGCCTCATCCGTGGCCTGAGACAGCCATTCGCCGACCCGGACCATTTCCTCATGCGCTTGAATGAGGGAATCCAGAGCGGAGCGAGCTTCGTGGAAAAGAGTGTGTTCACCGTCAAAGCGCGGCTCCTGTTCGAGGATGCCGATGCGAGCGCCGGCATGAAGAGTAACCTGTCCCCGATCCGGTTCATCCAGTCCGGCCAGGATGCGCAGCAGCGTCGTCTTGCCGACGCCGTTCGGACCCACCAGGCCCACCCGGTCTCCGTGGTAAAGCTCGAAGCCGACGTCTTCGAACAGCGGACCCTGTTGAAAGCCGCGAGTCAATTCGGAACAAGTGAGCAGCAGCATGATTCCTTTCCGCAAACGCTGGCCAGGAACCGCTTCCCTTTGCGGTCGTCAGGATCCATCAGGTTCGGCTTCGGCCTCGGGGTCGGCGACGCGCCGGGCCTGATCCGCATCGAGCCGGAGCCGTTTTCGCGTCAGCAGATGATGATAATGCTGGGCGAAGCGATGGGCCTCGTCCCGGACATATTGAAGCAAACGCAAGGCCGCCGACGTCCGGCTCAGACGCAGCGGCTCGTCGGCGTCCAGACGGAACACCTCCTCCTGCTGCTTGGCCAGGGAGATGAGGCAGGGCGGTTCGATGCCCAGGGCGTCGAATGCCTGCCGAGCCGCGTTCAATTGGCCCTTGCCACCGTCGATCAAAAGCACGTCGGGAAATACCTGCTCCTCGTGTCTGAGACGGCGATAGCGGCGCGTCACCACCTCGCGGATGGAAGCGAAGTCGTCGATGCCTTCCACGGAGCGGATGCGGTAACGGCGGTAGCCGGGCTTGAACGGCAAGCCGTCGATGAAGACGACGAGCGAGGCGACAGCCTCGCTGCCGCCCAGATGGGCCACGTCGACGCCCTCAACGACCCGCGGCAATTTGTCGAGCTTGAGGATCTGCTTGAGGCCAAGCACTCCCTTGCGGGGGTTCATGACAAAGACCTCCGGCTGGACGTCCTTGTCCGTGTCACCGCGGAGGCTGAGGTTGTTCAAGGCCCGAATTTCATCACGGATCCTCGCCGCCCTCTCGAACTGCAAGGCCGCACTGGCCTCCCGCATCTCCTTTTCCAATTCCCGGATCAGGCGCTGTTTTTTCCCCTCCAGAACGAGCCGCAGTTGCCGAATCTGACGCCGATACTCCTCCGGCGTGACCCGGAAATTGCACGGGGCCGTGCATTGCTGGATGCTGGCCAGAATGCACGGGCGATACCACCGCCACTTCGGCTCATTGGGATCGATGTCCAGGCTGCACGTGCGGAAGCGGAAGATGCGCTGAAGCACCTGAATGGCCGCTCGCAGTCCGCTGGCACTGGTGAACGGACCATAGAGCCGCACCCCCCGACGCCGGGGACTGCGCGTGAACTCGACGCGGGGATACGGTTCCCGAATGCGAATCTGCAGGTAGGGAAAGGTCTTGTCGTCCTTGAGTTCGACATTGAAGCGCGGCTGGATGTCCTTGATGAGCCGGGCTTCCATGAGCAGAGCATCCACCTCGGATTCCGCTTCTAGGAAATCGACGTCGCGGATTTCCCGGATGAGATCGCAAGTGCGGCGGTCCTCGGCGGCCTGCCTGGTGAAGTAATGGGAGGCGCGATTGCGGAGGTTCTTGGCCTTGCCGACGTAAATGACCCGGCCCCGCGCGTCCTTCATCAGGTAGACCCCGGGGCCGCGCGGAAATTCCTTGACCTTCTCGGCCAGTTGAGCGATGACATCCGCGTTGTCGGCGGAGGAATGGCTTGGGTTCTCCATAGCTTCTCGTACATTATAAGCGGCATCGGTCCGTCAGCCTGCACGGGAGTCAGGGACCATGAGCACGTCGGCGCTGCGTTTCGAGATTGTGGACGGCAACATCGGTCTGATCACCTTCGATCAGCCCAACAGTCGGGCCAACACGCTCAACCAGGCGGTGCTCGGGGAGTTCGAGCAGGTGTTGTCGGAGATCGAGAAGCGGACCGACCTGCAAGGCCTGATCCTCCGCAGCGGCAAGCCGGGTATGTTCGTGGCCGGGGCGGACCTCAAGGAACTCGGCAGCGCGGAACACGATCCCGAGCAGGCGAAAAAGATGGTGCAGCGCGGCCTGCGGATCCTGGAACGGATCGAATCGCTGCCCTACCCAACCGTCGCGGCCATCGAGGGAAGCTGCATGGGCGGCGGGCTGGAACTGGCGTTGGCCTTTGATCACCGCGTTGCCAGCACCCATCCCAAGACGGAACTCGGGCTGCCGGAGACGAAGATCGGCCTCATCCCCGGCTGGGGCGGAACGCAGCGGCTGCCCCGAGTGATCGGACCAGCCAACGCCGTCGAGATGATCGCGTCGGGAGACGCGGTTCCCGCGGCGAAAGCGGCAGCGCTGGGTCTGGTCTTCGATGCCGTGCCCAGCGAACGACTGCTCGAGGAAGCGAAGCGGGTTTTGCAGATGTCCCGCGAAACCGGGGCCTGGCGGGAAGCCCGCAGGCAGAAGCAGCAGCCGGTCGGACTGACCGAGGATCAGCACGCTTTCACCTTCGCCGTGGCCAAGGGTGCGGTGCTGGCCAAGACAAAGGGACAACTCCCCGCGCCGATGGCAGCCGTCGAGGTCGTCGAGAAGTCGTGCAATCTGCCTCTTCAGGAGGGTTTGAAGATCGAGACCGAGGCCTTCGCCCGGCTGGTCGGCTCCGAGATTTCCCGCAATCTCATCGCGGTGTTCTTCATGAACCAGCGGCTTCAGAAGGATACGGGGGTCAGCAACCCCGAGATCAAGCCCCAGGAAATTCGGCGGGTCGGCGTGCTGGGAGCGGGCATCATGGGATCGGGCATTGCCGGGGCCTTCATTCGCCGCGGCATACCCTGCAGCATGCTCGACGTCAACGACGCTGCCCTGGCCAAAGGGGTTGCCGCCATCCAGAAGCTGCTGCAAGGTCGCGTCGAAGCGGGGCGGATGAAGCCGGAGGAAGCCGTCGCCGCCCTCGGCAACCTGTGTACCACCCTATCTCTCGCTGCCATGAGCGACCGCGATCTCGTCATCGAAGCCGTGGTCGAAAATGAAGCCGTCAAGGTGGAAACCTTCCAGAAACTTCAGCAACATCTGCCGGCGGATCGGATCATCGCCTCGAACACCTCGACCATTTCCATCACCCGGATGGCCAAGGCGGTCAATAACCCGGAGCGCTTCGCCGGAATGCACTTTTTCAACCCGGTGGATCGCATGCCGTTGGTCGAGGTGATCCGCGGCGAGAAGACCAGCGACGAGACGACCGCGACGCTGGTCGCCTTGGCGAAGAAAATCGGCAAGACGCCAATCGTCGTGAAAGACTGCCCCGGCTTCCTCGTGAACCGCATTCTGTTCCCGTATATCAACGAGGCTTTGGTTCTGCTCGAAGAGGGAGCCAGTCCGCGGGCCATCGACAAGGCCGCCACGACTTTCGGCATGCCGATGGGACCGATCACGCTCAACGACGTGGTCGGGAACGACACCGCCCTGTATGCCGGGAAAGTAGTCAACACGGCGTTCGCCGATCGAGCCGCCACCAGCCGCATCCTCGAAGAGCTGGTCAAGGAAGGTCGGCTCGGGCAGAAGTCCGGCGCGGGCTTTTACAGCTACGCCAAGGATCCCAAGCGTGGGACGGATGATCCGGCCTTTGAAGCCATCCTGGCCCGTTGCCGAAAGCAGCAGCGCGACATCAGTGCCGAGGAGATCACCGACCGTCTCTTCCTCCCAATGCTGCTCGAAGCGACCCGCTGCCTGGCCGAGGGCATCGTCCGGGACCCATCGGACATTGAGATGGGCCTGATCCTCGGCATCGGCTTCCCGGCCTGGCGCGGCGGCATCCTGCACTGGGCGCGGTCCGTCGGAGTGGAGGAGATACTGCGTCGGCTCAAGAAGTACGAGCATCTCGGTCCGCGGTTCCATCCGACGGACGCACTTCGTCAGCTGGGGACCATGAAACTCGGCTCCTGAGAGGAGAAGCCATGCGTCAAGCCGTCATCATCGACGCCGTTCGGACGCCGATTGGCCGAGCGCACCCGGAAAAGGGCATTTTTCGAGACGTCCGGGCCGATGACCTATCCGCCCACCTCATCCGGGCCTTGGTGGACCGGGTCGGCTTGCCGCAAGAGTTGATCGAGGACGTCCATTGGGGCTGCGTCAAGCAGCATGGGGAACAGGGTTACGACATCGCCCGGCAAGCCGTGCTGCTGGCTGGTCTTCCTCTGGAAACCGGCGGCGTGACTGTGAACCGCAATTGCGGATCGAGCTTGCAAGCGATCAATTCCTGCGCTCAGAGCATTATGGCTGGATGCGAAGACATCCTGATCGCCGGCGGCGTCGAACATATGCACCATCTGCCGATGGAAGCGGGCTTCGATCCCAATCCGCGGATGGCTTATCGGCACAGTCCGGCCGTCTTTAACATGGGACTGACCGCCGAGAACCTGGCCCGCAAGTATGGCATCAGCCGACGGGAACAGGACGAATTCGCTCTCCGCAGCCATCAGCGGGCCGCCGCTGCCACGGCCAACGGGGAATTCGCTCGGGAGGTCATTCCCACCTGGGGCCGTGACGAGGAAGGCCGCAAGAAGCTGATGACCGTGGATCAGTGCATCCGGCCGGATACGAGTCTCGAAGCCCTCGCCGCCCTGAAGCCCGTCTTCATGCCCGACGGCGGCACGATTACGGCCGGGAACTCCAGTCCGCTCAACGTCGGCGCGGCCGCTGTGCTCGTCATGTCCGAGGACAAGGCCAGGGAATTGGGATACAAGCCGAAGGTGCGGATCAAGGCCATGGCAGTCGCCGGGGTGGATCCCGCAGTCATGGGCATCGGTCCGGTTCCTGCCACGCTCAAAGCCCTCGACAAAGCCGGGCTTCGCCTCAGCGACATCGACCTCATCGAGATCAACGAGGCCTTTGCGGCCCAGACGCTCAGCGTCATGAAGCTGCTCAAACTCGATCCTGAAAAGGTCAACGTCCGCGGCGGGGCCATCGCCATCGGGCATCCCTTGGGGGCCAGCGGGGCCCGCATCACGACTACGTTGATTCATCTCATGGAAGACCGTCAGGCTCGCTACGGACTAGCGACGATGTGCATCGGGGCTGGTCAGGGCATTGCCACGATCTTCGAGCGCTGCGAGTGAAAGGGGAATCGAAACGGTCAGCGACGTCGTGCCGTTTTCGGTGGCCGTCCGCGCCGGGGACGGCTCGGCAAAGGATGCAGAGATTTTGCCAGATTCGCCAGGTCCGCAAGGCGGTTCCCGAAGTGGCTCGGTCCCATTCTTTCCCCAAACTCCGCGGGAAATCCTCTGCCCCCGAAGATGATGGCGGCTCCGAGGCGGCTGGCGGTTTCAGCCACCCGGATCAATTCGGCTTGGGCCTCGGCCGATTCGACACCATGCGCGGCGGAGACCCAGACGAGCTTAGGCCGAATCTCTTCGATCGCTTTGCGAAATGAAGCCGCGGGGGTGTTCGGTCCCAGATTGACGACCTTCCAGCCGAGATCCATGAGAATCAGTTCGGCGAGCAGACTCGGCAACAGGGTATAGTCGCCTTCCGGAGCTCCGCCCAGGGCCACGGGCATGTTTCGCAGGGCCGTCTTTTCCAGCAGGGCTTTCAATGCGAAAAGAGCAGCAGCGATGATCTGGGTGCCGCGATGTTCCTCGTACACGTCCAAGCGTCCGGTTTCCCAGCCATGCCCGACCTGATGCATGGCCGGGGCGACGACCTCATCGGCCAGCACGTCAAGAGGCAGGCCGCTGCGGTAGGAACCGAGCACGATCCGCTGCACGGTCCGGGAGTCGCCTCGCTCCAAGGCGGTGTAAAGTCGCTGGCGAAGTCGCTCCCTCGTCGGAATATCCGAGGCTCCCAGGGCGGTGATGTCCACGCCGGGAAGTTGGCCGGAGCGGACCAGGCGAAGCACATCCGCCACGAGCAACTTACGATGGCCGCCCGCCGTCCGCAAAGCCGGAAGCAATCCCTCATCCACCCAGCGCTTGACGGTGCTGACGCCCACGCCCAATGCCTGGGCGACCTGGGCCGTGCTCAGATATTTGGAAGACCACGCTTGTTGGACCATAGTTGGTGGAGAATATCCTGTCGGCGATCCGGTGAGGGGACAATTATACATCCGCACCGGTCAGGGCCATTCGCAGTTTCCGCAGCGCGCTGGCCTGCACTTGTCGGACGCGCTCCTTGGACAGGCCCAGATTGCGGCCCACGTTTTCCAGGGTCGTCGGCCTGCGGGAAGTTCCAAGCCCGAATCGAAGCCGCAGGATGCTTTTCTCGCGATCAGAAAGCAGCGGATGCTCCGGGGCCAGAAACGAGGCCAGCTGCGACGAGGGAGAGAAAACCTCCGACGCCCGCATCGGCTTGCCCTCCCCTTCGCCGATCACCTCCAGGGGAACCGAGTGAATGAGCCGGTCGGAGGCCAACCGCTGGCAGAGACGACCCAAGGCCCGCAGGATGCAGGTAAAGGCATAAGTGCTGAAGCGGATGCCCAGCCACGGGTTGTACAGGGCTACGGCCTTGAGCAGAACCACCTGACAATCGCCGGCCAAGTCATCGGAAAACGGAGAAAAGCCTGCCCGCTGGCGGACTGCTCGATAGACCAGCTTGCGATTTCCCAACACGATGCGGTCTCGCAGATCGTAATACCGAGCCAGCCACCATTTTGCCGAATCCAGCGATTGCTCCTCGGAAGCCCGGAAGGCGGCGTAGTGCATCCGCATGGCGAGTTCCCGCGTGGTTTCGTCGGGCATGTGCTTGAGATCTGGATCGCTGAGCGGCAACGGGGCGTCGGGGTGGTACCGTTGCTCTGCGTCCGCCTGGCGAAACGAGGGATGGCGAACGTGGCGTGGCACCTCGACGAGGGCCGGAGCGATCCGACGGCGGCTGGTGGACTTCATGCCAAGGCTCCCGAACTGGGGTCGAAAATAAATCGTCCAAATCGTCCAAATTATCCTAGCCAGAAAAAATCGGCCGTCAAGGCGAATGCCGTCGGATCGCGCGGCCTGCTATCATGCTCACAGACATGGTTCCGAAAAGCGTGGGGGAATAAGGGGTATGGCAATCGAAGTCGGCAAAGCGGCTCCCGCCTTCAAGCTCAAGGACGCCAACAATCAGGTCGTGGAGCTGAAGCAGTTCAAAGGCAAGGATGTGGTCGTGTACTTCTATCCGCGGGACAACACGCCGGGCTGCACCAAGGAGGCATGCGGTTTCCGCGACCACTGGGACGAGCTGACGAAACTTGGTGTTGTCGTCATCGGCATTTCGCCGGACTCGACCGAGTCCCATCAGCGCTTCGCCGAGGAGCATAAGCTTCCCTTTATTCTCCTGGCCGATCCCGACAAAAAGGTGATGAAGGCCTACGGGGCCTATGGCGAGAAGATGATGTACGGCAAGAAGACCGAAGGCGTCATCCGCTCAACGGTCTGGATCGGCCCGGATGGAAAGGTCAAGAAGCACTGGCCCAAGGTCGCCAAGGCTGAGACGCATCCGCAAGCCGTCCTTGAAGCCATCCGGGCGGAGAAGGGCTGATCGGCCGACCGATGGGCTTCCGTGTTCTTCGCCCCGGCAGTTGTTCCTTGCTGGTCGATCCAGGTCGGCCCGGGCATCGGCATCGCGGGGTGCCATTGGGCGGGGCCGCGGATCGCTGGTCCTATGTCTTGGGCAACGCCCTGGTCGGCAATGCTTCCGGAGCCGTCGCCCTGGAGTTTGCCCTGGCCGGACCACTGCTCGAAGCAACCGAGGAACATCATTGCGTCCTTGCCGGCGCCCACTTTCACGCTGTTCTCAGCGGCAAGCCGGTCGTCGTTGGGAGAACGTTCCAGGTTCACTCAGGCGACGTGCTGGAAATCACTGTCTGCGAGCAAGGCCAACGCGGCTATCTGTGCGTGCATGGCGGCTTCGAGTCGCCGATGGTCCTGGACAGCCGCTCGGCCCTGGAACCCCTTGCGGAAGGTGTGAATCTCAGTTGCCCGGTCTCCGCAAGCCGATGCCGTTTCGTTCCTGACATGCGCTGGCTGCCCGCGGACCTGAACCGCCTCCGCATCTTACCCGGTCCTCACTTTCCGCTGGCGGGAGAGAAACTGCTTCAGGTTCCTTGGCGGGTCACGTCGGCATCGAACCGCATGGGGCTGCGATTACGCGGGCCAAACCTTCTCCAGACTCCCCTGGACCTGCCCTCGGCCCCGGTCTGTCCCGGTGTAGTGCAGGCTACTCAGGGCGGCGAGATCATCGTCCTCGGCGTGGATGCCCAGACCATCGGCGGCTATCCGCGGTTGGCCCACGTGATTTCGGCCGATCTCGATAAACTCGCTCAACTTCGGCCCGGCGACGAGGTTGCCTTCGAGTTGTCTGACCTTGCCTCGGCTGAAGCTGCCTCTCATCAGGCCCGAAGGGAAATGAATGCCTGGGTCCAACGCCTGCTGACTACCTGGGACGGCTGAAACATCGCTGACCATGAAACGATGCAAGAGAGAGCCGGATAAAATGACGATATGTCCGTAATCTCCGCACGGAATCTGTCCAAGACCTACCGGGTTTTTCAGAAGAAGGAGGGCTTTCTTGGGGCCTTGCGGGGATTGTTCTTTCGCGAGTACAAGGAAGTCCGTGCCGTCCAGGACGTCAGTTTCGACATTGAGCCTGGCGAGATCGTCGCCTTCCTGGGGCCTAACGGAGCGGGCAAGACGACGACGCTCAAAATGCTCTCCGGTCTGATCTATCCGACCAGCGGCCAAGCCGTCGTGCTGGGCCATGTGCCCTGGGAGCGGGCCGATGCCTTTCGCCGACGCTTCTCGCTGGTCATGGGCCAGAAAAACCAACTCTGGTGGGATCTGCCCGCCCTGGACAGCTTCCATCTGCACCGGGAAATCTATTCGATCCCCAGGCAGCAGTTCGAGCGGACTGTGAGCGAACTGACCGAGCTGTTCGGCGTCCAAGGTTTGCTCCGTCAGCCGGTGCGAGAATTGTCCCTGGGCGAGCGGATGAAGATGGAACTCATCGCCGCCTTGTTGCATCGGCCGGAATTGCTCCTGCTCGATGAACCGACCATCGGCCTGGACGTCGTCGCCCAGGCCACCATCCAGCGCTGTCTGCGGGAATACAACCGGACTCGCGGCGTGACCATGCTCCTGACCAGCCACTACATGCGGGACGTGGAAGCGCTGTGCTCGCGGGTCCTCATCATCAATCACGGACGGCTGATCTATGACGGAGCGCTGAGCGGAATCGTCGAACAATTCGGACAGACGAAGGTCATCAAACTTCGCTTTGCCGACGGCGTACCGCCGGAACTGGGCCGCTTCGGCGAGGTGCAGAACGGACAGGGACCGGCGGCGGACCTCCGCGTGGAACGGGGTCGGGTCTCGGAAATCCTCAGTTCAATCCTGGAGCGGTACACCGTGGTCGATATGAGCGTGCAGGACCCGCCGCTCGATCAGGTCATCGCCCGCGTATTCCAGGAGGGAGCGCAATCCGATCCCTCAGACTCCGATGCCGATGATGCCGCGGAAGAACAACTGGGAACCAATGACGACGCCTTGACCGAGGACCGCCCGCGGACATGATCGGCAAGTATCTCAAAATCTTCCGCGTGTCGCTCACGGAACGATTGACCTACCGGGCCGACTTTTTCCTGGCCACCTTTCTGCGT
Organism: Gemmatales bacterium; assembly: GCA_025055835.1. Classification (GTDB taxonomy): domain Bacteria; phylum Planctomycetota; class Planctomycetia; order Gemmatales; family HRBIN36; genus JANWWR01. The sequence goes on along the minus strand of JANWWR010000158.1, from coordinate 4,369 downwards.
TTTTTGCCGATGATCACGACGATTCTATTGTGGCAGGCGATCTACGTCGGCTCCGGGCAGGACGAGCTGAACGGCTACAGCTACCGGATGATGATCGCTTACCTGCTGGTCATCCACATCAGCCGGATGTTTTCCAGCATGCCCGGTCTGGCGGCGGGCATTGCCCGGGATATCCGCGACGGCAACCTGAAGAAATACTTGCTCCAACCCATTGACATGCACGCCTATCTGCTCGCCTACCGCGGCGCGCACAAGGTGGCCTATATCACCACAGCCGCGCTGCCCTACGCCTTGCTGTTTTACCTGTGTCGCGGCTTCTTTGACGGACTGCCGGAGCCGATGGTGCTGGCCGGCTACATCGCCAGTCTGCTCATGTCGTTTCTGCTCGGCTTTTTCGTGGAAGTGTGCGTGGGCATGGTCGGGTTCTGGACTCTCGAAGTGACCTCAGTGATGTACGTCGTCGGGGCGATCAATTACTTCGTATCGGGGCAGATGTTCCCGCTCGATTTGCTGCCCGAGCCGTGGGCGGATGTCTTGAAGCTCCTGCCGTTCCAGTATCTGGCCTACTTTCCCGCAGCAGTTTTCGTTGGCCGGATCAGTGGATGGGAACTGGTTCACGGCTTGATCGCTCAGGCGGCATGGACTGTGTTCTTCATCGGCTTGGCCCGGATTCTCTACCAGGCCGGGTTGCGTCGCTACAGTGCGTTTGGCGGCTGATCGCCTCCCGCATCGGTTTTCCCTTACGACACATCTCATTCGGGCCATTGCGGAGCGCGTTTTTCAAGAAAGGCGCGAATGCCTTCCTGGGCCGAGGGCAGAAGTGCGTTGTCGCTCATAATCGGACAGGTCAGGGCATAGGCCTCCGCCGAGGGCTTGCCCAGTTGATCGTAAAAGGCTCGCTTGCCCAGGGCCACGACCCGGGGACTTGCGGAAGCGATTTTCTCGGCCAGTTCCAACGTGGTCGCTTCGAGGCGGTCGGCAGGGACGACCCGGTTGACCAACCCGGCCCGGTGTGCCGTGACGGCGTCAATCGGCTCGCCGGTCAGGAGCATTTCCATAGCCAGTTTGGTCGGCACGGCCCGAGCCAGGGCAACGGCCGGTGTCGTGCAGAACAGGCCGATCTTGACTCCCGGCGTGGCGAACCGGGCCTCCTCGGAGGCGACCACCAGATCGCAGGTCGCCGCCAGTTGGCAGCCCGCCGCCGTGGCCAACCCCTGCACCTGGGCGATGACCGGACAACGCAGCCGCCGAATCGCCTCCATGACCTCGGAACACAATTGAAACAACGACGCTGCTTCTTCCCGGCTGCAACCGGCCAACTCTCGCAGATCATGGCCGGAGCTGAACACGCTGCCCGCGGCGCGAAGGACGACGACCCGCACACTCGGATCGGCCTCGACCTCCGCCAGGGCCGACCGCAGGGCCTCCAGCATGGCCCGGGATAGAGCGTTCCGCCGTTCGGGATGGTTCAGCGTCAGGAACGCTGCATGGCCGCGTCGTTCGATCAGGAGTAAAGAACCCATGTTCGCTCTCGCTCGGATGCCGCTTCATCGTAACGGAGCAAGCAGCCGGTGCCAATGGCTTCAGACGACATCACTTGGATGGCACAGCTCACGCCACGAGGCACGGGAGCCATCGCCGTGATCGCTGTCGGTGGTCCCGATGCGGAACGGACGCTGCGTCGTCTTTTCCGCGGCCCTTGGGGGCGTACCGTGGCCGTGGGCCAGTTCGGCGAACAACCGGGCGATACCGTGGTGCTGGTCCGCCAGGAAGGCTACTACGAGGTGCAATGCCACGGCGGACCGGCGATTACGGAATGGATTCTCGAGCAACTGCGACGCTGCGGTGTGCAGGAAACCGACTGGCGGGAGTGGACCCGCCGACAATTTCCCCGTTCGATTCAAGCTGCCGCTGTTGAGGCTCTGTCCGAGGCCCTGACGCTTCGCACGGCGGCGATCCTTCTGGATCAGGTCCACGGGGCCTTGGAACAGGCTGTGTCCCGAATCCTTGATGACCTGCAAGCCGGTCGCTGCGAGTCGGCTCGCTTCCAACTCGAAGAAGTGCTGCGCCATGCCGAGGTCGGTTTGCACCTGACGAAGCCGTGGCGAGTGGTGTTCTCCGGTCGGCCGAACGTCGGCAAAAGCAGTCTGGTCAACGCCCTGCTCGGCTATCCGCGAGCGATCACTTCGCCGATCCCGGGAACCACGCGGGACGTGGTCAGCAGCTTGACGGCTTTCGACGGCTGGCCGGTCGAACTCGTGGACACTGCCGGCATCCGGGAAGCCACGGACATGATCGAATCCGAAGGCGTCGCTCGAGCCATGCAAACCCGAACCGCTGCCGACCTGATGGTTGAGGTCCTGGATCGCACCTGCCCCGAACCGCTTGAGACGGAATCATCCAGACCGTCAGCCCCGGCGGTTCGGAAATTGACCGTCATCAACAAGGCCGATCTCCCCGCCGCCTGGCATCCGTCAGGACTGTCAGTTTCCGCCTTGACCGGCGAAGGTCTCCCCGAATTGATGCAGGCCATCGTCGCCGAACTCGTTCCGTATCCGCCCAAGCCCGGAGAGGCGGTGCCCTTCCTCGGCAGACAACAAGAATCCCTGCAAGAAGCGTTGCGTTGTCTCAATCAAACGACTCCGGATCTGGCTCAAGCCGCTTCGTCGCTTCAGACGGTTCTTGGCAAGCAGTGATTGGAGCCGGTTCCGTCTGAATGCCCGGTCATTCGATCAGACCTTCGAGCGGACTGCTGGCCGAGGCATAGCGGCGTTTCGGGATGCGACCGGCGAGATAGGCCATGCGACCGGCTTCACAGGCGTGACGCATGGCATGGGCCATCAGGAGCGGATTGCGGGCATGGGCGATGCCGGTGTTCAGGAGCACGCCGTCGCAGCCGAGTTCCATCGCGATCGTGACGTCGCTGGCCGTGCCTACCCCGGCGTCAATGATGACGGGATAATCCGGGTCGCCCTCCTTCAGATACTCCAGAATGATCTTGATGCTGTTGGGATTGAGCACGCCCTGACCGCTGCCGATAGGACTGCCGGCGGGCATTACGCTAGCCGCACCCGCCTCCTTGAGCCGACGGGCCATGATTGGATCATCGCTGGTGTACACCAGCACCTCGAAGCCCTCCTTGACCAGCCGCTCGGTGGCTTGCAGGGTCGCGATGGGATCGGGTAGCAGCGTCTTGGGATCGCCCAGGCATTCGAGTTTGACCCAGCCCGCTCCGGGGTTGTCGTAACCAGCCAGAATCTCCCGCCCGAGAAGGGCGTGGCGGATGGCGTCCTCGGCGGTATAGCAACCGGCGGTGTTGGGCAAGATCGTGTACCGATTCATGTCGATGAAGTCGAGGATGTTTCGGCCTTCTGAATCAAAAAGCCGTTCCCGACGCACCGCCACCGTGATCACTTCCGATCCCGACGCTTCCAGACAGGCCCGCATCAGTTCATAGGAGGCATACTTGCCCGTGCCGGTGATCAGTCGGCTGCGGAAAGCATGTTTACCGATGCGCAAGGGCTTGTCCCATTCCTCGCCGCCGCCGACGAGGGTGACAATCTCAACCACGTCCCCATCCGACAGCCGGCGCTCTTCATGGACGGTTCGCGGAACCAGTTCCCGATTCACTTCGACGGCGACCCGGCGACGGTCCAGGTGAAGATGGTCGAGAAGATCGGCGACCGTGGGCTGCCATGGCAGCACGAGCGGTTGCCCGTTGACGGTCAGTCGCACCATGCTTGCGTTCTCGGAGCGGATCATGAAGTCACACTAGGAACGTGAACAATGGCAAGCAAGCGGATCGAATGGGGAAGCGGGCCGAACTGGCGACTGGCGTTCACTCGAAGAGCATGCCGGCCGCTGGAGGCGGATTCCGCTGCAAATGGGCATAGGCCTTCCGGGTGGCGACTCGGCCCCGGGGCGTGCGGACGATGAGTTGTTCCCGCAGCAGATAGGGTTCGATCTCGTCGGCCAGGGTGTCCTGAGCGAGATTCATCGTGGCGGCCAGAGCTTCGACGCCGGTCGGGCCGCCCTCAAAGACGCCGATCAGCGTTTCGAGATACCGCCGGTCCTGCTTGTCCAGACCAAGCGTGTCCACGCCGGACATCTCCAGGGCCGCTTTGCAGACGTCCAGAGTGATCGTGCCATCGCCCTCGCTGGTGGCGTAGTAGCGTGCCCACCACAATCGGGTGTTGGCGATGCGGGGCGTGCCTCGGCTGCGGGAGGCCAGTTCCATCGCTGCTTCCGGGGTGATCGGCACGTTGAGTTTGCGGGCATTGATGGTGATGATCTGGGCCAATTCCTCGACGCTGTAGAACTCCAGATGCTCGTGCATCTTGAAGCGGTCGCGCATCGGCCCGGTGAGCAT
>JANWWR010000154.1 GCA_025055835.1 Gemmatales bacterium | reverse complement strand
AGTGACGATGATATGACACTGGCCGAGGATACCTTCGAGACGGTTAGCCAGGCCATCGCAGCGTTGGACAAGCACTTCCGCCGGTTCGGCTGCGAAGGCCCAACGACGGGATGGATATACTACGGTGCCGACGGCCAGAATGTCGGAGCCGTTCTCCGTTATGACCTGCCCGACGGCAAGGCGATTCGTCCGTTGGCACGTTGCCCGCTTGCTGTCTGCTCGGGCAATGAAGCTGCCGGTGCGGAGAAGAACCCGCAAGCGATAGGCTGCCTGACCTTCGCGGAACTGGCCCAACGGCTGCTGGCCGAGGCGGAGCCGTGCAAGCCGAGTGACAACTGGGTGTCAACGGCTGTTCCTTCCCGGCAAGTGCAACCTTGCGGCTCCGCCGTCGGGACTGGCCTTCGGCATCGGCGGAGAGCCTGCCCGGGTGCAATGGGAACCGCTTCCCGTGGACGTGAAGTCGGACGATGTAATCCGCAGGGTGCGGACGGCATCCCGGCCCGGCCCCGAGGCCAAAGCCCGAAGTGCGGCGGAGGATTGGCTGCGGGAACTTTTGGCCAACGGCCCGTTGCCGACGAAGCAAGTGCGGGCGGAGGCCAAGGCAGCAGGCCTGTGTTGGCGAACCGTCCGCCGGGCCTCGGAGGCGTTGGGCGTCAAAGCCCGCAAACAGGGTTTCGCGGGCTGCTGGACTTGGCAACTGCCCGACGGCTGACGAAGATGGCCAAGTTCTCGCCGAGGATGGCCAAGTACGTTGGAACCTGGACATCTTCGGGCAAATCGGCCTTCCATCCTCGGCCCATGAAAGCGGGATTAAGGCCCCGGAGCCGAAGAATCAACCACCCAAAGCCTGTTCTGCACTTGAAAGACCAAACCTGGCGAGCAGCAGCATCAGGGATGCCAATCAGGGCCAAGCCGCCAGGGTCTGCGCCGCTATAGGCGGTAGCTCGTTCGGACTGACAGGGCCGGGCAGATCAGGTTTCTATGTAGGAGGTAGACAACGCGCGAGTGAACTGCTATACGATTCGCTTTTATTTGCTAGGTTTCCTCTGCGGAGCTTGAAGCCAAGCGGGCATAAGAGCTTCATGTCGACAGGCAAACGGGGGGCGTCTGCCGGCACATCGAGTTAGCCAGCATCGTTTTCGACGGCAGCTGACGCTGTTCAGGTCGTTCTTTTCAGTTCTTGGAGACGTCGGTTATGACTAGATCGCTCGTAGGCTCGCTGGCCTTAGTGGCCGCCGGGGCCCTGCTTGGCTGGGCAGTTGCGTCCGGATCCTTGAATTTCAGCCTAAATGCGGAAGCTACTCCGCGGATCGCAGAACCGTCGCCGGCCTCAGCGCTTCCCGCTGAAAAGACTTGCTGCGAGGGACCCGGCTCGGCAACTTTGGCTGCCCTCGCTGCGCACAATCAGCAAGTCGCGGCCAATGCTCAGAGGGAGGGGAAAAAGCCGAATATCGTCATCATCTGGGGAGACGACATCGGCCAATCGAACCTCAGTGCCTACACCATGGGGCTGATGGGCTATCGCACCCCGAACATTGACCGGATTGCCAAGGAAGGAATGATCTTCACGGACTACTACGGCGAGCAGAGTTGCACGGCTGGCCGGGCTTCCTTTATCACCGGGCAGCACGGCATGCGCACGGGCCTGACCAAGGTCGGTATGCCCGGGGCCAAGGCCGGATTGCAGAAAGAGGATCCGAGCATCGCTGTGCTGTTGAAGGCCCAAGGGTATGCGACGGCACAGTTCGGCAAGAATCATCTCGGCGACCGCAATGAGTTCCTTCCGACGGTCCACGGCTTCGACGAATTCTTTGGCAATCTGTACCACCTCAACGCCGAGGAAGAGCCGGAGCACCCGGATTATCCCAAAGACCCGGCATTTCGGGCAAGGATCGGCCCCCGCGGGGTTCTGGATTGCAAGGCGAGCGACAAGGACGATCCGACCGTAGATCCGCGGTTCGGCCGAGTCGGCAAGCAGACGATCAAAGACACCGGGCCGCTTAACCGCAAGCGGATGGAAACGATTGACGACGAAATCGCCCAGCGGTCGGCGGAGTACATTCTGCGGCAGGCCAAGACCGGCAAGCCCTTCTTCGTCTGGGTGAATTTCTCCCACATGCACTTCCGCACGCACGTCAAGCCGGAAAGCCGAGGACAGTCCGGCCAGTGGATGAGCGAGTACGCCGACGCGATGATCGATCACGACAAGAACGTCGGCACGGTCCTCAAGGCAATCGACGATGCCGGCATTGCCGACAACACGTTCGTCATGTACTCGACGGACAACGGCCCGCACATGAACACTTGGCCGGATGCTGCCATGACGCCGTTCCGCAGCGAGAAGAATACCTGCTGGGAAGGGGCCTACCGCGTTCCCTGCATGATCCGCTGGCCCGGGAAGATCAAACCGGGAACGATTTCCAACGAGATTGTCTCCCACCTTGACTGGCTGCCGACCTTCCTGGCCATGGCGGGTGAGCCTGACATCATCCAAAAGCTGAAAACGGGCTACAAAGTCGGGGACATGACCTACAAGGTCCATCTCGACGGCTACAACCTCCTGCCGTACCTCACCGGCCAGACGGCAAAAAGCCCCCGGGACTCGTTCATCTACTGCAACGACGACCAGCAAGTGACGGCACTCCGCTACAGCAATTGGAAACTCGTGTTCCTGGAGCAGCGAGCGCCGGGCACCTTGCTGGTGTGGTCTGAACCGTTCGTCAACCTGCGGGTGCCGAAGCTGTTCAATCTCCGGACCGACCCCTATGAGCGGGCCGACATCACCTCCAACACTTACTACGACTGGCTGCTCGATCGGGCCTTTCTGGTGGTGGGCGCCCAAGGCTACATTGCGAAGTTCGTGGAAACTTTCGCAGAGTTCCCGCCGCGCCAAAAGGCCGACTCGTTCAATCTCGATGCCGTGATGAGAAAACTCCAGGAGGCGGGCGGCGGCAGGTGACGCAGGTTCCGACTCCCTCTCCATCAGGCCGTCCTACTTAGACGCGTCGCCTGCTATGAGTAACAAACAGCGCCAAAAGCTCCGCAAACCCGCAACCAGCGAAGGGCATCGCTGGTTGCGGGCTGCGAGTTTAATCGTGTTACCCTGTGTGGCATTCGTCATTGCCTATGGCTTGACTCTCTGGAGTCGGAGTCAGCCGCCCCCGCCACCGGGCATGGTCTGGATCCCTGGCGGCGAATTCGTCATGGGCACGGACGGAGCCGAGGCCCCCGGCACGGAGCAACCGGCTCACTGGGTCTATGTGGACGGATTCTGGATGGATGAACACGAAGTCACCAACGCTCAGTTTGCCGAGTTTGTCGAAGCCACCGGCTATGTGACGACAGCGGAAAAGCCGCCGGACTGGGAAGAACTGAAAAAGTCTTTGCCGCCCGGTACGCCGAAGCCACCGGAAGAAAAGTTGGTTCCCGGTTCACTGGTATTTACCCCGCCGACCGAGCCGGTGCCGACGGACAATCCTGAGCGCTGGTGGACGTGGACTCCCGGTGCGTGCTGGAAACACCCTGAGGGACCAGGAAGCAACCTTCAAGGCCGTGAGAATCATCCGGTCGTCCATGTCTCTTGGTTCGACGCCGTCGCCTATGCTCGCTGGGCTGGCAAGCGATTGCCAACCGAAGCGGAATGGGAGTTTGCGGCGCGTGGCGGGCTTTCCGGCAAACGCTTCACTTGGGGAAACGATCCGCCTACGGATACACAACCAAAGGCCAATATCTGGCAAGGAACTTTCCCGCACCTCAATACCAAGGCGGATGGTTGGGAACGTACCGCGCCGGTGAAATCATTTCCGCCGAACGGCTACGGTCTCTATGACATGGCTGGCAACGTGTGGGAGTGGTGTGCGGACTGGTATCGAGCCGACGAATATGCTCGGCGGGCCGCGATGCAAGTGATCCGCAATCCTCAAGGACCGTCCAACAGTTGGTCGCCTCGTGAACCCTTTGCCGCCTTGCGTGTCACCCGCGGCGGTTCGTTTCTGTGCCACGTCAGCTACTGCGAAAGCTATCGTCCCGCTGCTCGCCGCGGGACGGCCCAAGACACAGGATTGTCTCACGTTGGTTTCCGTTGTGTCCGTTCTCCGACCCATGCGGAGGCTCGCAAATGAACCTGGATCGTCGGCGATTTCTTGGCTCGGCTGCGTTCGGAGTGTCCGCCGTGGCGTTGTCCGGGTCGCTCTCCATCTCCTCGGCCAAGGGAGCCGCGGAAGATCCTCTCCCTTCCTGGAATGCTGGTCCGACCAAGCAAGGTCTGTTGGATTTCGTGGCTCGAACCACGAAGGCCGGCAGTCGGGATTTCGTTCCCCCGGCCGAACGTTTAGCCGTTTTCGACAACGACGGCACGCTTTGGTGCGAGCAACCGCTCTACAATCAGTTGGTGTTCGCTCTGGATCGCGTCAAGGCTCTGGCGGACAAACATCCCGAGTGGAAGGAAAAAGAGCCATTCAAATCCGCCTTGGCCAACGATCTTAAGGGGTTGGCGGCTAGCGGCGAGAGAGGGCTGATCGAACTGGTCATGGCCACCCACGCGGGCATGACGACAGAGGAATTTGCCCAGGTGGCCAAGGACTGGCTCTCGACCGCTAAACATCCGAGGTTCAGCCGGCGCTACACCGAGTGCGTTTACCAGCCGATGCTGGAACTGCTGGCCTTCCTCCGCTCCAACGGCTTTAAGACTTACATCGTGACCGGCGGCGGTGTCGAGTTCATGCGGGTGTTCGCCGACGAGGTTTACGGCGTGCCACCGGAGCAAGTCGTCGGGTCAACAATCAAAACCAAGTACAAAGTGCGGGACGGCAAGCCGGTCCTGGTCCGTCTGCCGGAGGTCGATTTCATTGACGACAAAGCCGGCAAACCGGTCGCCATCAACAAATTCATTGGTCGTCGGCCGGTCATAGCCGTGGGCAACTCGGACGGCGATTTTGAGATGCTGGAATACACGACGTCCGGCCCCGGTCCACGCCTGGGACTGATCGTGCATCACACCGACGCCGAACGAGAATACGCCTACGACCGCAAATCCGTCGTCGGCCAGTTGGACAGGGGTCTCGATGAAGCGAAGAAGCGCGGCTGGCTGCTGGCCGACATGAAGAAGGACTGGAAGCGAGTGTTCCCTTTTGACAAGTAGACTCCTCCGAAGATCACCGACCAACCGGGAGGGTAAGTGCGGGCGAAGTGCTTAGACGCTGGCGTTGAAAGTCGAGACGCCGTAACTGGAGCATGAGCACGAGGGTCGCCTTGGACGCCTGATCGCGGTCATCAATGTAGAACCAATGGTCCCGGTACCAAACCGCGACGTAGGCACCGGCCGGGGGCTTCCAGGGATGTCCCGGGCACGATCGGACTCGGAACAGGCCTTCGGTAGCGATGGTAGGATCGGTTCCATCTGTCGGCCAATGAACGAGGCCCGCGGATACGTGCTTGGGTGGTACTTCCACCCCGTTTGCCAGGAAAAAAAGAGCTTGGGCCGTGGATCGCGGTGTGACGCGGAAGGACGCGTCCGGCTCTCTTGGATTCTTTGCCGGGTCCGTCACTCCCGATGCCACGATTAATTCGTAGCGAGTCTGGCCTGGCTTCAGGTTTAACAAGGATTCCAGCTCCGCAAGTTCAGGACGTCCTTGACCGGACGAGTTGACCTCGATGACAAGCCGCCTTTCCCGCTTGATCAAAACCCAGCCGTCGCCCTTTTTGCGAAACTCGAATTTGTCCTTGGCCGCCTGCGCAGCCGCCATGCCATCAACGGCATCGTTAGGCAACAGATCACTCACCTCTGTAATCCGGTCCTCGGCGCGAACTTCCAGCCACTCGCGATCCTGAGCTAGTTGCAGAAGCTCAGCGATGCGTTTGAAACGGTCAACATCGGAAGGCACGTCCCTTGGCGGCCCGCTCCCCGGCATCGCATTGGGTACGCCGTTGAGTCGGTCCGCCCAGATGCGCACGACACTGGAGACTGGCCAACCCGACTGGACCAGAAAAACGAGCGTGTCATCCGAAATCGGCGTCAAGAATTGCCGGATGGTGGTGGCGTCGTCTTGCGGGTCCAGACTGATCGTCGGCCGGTTCGCTCCGCCTGCCGCTGCAAAGGGCAAGAACGCAGTAAAGCTGCGAAAGATGCCGTTTGCGGCTTCCGTGGAGTAAAACGGGCGAACTTCGGCACTCCCTGCCAATTCGTACTGAGCGGCGATTGCAGAAACGTCTAAGTGGCGTGGAGCTTCCAAATAGCGGAGGCGGACGATATTCTTGAGCAATTGTTCTTCTTCCACGCGTTGCACCGCCGCGGCGTACTTGCCGTGGCTACTCTCCAGCACCTTCGGCCCGAACGCGCAGCCGGGGACTAGCACTGCGGCAGCGATCGCAAGGAGCGGGAAATAACGCATGTCATGCTGCGAGGCCGGAAAAAGGGATCGTGGCCCTAATACAGAATGCGGACGCCCACCTCTAAGCCCCATTGCCGGTCGTTATTGTCGGGGTCGATACCGACGCCGGGCTTGATGTAACCGATCGTTCCTTTGCGGCTGTAGCCGATCTCAGGGGCGACGTAGATATCGTTGTTCCCGGTCAAATAATTGGTGAGGACCTGAAACTCCGGTAACACGTAGACGCCATTTTCCCAGGCGTACATGGCGAACACGCGCCACTTACCTCGGCGGATGTCCGGTCGGTTGCTGCTGCCGAAGGCCGATGCTTCGTAGAAGTACACCGGAGCAAATATGAAGTTCGGTTGAATGGCATAGACGAATCCCACACCCGGCCCGAACACATATTTGCCGGTTCCGAGGTTAAAGGCGGTCAGTTCATTTCCGCCCGGTCCCCGAGTAACAATGGCATTGTCGGCGCTGGGGAGGAATACTTCCAGAAAGCTGATCAGCGTCAGTCGCTTGTCGTCAGAAGTCCACGTGTTGTAGCTGCCCTGGATACGGACGTCGCCAAGCCCGCCGATTTGCGGCAGGTTTGGAAAGGTTGCTTGGAGGTTGTAGTAAACGTAGGGCACTTCAAAAACCAAGGCACCTTGTTTTTCACACCACGGGTACTTGAACCGAGCGTAGGTGACGTTGATTCGGTTTCCGCCACGAAGGGTGTATTACTCGTTGCTGACAATGAAGGTCGTCGCGTTCTGTGCGGGATTGGTGCCATTGTTTTCATTGGCACTACCACCCCCCGAACCGTCCGGCTGGTCCATAGTGCTTTGGGAACCGCTTCCCTCGCCTTCTTCCTGAGCGACGAGAAAACTGGCCGAGGTCGATGTCTCCAGCCGGTCGTCCAAACGGCTTTCCCCGCAGAATCAGGTCAGGCACGAGCACAACGCCACGGTCATACAGGTCCTCAAGACCGATGGTCGCCCGCTCCCGGGGGTCGAAGACGGTGAATGTAAACAGCGGTTGGCCCTCGCGAAGGATGGCTGCCCCGACTCCAGCGGCCGAGTACGGAATCGTCCGCGCCACGATCGGATTGAAAACGAGGGAAGTGTTCAGGAAGCCAGCGAGTCCCGGTATATTGGTACCCAGCCCGGGGCTGTACCGCAGCGGGTATTCGTCCAGCGTGTTGATCTTGCCCAGATAGACTGCAAAATTCTCGGACAAAGCCTGGGTAATCTTCAGACCTGTGATCGAGGTTATGGTTTCGTCCGGCTTGGGAAAATTCATGGGCAAGTTGCTGGGAGCCAGCAGCCCGTCGATTTCGTTCGTGGACTGCCCGTAGCGGGTTTCGGCATGGAGATCAACGAAAAGCCCTTGCCACAACCCGAGCTTGCCACCGTCGCCGTTGAACAGATAGTCCAATTTTCCGCCGTAGCGAAAGAGTTGCTCCTCCCCACCTGAAGCCACTCCCTGGTAGAACTGGGTCAGGAACACGTCAAAGGTCAGCCCGTGCTCAGCTAGGGTCGATCGCGCTCCGCACCAATCTCCGGTCATACGCTGTCGCGTCAGGAAATCCCCCGCTTAGGGGTTGGAAGCAGGCGTTGCCTCGGCTTCGACGGATGGCACGGCCATCGTGTCAGCGGGTGGAACATCAGAAGTTCCGATCAACGTCTGGGAAGCGCCCTCGGCTGCCGGTTCTCTCCGGTTGTCCGGTGGCGAGGTCGGCGTCAGGGCGGCCGCGGTCTGTGCGAAAAGGGCTGATCCGAGTAGCGATTGAAGCAGCACTGACGAATAGATCCTGTCCATGAGGAACGCTTCCTGGGTCAAGAGCGGCGGCTCGGTTACCAGTGCTGAGGTCCTGAGTCGGCCACAGTGTAAGTAAACATCGGTTTTTTCCACGGGAAAACACGAATCGGAGCGATCAGGAAGCCGAGGCGAGTAAACCCGACTGTACCGATTCTAGCGATTACTAACATCGTGCGTGGCTCTAAGACCTTCTGATAGAACAAGGTCGCGGACGGTGATCGACTCGGCGTCGGCATAGCCCCGTTTCGTTAGGAAACTCCTACCACTCGGAGGGCTACCCCCGCATCCTTCGCTGGTTGCGGTTTAACTCCGGTCCTGGCCCACGGCAATCGCCAACAGGGTAGCGGCCTAGGGGTATACCGTCGGGTGGTGGAACGCACGCTGAGTTGGCTGCACTAGTATCGCCGCTTGCGGATTCGGTACGAGCCTCGTGCTGATATCCATCAAGTGTTTCTAGACCCGGGTTGCATCCTAAACAGCTATAAATAAATGCCTCATGGGTTTATTGTGCTACAGGGGCTATAAAACCAGAGGCCTAACACTGATCGCTCGCCATGAAGGCGACGGACGCAAATGCAAGAGTCAAGCGGGGTACGCGAGTGCCCCGGTGGTACGGCAATTCACCCTCGCTCACGCTTCGGGTTACAGATCGGGGCGGTCGTATTGAAACCCGAAGCGTAAGCGAGGGTGGGACTGAAACCCATCTTGCGCCGTCTTTCCCTCGCTGACGCTTCGGGTTACAGGTATGCAATGAGACGAGCGGAGGGCGTTAGCCCTCCGTGCATCGCGACGAAGGATGAGTTCAGGCGACCGGGAAGCTGACGCTTCCCGCTCACCGTGGTAATCATCATCTGTGAACGTCTTGATGTGCTGCAGCAGGAGGCGAAGCCAAGCGACAACGAAGTGCGTTTCTGACCGGCTCGCCCTCGACAATGGCCTAGGTTTCCATTGAGCTAGCAGAGCGTTGGAAGTGTACGTTCAGCCACTGGGCGCACTTGGATTCGAACCAAGGACCTCAGCTTTATCAGAGCTGCGCTCTAGCCAACTGAGCTATGCGCCCTTGCTGCCAGCGTCTCGATCCCCCTAAGCCAATCAGGCTCAACCTGGCGACGCCTCCAAGTCCTCGACATAATCTGAGCCGCGGAGAACGAATGCCGCTGCCTTCAAGGCACCTGCCTGGGTGTCACGCCCCGAGGTTGGTGTCGTTGACGCAGCC
>JANWWR010000151.1 GCA_025055835.1 Gemmatales bacterium | reverse complement strand
ATCGTTAACAAAGAGAAATGCCTTCGCGTCGATCGGTCCCGGCGGTCCGACCCGCAGTTCGCACTCGATTTCGGTCTTGCCGGGCGGCAGATCGAAGGGCGGCTCGATCTTGGGAGTCAGGCAGCCGCCACGTCCACAGGTTCCGGTCAGGCCCACGACCCGGATTGGTTTGCGACCCGTGTTGACGACTTCAAACACAACGATCTGATTCTTGTTCGCTTCGAGAGTCATTTCCCGGTCGGCATCGAGGACTTGAACGACCGGCCCCCGCTGCTGCGTGGCGTAGAGGTATCCGGAATATGCCACCAGCCCCATTCCAGCCACAAAACACACCCCCGCCAGCCAAGCTAGAATTGTCCGCATCAGCGATCCTCCTGCTCAGAACCTGGAAGAAGCCCTGATCGAACAACCGCACTCGGCAGACGAGGACAACCGCCGACTCTAACGTTTCGCTGGGCTCGGACGATATAGCAAAGCATTGGGAACGAGGCTCGGTTCTTCGGACGGACTTTCGACGAACACCTCGGTCGGAGGGTCGGCTTCTTCCTCAAGATGTTGCAGGGTTGGATCGGGAAAGCCCTCGGGCCAGATGCAGAATCCGCCGTGCAGCCGCTCCGAGGCAATTTCCCATCGGCCCCAGATGCCCTTGCCCTCGTTGTAGCCGTTGTACTGTACGCCGTGCTTACCGACGTACTGCTTCACCCACCGGCAGGCCCCTGTCTTCACGTCGTAACTGCCCCGGATAGTGAACTTCCCTACCCAATCTCGCCCGTCGCCCGTCATGATGCCGCCGCGAAAACGAAGATGCAGCTCCATTTCGTGCTTCCCCGGCGGAATCTGCTTCTGAATCCAAAAGCCGATCCAAGGGCCGCTGGGAAATCGCGGATCGGTTTCTTCATCGGAACGGAGTTCTTCCTGGCTCATGCCGGTATTGTACGCCTTCGTCGGGAATCCAAAGAAAGGAAAACTGCTTGAAATTCCGGCCTGACTGCTTGCAATTCCAAAGCCGACCGGCATCATAAAGGCGCATCGGTCGCCGCGAATCCAAGCCTCGTTGCCGACCGAAAATGTTACCTGTCGCGTCCAGCCCGTCGGAGGGCACGGCATTTCGGGTTCACAGCGGAGGAAGGAGCGAGCTATGAAGGGAGTGCGCATCGTCACCGCGATTGTGGGTCTGTGGGCGGCGTCGTCCCTGGCCACGGCGGCGGATCTGACCGCCAGTCTGCAAGTGGGAACGCCGGACATCAAATCAGCCGGCCCGCTGGCGTTCGGGCCAGAGGGCATCCTGTTCGTTGGCGATCCGCAGGGAGCGGCCGTGTTCGCCATCGCCACCTTTGACACGAAGCCGACCGGCGAGGGACTTCCACGGGTCGAAGGGCTGGATGCGAAGATCGCTGCCATGCTCGGCGTCACGCCGCGTGATCTGACCATCAACGACATGGCGGTCAATCCGCTCTCCGGGCAGGTTTATCTCTCGGTCACGCGGGGTCAGGGGCCGAACGGCGTCCCGTTCATCCTCCGCGTCGAACGCAGTGGGAAGATCAGCGAAGTGCCGCTCAAGGACGTTAAGTTCAGCAAGATGCCCCTGTCGAACGCCTCGGTGCGTAACCGCATGGAAGCGATTACCGATCTGGCCTACTTCAATGGCAAGCTCTACGTTGCCGGACTGTCGAACGAGGAGTTCGCCAGCCGCTTGCGGGTGATCGCCTTCCCGTTCAGCAAGGAAGAACCGCCGGCGGGGATCGAAATCTATCACGGCTCACATGGCCGCTTCGAGACCAATGCCCCGATCCGCACCTTCACTTTCTACCGCGGCGTGGACAATGAAGACTACCTGCTGGCCGCCTACACCTGCACGCCGCTGGTGCGGATTTCGCTTAAGGAGATTCAGCCCGGCGCTCACGTCAAGGGCACCACGGTGGCCGAACTGGGCAACCGCAATCGGCCGCTGGACATGATCGTCTATCAGAAGGGTGGCAAGACGTTTGTGCTCATGGCCAACAACAGCCGGGGGTTGATGAAGATTACCGCGGAGAACATCGAAAAGGCCCCGGGGATCACGACCCGCGTGGCTGACAAGGCTGGGCAGAGCTACGAAACGCTGGAGCAGTTCAAGAACAACGTCGTGCAACTCGACCGCTACGACGACAACCACGCGCTGGTCCTGCTGCGCACCGAGAGCGGCACCTACAATCTGGAACCGCTGCCGCTGCCGTGAGGAAAAATACTCTGGCGATCAGCTTGCAGCGAAGATCACCGGGCGGATCGGCTCCTGCGGTCGGCTCCGCCCGGTGCTTTTTGGATGGTCGGACATGAGACGGCTCGCTCTGATTGGCTTGGTCTGTTTCGTGGCGACAATCGGCTGCGCCACTGCTCCACCCCGCGCAATGAAAGTGCCCGGCGGTCGGTCCGAATTGGACATGACCCGCGATGTCGACGGCAACGAAGTCTTTCGACTGGTGGGCCTCAGCCCGCTCGTTGTCCAGCGCATCCGTGAACGCCTCAAGGAAGACGAAAACGCGGGACCCGAGTTTCTTCGGGTCTGCATGCGGATAGCGAAGCCCGCGAAGAAACCGTCAGTTGAGGAACAACCAGGCCGTTTCGAGCCGCCGACGCCGATCCTGGGAACCTACACGCTCCTGGACGACGGCATCCAGTTCAAGCCCCGTCATCCCATCAGCCGAGGAGCCGTTGTGGAGGTGTACGGCGATATTGATGGCCAGTTGACGCAGAAACTTGCTGACTTGGCTTCCGGAAAACTCGCCCTGGTG
>JANWWR010000107.1 GCA_025055835.1 Gemmatales bacterium | reverse complement strand
GTATGGCGAGCAGGATGCCGTAGATGGGTGCCCGTACTCCGCCAACGTGCATCATGGAGATGCGGGCAATTAACACCGTGGCGAAGACGAAGCAGCCAAAGACCCATTGAAGCCGGGTCTGATACTGCCCGACGTAGAACACTTCCAGGAGGAAAAAGACCAAGCCGCCCACCATCGTCATGATGAGAGCGGGGCAGATGGCGATGGCGACGTAGTCGGCTAGGGTCGGTGTGAGGCGTTTGCCGGGCATGAAATCATGATACCACGGTGGGGTAAGTCTTCCCACGGACATGGCGAAGAACCTGTTTCGAGCCTCCCTGCTTATCCGATACAATGCCCTTCAGGAACCACGGACAGTGTTCCCGTGAAGGTTCGCTCTGAACACTCCCCAAGGAGTCAGCCCATGCTTGCGGAAAACATTTTTCTCAAGATCATCAACAGGCAGCTTCCGGCAAAAATCATTTACGAAGACGATCTCTGCCTCGCTTTCCACGACATCAACCCGCAGGCCCCGGTCCATGTGCTTATCATCCCGCGGAAGGAGATTCGCACGCACTCTGACATCACGGAGGAAGACAAGCTGCTTTTAGGTCATCTCCACCTGGTCGCGGCGAAGCTGGCTCGGCAATTGGGCATCGACAACGGCTATCGGATCATCATCAACTGCAAGGAAGGGGCCGGGCAGACGGTCCCGCATCTGCACTTCCACTTGCTCGGTGGTCGGATCATGGGCTGGCCTCCGGGATAAGGGTTGCGTATCACGTCCTTGTCCCGTCAAAGTTTCCCGTCCCGTCGCAGGGCCGTCTGCGAAGGAGGTATTAGCCATGCCGGTTTTGCCGGCTGAAACCGAAGTCTTTCCGCCTGATCTTCTCGACGTCGCTGAGCCGGGATGCGCACCTGGACGAATCTGGTACGCCCTGCACACCAGACCCCGGCAGGAAAAGTGCGTGGTCCGGGAACTGCTGAGTCGCCAGGCACCATTTTTTCTACCGCTGTACTGCAAACGGAAGAAGTTCCAAGGACGGATGGTGACAACGCATCTGCCGCTGTTTCCAGGATACGTTTTCCAATTGGCCACGGAACAGGAACGGCTCTTGGCTCTCAAGACGAATCGCGTTTTGAAGGCCCTTCCGGTCGCGGCTCAGGATCAGCTCTGGAACGACTTGCGGCAAATCCGCCGGTTGCTGCTGTCGGGCGAACCGGTGACTCCCGAGGAGAAGTTGGGAGCAGGCGACCTGGTCGAAATCCTCAGCGGGCCGTTGGCGGGGCTTCGCGGCGTCATCGAGCGAACCGCATCGGGACGGCGGTTCATCGTCCGTGTGGATTTCATCCAGCGGGGGGCTTCGGTGCTGCTCGACGATACGGTGCTGGTCAAAGTGACTTGATCCGAAAGAGGCTTCTGCCAGAGGGTTACCTCGGGATAAATGACGGTGCCGACTTGTCTCGTAACAGGCGGAGCGGGCTTCATCGGCTCGCATCTGGTCGAAACCCTGGTTCGCCAAGGGCACCTTGTCCGCGTTCTCGACGACTTGAGCACCGGCAAACTCTCCAATCTCTCCTCGGTGCGGCACCAAGTCGATTTTCAGCAAGGTTCCGTGACGGACCTCGAATCCGTCCGGTTGGCGGTTCGAGACGTCGATCGGGTCTTTCACCTGGCCGCCCTGCCATCTGTGCAGAAGAGCGTGGAAGACCCGGTTAGGACCCATGAAGTTTGCGCCACTGGCACGTTAAACGTCTTGCTAGCTGCAAAAGAGGGCGGTGTGCGTCGCGTCATCTACGCTGCCAGCAGCAGCGCGTATGGCGATCAGGTCGGAGCCTTGCGGCGGGAGGATGATCCACTGTTGCCCTTGTCTCCTTACGCCGCCGCCAAGCTGGCTGGAGAACATTACTGCCAAGCCTTCACTCGGACCTACGGATTGGAAACCGTCCGCCTTCGGCTATTCAACGTGTTCGGTCCACGGCAAGATGCCTCCAACCCGTATTCCGGCGTGATCGCCCTGTTCCTTCGTGCTTTTCTCGAAGATCGAACCCCGACGATCTACGGGGATGGCTTGCAATCGCGGGACTTCGTTTTCGTCGAAGACGTTGTTCAGGCATTCCTGCTGGCCGCGGAATCGCCGAAAGCGTTTGGCAACGTGTATAACGTCGGCTCCGGTCAGGCGACGTCGCTGCTGGACCTGACCGCCTCCTTGAACCGAATTTTTGGCACTGAGTTTACCCCGATTCACGCTCCGCCGCGACCCGGCGATGTCCGCCATTCCCAGGCCGACATTGGTCGAGCCGAACACGACCTGGGTTACCGACCGCGATTCAATCTCGAAGAAGGCCTGCGTGCCACGCTGAACTGGTTGCGGGCCGACGCGTTCCGCGCATCTCAGGGACGGGGTCAATAGGCAGTCTGATAGAGCGTGAGGAGTTCCGCCGCAGAAACCGGGCGGGGATTGAAGCGGCCAGTCCACTGCTGCGAGGCTTCCTCGGCCAGGACCGGCAGAATCGCGGCATTGATTCCCAAGTCCGAAAGACGAGCTGGCAGTCCCGCCGCACGAGCAAGGCCTTCGACCCGTTCCGCAAGCAGCTTGCCGGCATCGCCGTAGCGGCCATTGTCCTGGTGCACCTCCCGGAGAAGATCGGCGTAAAGATCCCCGACCGCCTGGGAGTTGAAGCGGATAACGTGCGGAAGCATCAGGCCGATGGCTTGGCCGTGGGTAATGCCGTAGTGGGCGGTGATTGGATTGGCCAGGGCGTGCGTTGCTCCGAGCATGGAGTTTTCGATGGCCATGCCGGCCAAGTGTGCTCCGAGCTGCATCGCTGCCCGGGCATCGAGATCGGAGGGATCGTGCAGCACCCGCTCAAAATGGCCCGCCAGCAGCCGCCACGCCTCCCGAGCCAGGGCTTGAGCCAAGGGGTTTCGCCGCGTGGTGACGTAGGCTTCGAGGGCGTGGGAGATGGCGTCCATGCCGGTGTCGGCGGTCACTCGGGGCGGCTGGGTCAGGGTCACTTCCGGATCGAGGACAGCCACGCGGAACGCCGCTTTGCGGTCGCCGCAGGCCATCTTCAAGTGCGTCTTGGGATCGGCGATCAGGGCATAGGACTGGGCCTCGCTTCCGGTCCCGGCTGTGGTCGGCACGCCGATGCTGGGCAACATCGGTTTCGTCGCCTTTCCGTTGCCCCAGTAGTCTGCCATCTTGCCGCCGTTGGTAAACAGGAAGTTGATGCCTTTGGCGACGTCCATCGCACTGCCGCCGCCGACCGCCACGAGGAAATCAATGTTCGCTTGACGGGCGACTCGCAGCCCGGCTTCGACGTGAAAAGTTGTCGGGTTTTCCTCGACCTGATCAAAGACCGTGACCGAAAGACCGGCTTCTTCCAAGGAACGAACCGCTTTTTGCGGATGGCCAGCCTGTTCCAGTCCAGGGTCGGTGACGACAAGAACCCGTCGTCCTCCCAACTCCCGTGTCAATTCCCCGAGGCGGTTGATGGAGCCGGGGCCGAAGACGATCCGCGTCTGCGGATGGAAATCGAAAGCTTGCAGGATCGCTTTCATGCCTCTCTCGTCCGTCTCGGCCCCAAGTGGCAGACGACCTTGCCTCACGCCTTCAACATACCGTCAAACTGGAAGGCGCGAGCGCGGAAAAGGAAATCCACGATGTTGCCTTCGTGGGGCTGCAACCAGTTCAGCTTGATGGTCGGAATCGCACCGATGTTCAAGCGGTCGATGTGAACGGCGTCGAGGAGCGCTCGCTGGAACTTCGGGTCCTCCGTGATGGCGGTGCAGACCAGCGTTGGCCCGATCTTCTCGATCATCTTCTCCTGCGGGCACTGCACCACGGTCACAAACGGGAACATATATTCCTTCCTGGCAATGGCCGGCTCCGGCGAGTCGCACAGGATGACCGTCGGCCTGAGGTAGTCGCAGCGCTCTTTCTTCACCAGCCGCGGGCCGAATTTTGCGGTCATGTCATGGACGCCAGGCTGTTTCACATCATGGTCGATCTCGGTGTTGATGGCGTCGGCCTGCCCTTTGACGGTGAACGCTGCCAGGGCGGCCTTGGGATCATCGGGCGGCAGCGGCATGATCGGTCCCATGCGTTCCGCCAACGCCTCGGCGATCTTGCGAGCATGACGGGAAACCCAGATGCCGGAGCAGTTGATGCAACCTCGACCGCTGTTGACCAACACGCTGTCCACCATGAGATCGAGATACTTGTCCCACTGATCCACCTTGTCATCGCCAATAAGTATCTTGCTGAAGCCAGGACCGTGGGCCTGGACCCGCGGATTGCCGCGATACTGTTCCACGGTCGCTGCTCCGCCGAAAATCAGACTCCGGGGGCAGTGCTGAAGAACCGCTGCGCCGACATCGCCGAGGCCGGGATAGATGGCGATGGCCTGTTTCGGAATGCCCGCCTGGATGAACGCATTGGCCATGCGGTACGGCGTCCACGGCTCCTGGGGACCAGGCTTCAAGACCAGACCGATCTGCATGGGAATGATCGGCAGCCAGAGTGTATGGACACCGGGCGAGTTGCTCGGCAGGACCAGCCCGAGGACGGGCGATTGGGCTTGATAGCTGATCGGCACCCCGCGGGACTCGACGCCATAGCCCTTGGTCAGCACGGTGAGATCAAGACCACGGGTCAGGGCATCGAGAATCTTATCCATTTCGTTGAGCACGAAATGGTTCTTGGTCATGTTGAACCGGCACATGTGCTCCGGCAGGCCAGTCGTGGCCGACTGCATGCGGACGAACTGCTCCGGCGTCTGCTCGCCATTCCCCAGGGGCAAGGTGGCCGACGTGTACAGATCGGCCGCCTTCTTGACCATCTGGAGAAGTTCTTTGATGGGAATCTCGCGCAGCACGTCCCGGGCGCGCTGGGCGTAACGCATGTCCCGTTCAACCAGTCCGCCGTTGGCCCGGCTGACCTCGGCCAGCACCTCGCCGGTCTCGAAGTGGACGACCTTGTCGATGTCGAGGCTCTTGTACGGCTCGCCCCAACGGGATATCGGGATGTGCAGCATGATTGACTCCCTGCGGATGATTAGCCTGGTTTGCTGCGTCGCCCTTGGGCTGGAACAATTGCACTCAGTACACGCCGACAGTCGTGGTGGCCGCGAAGCCCCGGAATGGCTTGACGCCGCTGACGCCGTCCCACGGATATTTCAGGCACGGCAACTCTCGCACGCCTTCGTCCCGCTCCATGAACCGCGGCACGAAGAACTCCTTGGTCAGCGTCGTGAGCATCACCCGGCCCTCCTGGCCGTAAGGCACTTCCTTTTCATAGTCGTCAAAATCCATGACCTGCACGACGGCCCGTGGCTGGGGAGCGTAGTAGGTGATCTTGTAGTCGTGGTCCGGCGTCGGCATGTCAGCGGCTGCCAGGCCCATCAGGGTGTTGCCGTAGGTCGGGGCAATGTACACGCCAGGTCCAAGCAGTTCTTCGATGGCGAAACGGATCCACTGCGAGGTCATCTCCGTGCCGCCGCAGAAGATGCCGGTGATCCCCACCTTGGCGATGCTGGTCCCTTCCTTCTCCAACCGGGCGGCCAAGGCGTCGAGCAGTTTCGGCGTCGTGAACATGCACTTGATTTCGTGGTTGGCTGACAGGATGGTCATCGCCTGATCGATGACGTGGTCCTGATAGGCTCGCAGATGTTCCATCCAGCCGCGCTTGATGAGCTTGATGACCCAGCGGGGGTCGAGATCGACGCAGAAACAGATGCCGCCGCGATATTGACACAGATGCTCAACGGCCAGTCGGAGCCGACGCGGACCGGAAGGGCCGAGCATGAGCCAGTTGGCCCCCTTGGGAAAATACTCGTCCGGCAACGTCTCGCTGAACATTTCGTAGTCGATGCGGAAATCGTCGATGGCGATTCGGGTCTTGGGAATGCCGGTGGTCCCGCCGGTTTCGAAGACGTAAATGGGTCGGTGGGCATAGGCCTTCGGCACCCAGCGCCGCACGGGACCGCCACGCAGCCATTCATCTTCGAAGTGCCCGAATAGTCTCAAGTCATCGAACGTCTGGATGTCCTTAAGCGGATCGAAGGGCAGTTCCTTGGCTTTCTCCAGCCAAAACGGCGTGCCCGTCTCCGGGCTGAAATGCCAGCGGATGATTTCCCGGACGTGGGCGTCCAGTTCTTCCCGCGCGTGCTGAACCTTTTCCTGGAGTTCGGAAGACAAAGCGACTGTGCTCATGGATGCTTTCTCGCTTTCAGGCCGGCTGGGGTTCGGCCGCTATTGGTGGCTGATGGCGAACAAAGTCGTCCGGGTCATGACGTAGAGGACGCCGTTGACCGCGATGGGCGTGCTCAAGGTCGGCCCGTCCATCTCGTTCTTGGCCAGCAGTTTCTTCTCTTTGGAATGAGCGAAGACGTACACATCGCCTTCATCGGTGCCGATGTACACCTTGCCGTCCACGACATACGGAGACCCCCAGACGGCGCTGAGCATGTCGTGCCGCCAGTAAAGCTGCCCGGTCTTGGCGTCGAGGCAATCGAGGAAGCCGCTCAAGTTGGCAGCGTAGCACAGGCCGTCGGCCACGGCACAGGTCGAGATCGACCGGCGAAAGATCATGTTGCCTTTGTCGTCCAGCCCGCCGTGGTGCCAGACCAGACCGGAGTTCTTGTTCTCCGGAGCCTTGGGATCAAAGTTGTCGTTGACGGGGGAGAGGTCGATGTTGTCCGGTCTTGCCTTGGAGGGGTCAATGCACCACAGATGCCCGACGCCTTCGCCGTGCTCGGGATCCTGTCCCACGGCGACGTACACCAGCCCGTCATGGACAACCGGCGTGGCGATGATCTCGTTGCGGGTGCCGCGACCGCCCAGGATGTACACGGATGCCTTGGGATTGCAATCAAACTTCCAAAGGAGCTTGCCGGTTTTGGGGTCGAAAGCCCGCAGCCAACCGTCGCCGCCCGGGAAGATAATCTGCGGCTGGCCCTTGACTTCGCAATAGGTCGGATTGGACCATTGGCCGTGAAGAATCTTGTCACCCGGCGAGGCATCTTCCCAGAGGACTTTGCCCGTGTGCTTGTCCACGGCAATGAAGCTCGGGGCACGCGGCGCGGGGATGTTTTCGTGAGACTCATCGTGGCCATTGCCGGTGACGACGAAGACAATGTCGCCGACGACCAGGGGCGAGCAGACGGCCAGATTGTGGGGGAACACGCCTAGTTCCTCCATCATGTCCAGCCGCCAGATGATGTCGGCGTCGGTGGGATCCTGGTACTTTTCGTCCTGGACACCCTGATTGCCGTTAGCAAAACCTTCCGTGTCGGCGCAGATCAGTTCGCAGCGGTTGCTGACGTAGTAGAGCCGATCTTTCTCGACGAACGGCGAAGAACACACGCCCTGGAGCGGCCAGTCGTTGACCCGGCCCGATTCGAGCTTGTCGTGGACTGCCTGCCAGAGAAACTTGCCGTCCGACTCACGGAAGCACATGACGTTGCCCTTGTCGATCGGCTCCAGTTTGCCGTCGGCACGCTTCTTGGCGTCGCGGGGGTTTCGCAAGCCGTCGTTGTTGGTACCAAGAAAAATCTTGCCGCCGTACACGACCGGGTTGCCGTAGGATTGCGAACCCAAGGCAGCGGTCCATTTGACGTTCTTGCCAGGCTTGTTGCGGCGTTTGTCAGGGATTTCCCATTCGTGGGGGAGATTGCGTTCAAAGGTATTCACCATGTTGCGGAACACGGTGCCACCGAACATGGGCCAGACCCGCATCATGACTTCCTCGCGGGAAGGAGCGGCGGCGCGAGCCATTCGAGAAGGTGTGTTGGCGAAAGCGACCTGCCCGCTTGGCGAGTTTGCGGATGAAGTCGAGTCGTAACCCAGATGGGGCTTGGACTCGGCGTTGAGATAGGCGGAGACGACCGCGACCCCGGCCAACAGTCCGAGGGTAGCGAGGCCCAGAAGCAGTTTCCGAATCGAACTGGGTTGGTTCATGCCTGGTTTTCCTGCGGTAGGAGGCGAGCAACACGGCTTTACCGTAGGGACGTTTTTAGCATTCATAGCAATTCAGTTGCCCCGATTGGGCGTGACGCGGATGTTGTCGAAGAACACTTCCGTTCCCGGATTGCGGGCAGCGACCTCGGCGCTGGGCGGAATCCCGTAGGCATAGGCGTACAGGGCGGGAGCGCCTTCGCGGTTCGGAATCGGATCCTCGGCCTGAATGGTCCAGTTCTCCGGCTCCTTTTCTCCCTTGATCCAGACCTTGCCTTGGCAGATGGCTCGCCCCTCGTGGACCGTTACCTTCAACTTGAAGTGATACCAAACGTTGGGCTTCCATTCAAAATCCACCTTGGCGTTGATTCGGCCCGGAATCTCCTCGCCGGGAGCCTTGCGGGCTTCCCAGGTGCGAAGGAGGAGGCGCTGCTTGGTGCCGTCGAGGGTCAGCGAATAGCGGCAATTGACGATGCCCATGTCAGGAAGATAACGACGTTTTTCGGTGGCCATGAGGTCGGCTTCGATGGTGTAGTCGCTCATCGTCGGCGTGCCGATGAAGGCGTAGGCACGGGCCAGGAGGGGGTTGGCGTTGTTGGCCAGTTTCTTAAGGCATTTGCTGCCATCCTGTTCAACGACGACAAACTTGCCCGCGACATTGATCCACCCGCCCGGGATGCCGCCAACGGGGAGCTTCTCGAAGTCCTGAACGATGGGCAGCGTCGGAGCGACGCGGACCCGCGCCCTGGCAGTCAGATTGCCGACCTTCGCTTGAACGACCCCGGCCTGAGCTGGCACGTTGGGGTCCACGGTCAATCGGCCGTCCGCAGTGATCGTGCCCCGGAGAGGCGGAGGCGTCGGAGGCGCGGTTCCGCCCGGCGCGGTGGCGGGGGGAGGTGGCTCGGGAAGGCTCCACGCATCAGCACCCACTTCCCGCAGGAATCGGCCTTGGGCATCAAAGGCCCGAATCTTGAACTGGACCGATTCGCCTTTGGCCAGCACGACGTCCGCGGGGACGATTTGCAGGTGAGAAATGGATGCGTCTGGAGCGGGCTTCGGTTCAGCGGGCAACGGCGGCACTTGGCCGGCCTTCCCGTCCTTCGTGCCGATGCAGTACAGATCGGTACCGGTGACGATGTACACCCTCCCGTCGGAAACAGCCGCACTGCCATTGATTTCAAAGTTTTCCCCCGAGGCTCCGGCGGGAAACTCCACGACGCTGAGCCGCTTGCATTCCTTATCACCCGCTTCGAGGATGTGGAATCGCGAAGCGACTTCGCCGACGTAGATTTTGCCATCGGCCAAAACCGGTGAAGCCTTCGCTTCGGTGCCGTACTTGTAGTCCCAGATCGTCTCTCCGGTTTTCGCATCCAGGCAGTGCAGACGCGCGCCATTGTCGGCGACATAGAGCCGTCCATTGTGGACGACCGGCGAAGCATACCCGGCCCGGATACCGACGCGCCGCCAGACCAGCTTCGGGCTGCCGTTTTCGACGTGCGACGCATCGAAGCAATACACGCCGCCCATGTCGGTCGTGTCCAGATTCTCTTCGCTGTGGCAGGCGTAAACGTAATTGCCCTCGACGACCGGCGAGGCATTCAGTCCGCGCTTACTGAAAACGGCTCCCCAGACTTTCTCGCCGGTGCGTGCTTTAAGGGCGTACACGCCGCCGTCAGCCGTGCCGACGATGAGCAGCCGCTGGCCGTTGATGACAGCTACCACGGGAGTGGCGTAGAGCGTGTCGAGCGGCGGTCCGCCCGGCTCCGACCACCAGACCACTTCGCCGGTACGTTTGTCGCAAGCGATGAAGCGATGCCCGCCCCGGGCCTGATCGCCCCAGCTGGCATTGAGCATGTTCATGATCACGAGGTTTTCATCCACCACCGGCGAACCGACGCGGCCGCCGTAGCCGGTGATACGGCCATATTCCTCGGTCAGGGACTTTTGCCACAGCACCTTGCCCTCGGGACTGAAGCAGATGAACAGGCCCTGCACGCCGTGAGCGTAGATGTTGCCCGTCTCGGGATCAGCGGCCAGGTTGGCCCAGCCAACGCGGTTGGTGACGATGTCGGTCAGAAACAGGTTGAAGCGATACTCCCAGAGCTTTTCGCCGGTCTTGGCGTCAAAGCACATGACCCGTTCCTGCTCGGTGACTTTTCCCGGATCGGCGTTGTTGATGATGTACACCCGGCCTTTGGACACCAGGGGAGCGGAACGCCCGCCGTAGGGCTGCTTCCAGATCAGGTTCTCGCCGGAGGGCGACCAGGTGGCGGGAAGCCCTGTGTCGCGGCTGTAGCCGTTTTGCTCCGGGCCGCGCCAGTGCAGCCAATCCGCGGCGGATGCCGTGTTCGCCAGCCATGTCCCAAGTCCGAGAGCAAGCAGCCAGGTGAAGCGCATGGTCTGGACCTCTCGCATTCAGGAAGCCGGGGGTGAGGATTTCCGGGCGGTCAGCACATCCGTTGCTAGTTTACGAACAACCCGCCGGGACTTCATCTCGGATCGAGGCAAGGTTCCGCACGGTACTGCTTCTACGTCGGGACGAAAATGAAGTTCGCTGCGAACAGCCTGCTGGATTTGATCGACGATGCGAGACACATCTTCATGAGGACGACACTCCAGTCGCAGTCGAAGTGCAGGACCTGGCTCCGCCTCGCACACTTCGATGAGGAATTCCTCGACGGCGTCGAAGCGGCGGATGATGTTCTCCAGCGCCGAGGGATACACGTTATTGCCGCGGACCACGAGCATGTCGTCGGTCCGGCCCAGGATGCCGCCGCGCAACCGCATCCACGGACGACCACAGGGGCACGGCTCGGGGTCGGCAATGACGCGGTCGCCGGTGCGGTACCGAATCAGCGGGCTGCCCAGCCGTCCCAGGTTCGTGATGACGAGTTCTCCTTCCTGCCCCGGCGGGACGGGTATTCCTTCGGCATCCACGACCTCAGGGATGAACTCGGTTTCCAGTACGTGCATTCCGCCTGGGTTATCTGGACATTCGATGCCGAAGGAGCCAACCTCAGTCATGCCGCAATGATCGAAAACCCGTGCCCCCCAGGCCGATTCGATACGCTGCCGGGTCGAAGGCACGCTGCCGCCCGGCTCCCCGGCGACGATCAGCATTCGCACGGAAGAGTCGGCCAGATGGATGCCGTTGTCTCTGGCGACCTCGGCCAGACGCAGAGCGTAGGTCGGCGTGCAGCAAACCACGGTGACGGCGTTTTCCTGGAGAAATCGCAAACGCGCCAGACTGTTCATGCCGCCTCCGGGCAGCACCATCACTCCCCGCCGCGCAGCGCCTTCGAATGCCGCCCAGAAGCCGATGAATGGTCCGAACGAAAACGGGAAAAACACCCGGTCCTCCGCCTTCAAGCCGACAATGTCGTAAATGATCTGCCAACAGTGGATCATCCAGTTCCAGCTTTCGGCCGTGTCCAGCCAACGAAGCGGGGAGCCAGTCGAGGTGCCCGAAGTCTGGTGCAGACGGACGTAGCACCGTAAGTCGGACGACAGGTTTGTGCCATAGGGCGGGTGGGCTGCCTGATCCGCTTGCAGTTCTTCTTTCGTGGTGAAGGGAAGGAACCGAAGCAATGCTGGGAGGCTTTCTTCGCTGAAAAGCTCCCTGAGCGGAAGCGAAGCGAGCTTGCGAGCATAAAACGGATTGCACGTTGACGCCGCGGACAGCAGGGTCTTCAACCGTTGGGTTCGAAGTTTGCCGAGCTGATCGTGCTCCGACATCGCTCTGAGGCCGATCCAGGGAGGTTGAGCTTGTGTGCCTCAGCACAATTATCGGAGGCGGTAACAATCTTGTCATCCGTCGCGGGGGCTGGGCAGGACAGGCAAAGTGGACTTGAGCAAGCGTTCGGCCTCCGGTCCACGGACGTACATGAGGACCCGCGGCTGCGGCAGACCCCAGCCAGACAGGCTGAAGCGGCGCAGGTCAGCCAGTCGCGGATCGTTGGCTGCCACGGGCATCAGGATGCCGTCCACGCCGGCTTCAGCGGCAAGGTGCTTGACTTCCTGAATCAGGTCCGCGAGCGCGCGATGATCCGCGTACCAGACGTGGCCAAGCAGCCATAATCGGAGGCTCGACCCCACAAGCGGCATCCGCCACTTCAGCCAGGCCATCCAGCGCGCATACCAAGGAGCACGAACCACTCGCTTCACCCCGAGCCGGTGGACGATACCGGCGGCGGACCGGTCGGGGTCGCCGACGACCACCGAGGCGGTACCACAGAATCGGCTGTCATCCAGAAGCGCGTAGCGCGAGCGCAGGTAGCTGTCGAGCAAGGCGGCGTGGTCGGCGGCAATCGGTTCGCGGAGTTGGCAAGACAAGCGCCCTGAAGTCCACCGCCAGTTTTCCGGCATCAGGAGCAGATACCGGATTGCAGCGGGCAAGGCACGAAACCCGGCTCGTTCCAACAAGCGTCGGTTCGGCCAATTGTCAGCCAAAACCAGAGCGTAATGCAGGCTAACCGGCGCGCTGAGTTGGAGCTGATAGCGCAGCAGGGCCAGTCCGATCCCTTGCCGACGGAAATCGGGGTGTACCATGCGGTCGAGAAAGTAGCCGACGCGGCACCGCTGCCCCGCCACCCAGACGTCCTTGTAGCCCAGGGAACCGACAGCGACGACAACGCCGTTCTTTTCAGCGACGCTGACTTGGAAATCGGAAAAGTTTCGGCAGCGCTCCCAGAAATCGCTCCGGTCGTGGCAAAACCTCAAACCATTACCTTGTGGGCACAACCGGGCCAGATCACACAGAGCGAAATTGTCCCGGAGGACATTCGCGGGCCGGAAGACGAGGCCAATCGGGTTTAGCCGGCACGTCGCAGCGGTTCGCCGGTTTGGGGAGCCAAAACCGGTTGATCGAGGAGATAGGCCAGATCGGTTCCCAGGGCCGCCAGCACCTCGGCCAAGCTCGTTCCCAGGATTTGTTGGCGTTGCAGCCGGGACCATTGCAAACACGCCTGGTTCCACAGAACCCGTACCTGGTAGCAATTCGTCGCCAAACGCAGCACTTCGATGCCGAACCGTTCCGGCGGCTGACCTACAAATTGAAAGCCACAGGGAAGTTCCCACAAGCGTTTTTCCGCAAGCGGCGTGTTTTGCCAATCCAAGTCAAAGGCGGGAAAATGCGGCTCGAAGCTGTCATCGAAGTGGCAACTCAGAATCCGCGGTTCCGTCCAGTACACCGTGGACATGCCTGGATTCTCCAGACTGCCGAACATACGGTGGCACCTTCCTGGCTGGCATTCCATTCGTTTCGCAGGGCATACTCGATCCCGCCCTTTGCTGTCAAGTTCAATGAGTCGGAGAAGTCAGTCCGGGCAAGGGCTATAGCCAGATGCCGGGGGCTTGCATTTATAGCTAAAGCTAATAGACTGATTTAGGTATGGCTATTCAATTGCTGCACGGGAGACGGGGTTTCGCTGGAGCACTGGTGGTCCTTAGCTTGGCCGGGGCAGTCATCGGCTGTGGCCGTTATGTGAGCAGCAAGCCCGCACCCAACGGGGCCGAAATCGTGGCCACGACCGGACTGGTGGCCGACTTGGCCAGACGGGTCAGCGGCGGCCTCGTCGAAGTCGAGGCAATCATGGGGCCGGGCGTCGATCCGCATCTCTACCAGGCCAAGGCCGCCGACCGCCGCAAGCTCGAAAACGCCAAGCTGGTCCTGTACAACGGCCTGCACCTCGAAGGCACCATGAGCGAGATGCTCCAGAATCTGCCGCACGCTCGGGCCGTGGCCGAGGGGATCGCCAAGCATCAACTCCTTTACGCCGAAGGACAGCCTGATCCGCATGTCTGGTTCGATGTCAAGCTTTGGATCCAGGCCTTGGGAGCGGTTGAAGCGGCGATGTGCGACGCGTTTCCTCAGCACGCCGACGCCTTCCGCAAAAATGCCGCCGACTACCGCACCGAGCTTCAGGCGCTTGATGAAGAAATACGCCGGGCCTTGGCTACGATCCCACCGCAAAGGCGTGTGCTGATCACCGCCCACGATGCCTTTCGTTACTTCGGCCGAGCCTACGGAATCGAGGTGATCGGCTTGCAAGGAATCAGCACGGCTGACGAAACCGGGCTGAAGGAGATGCAGAGGATCGTCGAACGGGTTGTTCGCGACCGCATCCCAGCCATCTTTGCGGAAACCAGTGTGCCGATGGACGGCGTGCAAGCGGTGGTTGAACGCTGTCACGCCCGGGGCCACGAGGTACGCATCGCAAAGGCCAAGCTGTACTCTGACGCCCTGGATCGCCCCGACGTGCCGGAGGGTTCCTATCCCGGTATGATGCGGCATAATGTCCAGGTGATCGTTGATGAGCTCAGGGCGGAGCGATGAGTCGGCCATGACCCAAGCCGCTTCTGTGCGTGGCGACAATGAGGAACCGACATCCGACCAGCGGAAGGCGGCATGTTCGGGGCCGTTTCCTCCCATCGAAGTTCACGACCTCACCGTGGCCTACCAGACCCGTCCGGTACTTTGGGACGTGGACCTGGTGGTTCCTGAAGCCAGGCTGATCGCCGTCGTCGGTCCCAACGGAGCAGGGAAGACGACGCTGCTCAAATCCATCGTCGGCCTGATTCCCGCTTCGGCCGGTTGGGTGAAGATCTATGGCAAGCCGTACCGGGAACAGCGTCACCTGGTCGCCTACGTGCCTCAGCGGGCCAGTGTCGATTGGGACTTTCCCACAAGCGTCTTAGACGTGGTGTTGATGGGAACCTATGGAAGGCTGGGGTGGTTTCGTCGTCCCGGGCGGGCGGAACGGAGTCTGGCTCGACGCTGTCTGGAACGGCTCGGCATCGCCGACCTGGCTCGTCGTCAGATAAGCGAGCTTTCCGGCGGCCAGCAACAACGCGTCTTTCTTGCCCGCGCGTTGGCCCAGGACGCCTGCATCTATCTCATGGATGAACCGTTCGCCGGCGTGGATGCCACGACGGAACGGGCCATCATCCAATTGTTGCGGCAACTCCGCGATCAGGGCCGCACGGTGCTGGCTGTTCACCACGACCTTCAAACCATCCCTGAATACTTCGACTGGGTCGTTCTCCTGAATCTCCGCCTGATCGCTGCCGGTCCGGTGGCCGAGGTGTTCACGCCCGCTAACTTGCAACGGACCTACGGCGGACAGTTGAAGATTCTGACGCAAGCCGCTGACGTGCTGTTGCGTCGGGAGGAGGGTCGGCCGTGACTTGGCTTCCCGAATGGGTCGTCCTGGAGGGACTGGCGATCCTGGGAGCGACCTGCGGGGCGGTCGGCTCGCTGGCTTTGCTGCGTCGTCAGAATCTGCTTGCAGACACGCTTGCTCATGCCGCCCTACCCGGCATCTGCCTGGCGTATCTGATCACCGGCGAAAAAGATTTGCCGCTTCTGCTACTGGGAGCCGCGGTAAGTGGAACGCTCGGCGTCTGGCTGATTCTGGCCATCGTGCAAACAAGCCGCTTGAAACAAGATGCCGCCCTGGGAATCGTCCTGTCCACCTTCTTTGCCCTCGGCTTGCTGCTGCTGACCTATCTGCAAAACTTTCCCGCCGGCAATCAAGCTGGTCTGAACACGTTTATCTACGGCCAGGTCGCCTATCTTCGCGGCGATCACGTCCGCTGGATGCTTGGCGTCGGTGTCATCGTTCTGTTCCTCATTGCGCTGCTCTACAAGGAATTCAAACTCGTGTGCTTTGATCCGGAGTACGCCCAGACGCTAGGTCTGCGTCGGCGGCTGCTGGAGTTCCTGCTGGCGATGCTGCTGGTGTTGACTGTGTTGATCAGCCTGCGCTCCGTAGGCGTCGTGCTCACCGTCGGTTTGCTGACCGCTCCCGCGGCGGCGGCCCGTCAGTGGACAAATCGGCTTAGCGCCATGATCGTCCTGGCCGCCGGAATCGGCGTGGTCTGCTCGTGGATCGGGGCGCTATGGAGCCAAAACGTGCCGCTGACGCCGGCGGGTCCGGCCATCGTCCTGACGGCCTCGGTCTTCATGCTCGGTTCGCTGCTGCTGGCCCCGCGGCGCGGCGTGCTGGCGGAGTGGCTGCGTCAGCTCGCCCACCGTCGCAAGGTCCGTTTGGAGAACCTCTTGTCGGATTTTTATCGGCTCGGAGAAATCCGGCATGTCTGGGACCGGCCGTGGAGCGTGGCCGACCTGGCTGCGGTTCGAGGGCTGACCCCCGATGCCGTCCGCCGGACATTGAACGATCTCGAGGATGCTGGGCTGGCTGTGGAAAGCGATGGCGGTTGGCAATTGACCCAGCAGGGCCTGGATGAGGCGGCCCGAATTGTGCGAATGCACCGACTCTGGGAACTCTACCTTTCGCGCAGGCTGGACTTGGCCGCCGATCACACCCACCGGGACGCCGAGGCGATGGAACACGTCCTTACGCCGGAACTCGTGGCCGAACTGGAAGCCGCCCTGGAACACCCGGAGACCGATCCCCAGGGCAAACCGATCCCGCGTGGTCGGCCGCTGGCTGAGAACCACGAACGGAATTAGAGCATCGGCAGGTGGCTCATGGACCCGGAATTGTACCGGATGAGCGTGGTGCTTTTGACCGGCAGCTTGACCGCGGCAGCGACGGCGCTGGTCGGCAGCTTCCTTGTCCTTCGCCGCATGTCGCTGATCGGCGACGCCATCAGCCACGCCATTCTGCCCGGCGTCGTTCTGGGGTTTTTGCTCAGCACAGAGCGGCATCCGCTCGCGCTGTTTCCCACTGCGGCCGCGACGGGGGTGCTCACGGTCTGGCTCATCGAGACGCTGTTCCGCAGCCGGCGATTAAGCGAGGACGCCTCAACCGCCGTGGTCTTTCCCGCCCTCTTCGCCCTGGGCGTGCTGCTTATCTCCCGCATCCGCTACGTGGACCTCGACCTCGATTGCGTCATCTTTGGACGAATCGAGGACGTGGATCGCCGCCCGCTCATCCTGCTCGGCACGGATCTGGGGCCCAGAGCTTTGTGGATGCTCGGCAGTATGTTCGTTCTCGATCTGCTGCTCGTCGTCGGGCTGTGGAAGGAATTGAAAATCGGCACCTTTGATCCGGCCTTGGCGGAGTCGCTGGGCTTGCGACCGGCCTGGATTCACTATCTGTTGATGACGGCGGTTTCGCTGACGGCCATTGCCGCTTTTGAGGCAGTCGGGGCGATCCTCGTGGTGGCTTTTCTCGTCGTGCCGGCAGCCACCGCCTACCTGCTCACCGATCGGCTCTGGTTGATGGTCGCGCTGGCGGTGGGGTTCGGCATCGCCTCGGTGTTTGTGGGCTATATCCTGGCCAGCGAGCCGATCCTGAACTCGCAAGGTGCCGCGGCTATGGCTGTGGCTGCCGGAATGCTCTTTGGCGTTGTGTGGCTGGTCGCTCCTCGGCACGGACTGGTGGCAACTCTTTTGCGACGTCGCCGCCTGGTCAAGCCAGAATAGCCGGGGGAGGGCAGGTCAGGCCACGCCGACGGGTTCCAGCTTGCGATTCCATCGGCGAGCAGCCCGGCCCTTCCAGGCCCCTTTGTGATAGACGTAGCCCAGCAGGAGCGGCACCGCCAGGGTGGCTTCGGAATAGACCATTTGTTCGTAAGCGAGATCGACCTTGCCCCAGCTGGATGCTTCCTTGAGCGTGCTGCTGGACAAGGCCCCGTCGCGGACGTCCGCCACCGTGACCTGGACGGCGTACTTGTGCATCGGCACCTCGTGGCCGAGGATGTCCGCCGCCACCACGATGTCTTGAGCGAAGTTCTTCGGCACGCCGCCGCCAACCATGAACAGGCCCGTCACGGGATTCTGAATCTTGAGCTGCGTCAACTCGTAGAAGTCCTTGGCACTGTCAATCGTCACCTTGGGGGCGTCGCCCCGGGCGTGTTGATGAGCGACCAGACCGAAACCCGCCGAGCAATCGCTGAAGGCCGGGACGAAAATCGGCACGTCGTTCTTGTATGCCTCGTACACGATGCTGCAATCGCTCTTGACCCCGTGAGTTTGCAGATATTCACCCATCGCCCGAATGAACTCCCGCGACGAATAGGGCCGAGGTTCGAGGGAGTCGGCGATCTGTCGTACGGTGTCGTCGCAGATACGGAGCTGGTCCTCGTCAATGAGGGTGTCGTAGATGCGGTCGATGTGCAGTTCCCGCAACTCGGCGTCGAACATTCCCGAACGCAGTTTCTCCTCGCCGACGTAGTGCCTGAATCCCAGGGCCTCGAAGAAGTCCTGGTCCACGATGTTCGCACCGGTGCTGACGATGGCATCCACCATGTTGAAGCGGACGGCATCGGCGAAGACCTTCTTCAGCCCGGCGCTGATCAGCGAACCGGCCAGGCAGAGGATGATGCCGCATTCCGGGTCGCGGGTCATCCGCTCGGCGATATCCGCTGCACGAGCCAGGTCGCGAGCCGAAAAGGCCATGTCCCGCATCGCGTCCACCAGGGGCACGACGTTGTGCTGAGTAAAGTCGATGTGGCGAATCGGCGTCTTGAGCAGTCCTTCCCGCGTCAACATCGTGATCCTCCCTGGCTTGGCCACGCTGTATGTCCCGTGCGGCCGGGAATGGTGTCGTCGATAATCCGTCGAGTGTTTATATGCGGCAGAGCATGAAGGTATCAAGGCTTGGACAGAGGAATCAACTCCAGGCAAACGAGGCGATCCTTGCCGCGAACGTAGAGCAGGCCGTGGGAAACAATCGGTGCCGCCCACGCGGGGTATTCGAGGAGCGGCTCGCCGTCCGCGTCCCGAACTTCCATCCGGGAAATTTCTTCATAGCGCTCAGGGTTGGCCTTAAGCAGCAGCAGCTCGCCGAACTCCGTAAGAGCGATGAAATGCCCGTCAATCCACAACAGCGAAACGTGGCCTAGACCACGACGCCGCCAGCGGACGGTTCCCGTGGCCGCCTCGATGCAGCGAAGTTCGGCCGTGGACGTATGCCGTCCGCTGTCGCCGTAAACGAAGCCGTCATGATAGATCGGCGTGACCCAATGGGCTTGCAGGGCCTTGTCCCGTGCCCGCTCGGCATCGCTCCAGACGAGCTGGCATTTGCCCGGCTGCACCTGGAGCAGTGCCGAGCCGGGTCCATAGGCTTCCGAGATCAAGACGTGATCTCCGAACACGACCGGATTGGCGGCGTTGACACTTTCCAGAAGCCGCGAACGCCACGGAAAGTGGAAATCCACGTTCCCGCTGTTCGGCTCGAAACCGACGAGACCTCCCCGAGCGAACACGAAACACCACCGCCTACCGCCGATGGTAGCCAAGACCGGCCCGGCGTAGCTGGCCAGTTCATCAGTGATCCGGTAGCGAACCTGGCCGGTGTACTTGTCAAACGCGACGATGCCGCTGCCGTTGCCCCGTTGATCCAGCGAGGGGAAGTTGCCGGAATCTGGCGGGCTGCCTCCGATCTGGGCGAGGAGCAGATCGCCTTCGATCACCGGTGTGCTGCCGACGCCAAAGAAGTTCTGCACGACGCCGAATTCTCTGGTCGTGTTCACCTTCCAGAGCGGCTGGCCGTCTTCGACTCGAACACAATGGAGCATCCCCTCGGGGCCGAAGAGGTACACTCGATCCTCGTCCACCACGGGGCAGCAGCGTGGCCCATTGCTGTAACCGTAGTGATCTTCGTAGTCGGTCGGATACTCAAACTTCCACAGGAAGCGACCGGTCTCGCTGTGGACGCAGGTCAGGGTGGCAAGGTCGCCCTGGCGGTCGAAGATAAACAACCGGCCTCGGCTGACGCTCGGCATGCAGTAGCCTTCGCCGAGCTTGCGCTGCCAGACCAGTTTCAGACCTTCCTTCGGCCAGGGAGCAAGGATTCCCTTTTCCGGGGACTTGCCGTCGCCGGTCGGTCCGAGAAAACCAGGCCAATCGCTGCCGTCTTTGCGGGAGCGGAGGTCGGGCGGCAAGCGGCGTAAACCGCTCTGTTTGTTGGCCGAGCTAGAACCGCTTGCGAATTCTCCAGGTCCACGAATCGACTTGATCGGCTCGTGTTTCGTCGGAGCCTCCGCACGGCCCAGGTCGGCATCCTTGCCGCAGCCGAGAAGTGCCAGCACAAGCCAGCCGAAGACGAATACTGCCGGTCGTCGCCGTATCATGCCGCCGATTGTAATGCTGCCCCCACAATTCCGCCAAGACAGACTCATACTGAACAAATTTTTCGTATTTGGCCTTGACGGGATGAAGCACGGGAACTTATCGTGATGCCGTCACTTAGGGTGTGTTGGTCTTGAAGGAAGCGATGGCCGGGCATTCGTTGCATTCCTCTGCCTTCCGGGAGAACCACCATGATTCTGCGTATTCTCGTCGCGGGCATTCTGGGCGGTGCCGTCATGTTTCTGTGGGGCTTCGTGGCGCACACGGTCCTTCAATTCGATTCCAGCATCAAAGGCATTCCGAATGAGGACGAATTGACCTCGTTATTGCGTCAGAATCTGGCGGAGCGGGGCCTGTACCAGTTTCCCTATGCGGATCCGAGCCAGCTGAAAGCCGGCGACAACTGGGAAGCCTACGTGACCAAGTTCCGCAAAGGCCCGACGGGCTTGTTGGTCTATGTGCCCTCCCATGAGAACGATCCCATGGCCCCGGAATATCTGATTGCCGAGGGTGTCGTCTGTTTTGCCTTGGCGACGCTGGCGGCGATGCTTTTGGCCCAGGCGGCTCCCGCCTTGCAAAGCTACGTCATGCGGATCTTCTTCCTGTTCCTGATCGGCCTGATCGCGGGCATCGCGGTCCCCTTCCGCAACTGGATCTGGTGGGAATACCCCTCGGATTATGTGATGCTTCAGGCCGCAGAGCAGGCCGTTGGCTTTTTCCTGGCCGGGTTGATCATCGCAGCCATCGTGCGTCGGCCTGCTCCAGCATCATCCTCAGCGACTCCGGCACCTCCATCGGCTGCTTAACTGAGCATCTGACAGAAGGGCGAGAGGTCTGAATTCTGATGCGGAGAGAGCTTCCGATCCTCGGTCGCGGGGCTGAAACCAATCCGCCTAATCGCTTCGAGCCGCTTCGCTACGAACTCGACCAGGAAGCCTGGTCCGATGAGGAGGCCCCATCTCCACGTACCGAGTTTCTGGTGGATTCCTCTCGCAGCATCATCACGTACAACGACAGTCCGGACGTGGGTTTCTCGGCTGGGGTGAATCCGTATCGGGGTTGCGAACACGGTTGCGCCTACTGCTACGCTCGGCCCTATCACGAGTATCTCGGCTTTTCCGCGGGGCTTGACTTTGAGAGCAAAATCCTCGTCAAGACCGAGGCTCCAGAGCTGCTTCGCAAGGAGCTGCTTTCGCCGAAATGGCAGCCGCAGGTCCTTGGCATGAGCGGTGTCACCGATTGTTATCAGCCCATCGAACGGCACCTGAAACTGATCCGCCGGTGTCTGGAAGTTCTCGTGGAGTTTCGTAACCCCGTGGCCATCGTAACCAAGAACCGCCTCGTGGCCCGGGACGTGGATTTGCTTGCCGAATTGGCCAAGGTACGAGCGGCGGCGGTTTTCATTTCCCTGACCACGTTGGACGAAAGCCTGCGGCGTCGGCTGGAACCACGGACGTCTTCCGTGGCTGGCCGCCTGGAAGCAATCCGCACGCTGAAGCAGGCCGGGGTGCCGGTCGGCGTCATGATCGCGCCGGTCATTCCGGCGCTGAACGATCACGAGATTCCGCGCCTGCTCGAAGCCGCGGTCCAGGCCGGAGCAGGCTTTTGCGGTTGGACCATGCTGCGGCTGCCGCTCGGTGTGGCCGATCTGTTCTCCGCCTGGCTGGAGCGTCATTTCCCGGAGCGCAAAGACAAGGTGCTGGCACGGATTCGTGAGGTCCGCGGCGGCAGGCTGAACGACTCGCGCTTCGGCAGTCGGATGCGCGGCCAGGGCGTGATCGCCGAAACCATCCGCCGCATGTTCCAACTGCACCGCGACCGACTCGGTCTGCCATCCGGCATGCCGGCCCTGTCCACCGCAGCCTTTCGGCGACCGACCCCATCGCAGCCGACGCTCTTTCCCCTGTCATGACGCTCAAAGGGATCGCAGATAGGCGAGCAGATCGCTGAGTTCCTGCGGTGTCAATTCCTGTCCGTTGAGCGATTCCGGAGTGTGGTGCTTTCTCAACACCTCCTCCAGGGAAGCCGCCCGGCCATCGTGCAGATAGTGGATGCGGTCATAGACGCCGAGCAGAGACGGCGGGTTGAATCCCCGATAGGCATCCCCTGGAACGCCGAGGCCGACGTCATGCACCTTGTCGTCGGTAAACAAGGGGGGCTTGTGACAGCGGACGCAGTTGGCCTTTTCGCCGTGGAAAAGAGCCTCCCCACGCTTAGCCTCCTCGGTCAGAGAGCCGTCGGGAAGACGGTACGGGTTCGGCGGAGGCGTCAACGTTTCCAGAAAGGCGATAACGGCGTCAACGTCCGCTTCCGTCGGCGAGGGGCCGAGCATCGTTTCTGTCAGGGACTTCCGCATGGCGGCCCGGAGGTCCTTCTGCCAGCCGTGCCACGTCCAGGGCCCGGTCCGGGTCACGTTTCGCAGGCTGAGAACAACCTTGAAATTGCCGAAACGTCCGTCATTGCGGGTATCCATCGTCACCGAGTTGGTGTGCCCTTCATAGTGGCAACTGTGGCAGCTGTACCACTGATCGAGGGAGCGTCGGCCATCGTAGAAGATCATCTCGCCTTTGCGAGCAAGGCTGATTTCGGAAGCACTGCCCAGCGGGATGCTGCGAGCCACCTTGCGTTCGTGAAGGTCCACAATCTGGATGGCATTTTCGAAGTAATTGGCGACATAGACATGGCGGCCGTCACGGGAGAAGCGGACGAACATCGGTCGGCCACCGAGCGGGATGCGGAAGAAGCGTTCCCGGTCTTGCAGGAGCAGGACGTCGATATGGTCCCCGGGACCGCCGTAGTCCTGGAACGGCAAACCTTCGAGGCGGAAAACCAGCAGTTCATGGGTGCCGGACGCGGCACAGACCAGCCATTTCTCGTCGGGGCTGAGGGCCAATCCGTGCGGATCGCTGACGGCCTGTCCCTGCGGATCCAGGGCGATGGCTTCGCGACGGGCCTTGTCATCCAGACGGACCCGAGCGATGCGGCTGGCCAGGACCCAACCAATCTGAATGTTCCGCGGCGTGATCGGATTTTGTCGATAGATCATCCACGGGAAATAGACGTATTGACCGTCCCGCGAAACCTGCATCTGTCCAAGATTGAGGCCTAGAAAGTCTTCCAGGAACAGTTTCCTGCGATTGACCACGTCGAGGACGGCCACCCCGCCGTCGCCGCTGCATCCGACGGCCAATCGCTTGCCGTCCGGAGAGAGGGCAAGATAACGAGGCCAGCGACCGGCCTCAATCTGGGCCTGCACGGTCAGATCGGGCAGGGACAGAACCCCTACCGTTCCCGCCGTGGTCAGGGCGACGTAGGCTTCCCGGCCGTCCGGCGAAATGACGACGCCCCGCGGCTCGAATCCCAGACGGACTTTCCGATGCAGGTGCAGACTGCCGTCGGTCACATCGAAGCGAAACGCTGCCACGTCCCCAGACCAGGTGTTGGACACGAGGAGCAGACGGTCATCCGGTGACAACGCCAAGGCCGACGGCTTTTCGCCGCAGGGCACCTCGGCGACGATTTTGCCCGTGGCTGTTTCGACGACGGAAACCGTGCCCGTGCCTTGATTCGCCGTGAACAACCAGCGTTCGTCAGCACTGAGGACCACATCGACGGGGGAACGGTCTTTAGATTCCCGGGTGGACGGTGTGGCAACAGGCCGTTCGTCGGCGCGTGGGGAAGGCGTCATCTGCCAGGCGAGCCAAATCCCGACTATCGCTGCCATCAGCGGTGCAAGCCGCCTCATCGTCGTGGCCCTCGATACTCTGATACCTCCCGGATTCATAAACCCCGTCTGGCCCAGACGGTGCCGTTGGGACAGTATAGCCACGACAACCAACAAGCGACGACAATCAGCCAGCGGTCATGCAGCTTCGCGTTGGGAGAAATGACCCGTGTCCAATTCGGCTTTCTGCCATTGGAACTGTCTGGCCAGGCCCTCGTCGAGCGACGTTCGGGGCTGCCAACCGAGATGGCGGCGCAGGTGCGACGTGTCGGCAAACGTGTAACGCTGGTCGCCTGGGCGAGCCGGTTCCTGACGGATCAAGGCCTGGCGTCCCGCGAGGGTCTCCAGCTTACGAATAATGTCCCAGACCGTGGCCGTTTCCTCGCCGCCAATGTTGAACGTCTCTCCCGGAATCGCCTTCATGGCTGCCACGGTCGCTTCCACGCAATCGGCCACGTAGGTGTTTCCGCGCACCTGGAAACCATCGCCGTACACCACGAGCGGCTCGTTCCGCAGCAACGACCGAATGAAACGGTGATAGGCCATGTCAGGCCGCTGCCGAGGACCATACACGGAGAAATACCGAAGCACGACCAACGGCAGACCGAAGGCCTCGGCATGACTGCGGCACAGATGCTCCGCCGCCAGCTTGGTCACGCCGTAAGGCGAGATCGGCTTGAGCGGCAGCGACTCATCTCCCGAGGCGTATTTGCCGTACACGGATGAGGTGGAGACGTGAATGAATCGCTGCAACCGCTCGGCCTTGCGAACCGCTTCGAGCAGCCTTTGCGTGGCCAGCACATTGCAGGTCCAATAGCCGTCAAAATCGGTCCAACTCTGAGCCAGGCCGGGCATGGCGGCCAGATGGAAGACCACTTCTACGTCTCGCACCAGATCGTCGAGCGGGTCCCGACGCAGATCGCAAAGGCGAAATGTGAACCGTGCCTGGCTACGAAGCGCTTCCAGATTGCGTTCCTTGATCGGACGGGGATAATACGGCACGAAGGCATCCAGGCCGACGACCTGGTGTCCCTCGGCGATCAGGCGTTCGCACAGATGCGATCCGATGAATCCAGCGGCCCCCGTGACCAGGCATTTCATGACCAGCTCCGAGCCAGCATTTGCACTTGCTTTTCCAACCGGGCCAGACGCCGCCGCAGCCGACGCATTGCCTCGGCAAGGTGTTTCACTTCTTCGGAAAGGTTCGAGTCGGACTCCGAAGGCCTGACCTGCTTTGCAATCAGTTCCGTGAGGATCTCCACAAGCACGGTGTTGAACCGCGACTGCTGTCGAGAAAGCACGTCCACATAGGCGGTGCGGAAATTGTGAAGCAATTTGCGTTTGATCCGCTTCTTCCACTCGGCCAGCGGACCGTGGGTGATGTCCAGATAATCGTCCGGCAAGGTCTGCAAGCGGTGCAGCTCAGCTAGTCGGCAAAGGAGCTTCTCGTTCTTTGTCGGGCCTGCCGGCTGGACTTGGGCAGGACACGCCAAGACCTCTTCGACCACGGCGGCGAAGCGCTGTTCCCATCGTTCCAGGGAGAACTCGGCAGCACGTCGGCGACCGGCTTCGGCCAGCACTTCCCGAAG
Organism: Gemmatales bacterium; assembly: GCA_025055835.1. Classification (GTDB taxonomy): domain Bacteria; phylum Planctomycetota; class Planctomycetia; order Gemmatales; family HRBIN36; genus JANWWR01. The sequence goes on along the minus strand of JANWWR010000107.1, from coordinate 33,636 downwards.
CGGTTGGCGGCGATTTTCCAGCACGGTCTCGATTCGGCGAGCAAACGTCTCAGCACAGCGATAATTCTGCTCGACGTAGTGCCGACCAGCCGCGCCCCGTTGTCGCCATTTCTCTGCTTCCGATTGCAGGCTGAGCAACGCTGCCGCGAACTGGTCGTAGTGGGCGACGGCGATGCCGCCGTTACTCCGACCAACCTGTCCGACAAGAACTTCGGACTCCGAGGAGACGATGACCGGCGTGCCCTCGTTCCACGCTTCCAACACAACCAGGGAGAGCGATTCATTGCCCGACAAAAGTAGGAGGGCCTCAGCCCCGGCCAGCAGATCGGCCTTTTCGGTTTCGCCCACAAAGCCGAGATCGACCAACCACGGCTCAGCGGGCAGTTTGCCGTCCCGGCAGCCCAGCACGACGAGTTTCGGGGTGGCGTCGTTCTCCCGGTGGAAACGTTTCATCCATTCGAGCAGCTGAGGAAAGCCTTTTTCCGCAATGCAGCGACCGCAGTAGAGGACGTACCGGTGGCCGATCCGCTCTCGTCCCCGCCTGGCATCGCCGCGGGGCGGCTCGAGCCAGGTGCCGATGACGTCCGAGATCGGGTGGTTGATGCCGAGCGCGGTTTCAGCAAAACGACGTTCCTCCGGCGAATGGTAGAGCAGAGCGGAGACGTTGCGGCACAGACGCAACCAGGCCGGATGCCGAGCCAGTGGTTCGTTGTGGAAGCACGGGACGAGGATCGTCCGGTTCAGCATCCGAGCGGCGATCTGCCACGTCAGGCCATGGGAATACGGGCCGACGAACACGGCATCGAATTCGGCCAGTCGCAGCTCCAGATCGTCAACCAGCTTTGCACTGCGAGGAAGGAAGCGCAAGACGGCGGACAGATCGGATTCTGGCTTCCCGGACGGTTCGGTTTCTCGCAAGACGCTCCGCAGCTTTTCAGGATTGCCCGGCTCAATGGGATAACGATGAACCAGAAAACCGCTCTCCCGGCGGGAGCCAGGCTTTTGAGCGGACCGATGTCCGGCTTCATCCGCGGCATCCGTGGTGAAAATCTCGACCTGCCAGCCGTGTGCCGATAGCGTCTGGGCGATGCGGGTCAGGGAGCGTTCCGCACCCCCGACGAAGCCCGGGCCGAAACGGGGCATGACGATGGCCAATTTGCCCCGGTCCTGACCGCTTGCGGGTTGCTGACTTGCCAGGACACGTTCAAGTTGGCGGACCAGATCGGCCACGTCGTCCGGCTCGAAGGTCAGCCCCGCGCTGCCAACTGTCTCGGGCAAAGCTGCCGCTCGGGCCGCCACCACGGGGAGACCGCGAGCCATCGCCTCGACGACCGGCAGGCAAAAGCCCTCATGGACGGACGGGACCACCAGGACATCGGCGGCTTGGTACCAGGCGTCCAACTCTTTCTGCGAAACCCAGCCAACCAAGTGAATCCGGTCCCGGATGCCCAACGACTCAGCAAGCACCCGGCACTTTTCGGCTTCCTCGGCGTAGATGTCGTCCTTGGGACCGAGGAAAACCGCGTGAACCGTCGGGATCCGATGTCGAAGGCGGTGAACGGTCTCAACCACAACGGTCGGTCGCTTGTTGGGAGCGAGTCGGCCAACGAACAGCAGAACGCTGGACCCTTCAAGCCTCCATCGGCGACGTAACTCGGACGGGCATGTCGTTCCGATCTCCGGCTCGACGAAGCCCGGCACCACGCGGATCCGTTCCCGGGACAGGTGCAAGGCTTCCTGCAACTCCCGAGCAGCGAAATCGCTCAGGACGGTGATTCGGTCGGCCCAGCGGAGCAGATCGCGGTCCCGAAGGGACATTTCCCAGCGCCAGCGTTGATGAATCGGCCACAGGAGCGGCGGCGTGACGCCGTGGTACTCGGCGAGGATGCGCGGCCCCGGCTTGGGCAACAGGGGAAGCAGATGCAGGAGACCGAAGGAGACGCCGAACTCGACGAGGACCAGATCGCTCTCGCACAGCCAGCGGAAGTACTCCTCGGATTCCCGAAGCGCACCGGCCGTGATCTGCACAATGAACGGGGCCAGATCGGAATGGAGCCGCTCGGTGGTTTCCAGGAAGACGCGTATTTGCCAACCGCGCTGAAGCAGGAAGCGGACCTTGGCCGCCAGCCGGTTGCCGATGGCATCGCCTTCACAGGCGTTGTGAGCCAGAACCGCCGCCCGCATGGGAACGTCCTTCTCCCGCACGTCGTCCATGAGACGGGAAATGGTAGCAGACCGGGCTACGGACGAACAAGGCGAGCTTGTCGGCAAGGCAAGAGGGTCTGGCCAAGGCAGTTTTTCAGCGAGTTCCAGCCCGCATAGGCGGAGCGAAGAAGGCGACGTATAATTCAACGGGTCAGGAAACCGATCGCAAGGAGAAAGCATGATCAATCCCGAACTGCGCCGACGCACCGACGAGGTGTGTTCCCGTCTCACCCAACTGCGGGACAGTCTTTGACATCCCCGGCAAACTCCGTCTCAAGAGCGAGCTTGAACAGCGCATGGCCAGTCCCGGCTTCTGGGACAATCCTGAAAAGGCCAAGCAGACTATTGAGCGTCTTAAGCCGTTGTCGGCCCTGCTGAAGCCGTACTCCGAACTGGAATCGGCGGCGGATGACCTGCGTACCTTCGCCGAACTGGCCGACGAAGACCCGGCCCTGGAAGAGGAATGGGAACGGGAACTGACCAAAGTCGAAGAGCGGCTCAACGAGTTTGAACTGCGCTCGATGCTCAGCGGTCCGCATGACATCAGCAACGCCTTGGTGCGGATTCAAGCCGGGACCGGCGGAACGGATGCCTGCGACTGGGCCCAGATGCTTTTGCGGATGTACTCGCGCTGGGCGGAGCATCACGGCTACGGCGTCGAACTCGTGGACATCCTTCCGAACGAGGAAGCGGGCATTCGCAATGCCACGCTCCGCATCGTCGGCGACTACGCCTACGGCAAACTCCAGGGCGAGACCGGCGTGCATCGGCTGGTGCGGATCAGCCCCTTCGACGCCAACGCTAAGCGACAGACCTCCTTTGCCGCCGTGGACGTGTTGCCCGAACTCGACGACGCCATCGAGATCGAGATTCGCCGCGAAGACGTCGAACGGCAGACGTTCTGCTCCGGCGGACCCGGCGGACAGCACCAGAACAAGACGCAGAGCGGCGTGCGGCTCATTCACAAGCCGACCGGCATCGTCGCCGAGAGCCGCAGCGAACGCAGCCAGCACAAAAACGAGGAAATCTGCTGGTCGCTGTTGCGTTCCAAACTTTACCGCCTCGAAGAGCAGAAACGACGGGCTGAAGTCGAGCAGCAGTACGATGCCAAGGGCGAAGTCGCCTGGGGCTATCAGATCCGCAACTACGTTCTTCAGCCCTACACGCTTGCCAAGGACCAGCGAACCGGCGTCGAGACGCCGCAGGTCTATAAGGTGCTCGATGGGGACATTGACATGTTCATCGAGGCCTACCTGCGGCAGAAGGCGCAAAAGGGTGAACAGACTGCGGTGGCAACGCGATGAAGGGGGACCGGAGGGCTGACGCCCTCCGCTCGCCCTAGTGATGACGCCCTTCGATCCATGCACCGGAGGGCTAACGCCCTCCGCTCGCCCTAATAATGACGCCCTCCGCTCCGTGCACCGGAGGGCTAACGCCCTCCGCTCGCCTTAGTGATGACGCCCTCCGCTCGCCGTGGTGTCTAGTGGCGGTGATGTTCGTACACGCCTTTGAATTGCCCGAAGACCTCGGCCAGCTTGTCTGCGGTCAGCATCTGCGGCGTTCCCTGACAGGTGATGCGACCATCCTTGAGACACAGGACATGATGGGCGAACCGGGAAACCATGCTGAGTTCGTGGGAAACTAGAACCACGGTGACGTTGCGGGTCCGATTGATCTGGTCGATGAGTCCGTAAAACTCGTTTTCCGAGTGGAAGTCGATGCCCGCTGCCGGTTCGTCGAGCAGCAGCAGTTCGGGATCAGGCTCCAGAGCCATCGCTAATAGGACCCGCTGCAACTCGCCGCCAGACAATGCCCCCACGGACTGGTCGATCAGGTGTTCCGCCTTGACTGGCCGCAGCAGTTCCAGAATGCGCTCCCGAGTGCGTCGCCGAATGCCAAGAAACAGCGGACGCCGTTCCAGGGCCAGCGTCATCAGTTCCACCACGGTCAGGGGCAGATTCGGATCGAAGAGCAGCCGCTGAGGGACGTAGCCGATGTGCTGCGGCGTCGGCCGGCTGTGATCGTGGCCGCAGTGGAATGTGATCCGGCCCGTGTACGGCACTTCTTTGAGAATGGCCCGCAGCAGGGTCGTTTTCCCGGAACCATTGAGGCCGATCAGGGCGGTGATTTGTCCGCGCTGGACCTCGGCGGTGACACCGCGCAGGATCGCCACGCCGCCGAGGGTGACGCGCACATCCTCCAGACGGATCAGGGGGAGGCTTCGGCCGTCAGTCTGGCCGCCGCCTGTCGGATGTTGTCCAGGTTCTGTTGCAGCCTTCGGAAGTACCATTCGGGATCCACGTAGAATTCACGGTCCGATGTTTGTGGACCGGTTTCAATCGGGTCCAATTCAATCACCTGCACCCCGCCGCCCATGGAGCGGGCCAGGTTCTCCGCCACCTGTTTCGGATACTGCGGCTCGACGCCGATCAGCTTGACCCCTTTCATACGGAATTCGCGGGCCTGTTGGATCAATTCGGCCTCGCTGATCAGTTCGCCCCGCAGTCCGCGAATGGCTCCGGCGATCGGAATGCCGAACGATTCCCCGAAGTACTGAAAGGAATTGTGAAATGTTACCAAACCACCGCCCAGCGGGGGAAAGTCCTTGTTCTCTTCCTGCACCTTCCTGAGCCGTTCGATCAGGGCCGAGGCCCTTTGCTGGTAGCCTTCGGCGTGCTGGGGATCGAGTTCGCACAACGCGTCGCGGATGGCTTCAACCTGGCAAATGGCCTGGGGGACGCCGAGCCAGACGTGGGGATCAGTGCCCTTGTGCGTCACCAGCTTGTCACCGTGATAGTGGGGCGTGCCGTCGGATTGCTTGAGCAAAGACAGGGGAATGCGGTCGCCGGTCTTGACCACCTTGAGACGGCGATTCCCGGCCGAGCGGATCAGACTCTCCAGAAACTCCTCCAGCCCCAGCCCGTTGATGATGAACAAGTCGGCGCCAGCAACCAGCCGAGCGTCGTGCGCGCTGGGTTGAAAGTCATGCGGACCTTTTGTCGCCAGAAGACAGCGGACGTCGGCATCCTCCCCGGCCACCAGGGCGGCGAAGCAATGCAGCGGGACGATGCTGGCGACGACTCGTTTCTTGCCGGTCTTCGGCCCCCAGGGATCGACGGCGGCTCCACAGCCCGAAGCCAGAGCCAGAAGCGCCGCGCCAAGGATGAGCCCTCCCAGCGACCGTGCCATTGTCCTTCGCGCCATGCCGCTTCTCCCCTGCGAATAACATCGTTATACACCCCATTGTACCCGGCATGGCCGCATTGACCAGAGACGGGAATCAGGACGTCGCCGAGGAGCCGCCCAGAGAGGACAGGAGTCTGTCGGCGATGCGAGCCGACTTGCGATTCTCCGTCAGCCACAGGGCGAAACGCGGATCCTTGTCGCCGAAGTCGGACCAGACCGGAGGCGCGGACCGGGAAGCCGCGCTGACAGGCCCCTTGATCCGCAGACGGTAATTGCCGGTGCTTCCCTCGTAGCCGGAAGCAACGACGTAAAACGTCTCGCCACGCTTGACGTTGAATTCGACCACGCTGCGGAAAGGCTTGCCGGGGTCGTCGTCGTTGAACCGAGTCCGTTTGCCTTTGGCGTTGTAGATGGTGAGGAAGGGATCGAGCGTATCCAGACTGCGAAGGATGACCCGGACCGTGCCTCGGCTCGAGGCGGTGAACACGAAGAAATCGAAGTCGTTGGCATTTTCCAGCGTGCCGAAGGTCGTGCTGCCGATGCCGACGGGGGTCGGATTATTGAAGCCGTCGCCGTGGTCATCGTCGTTGGCCAGGTCGCCGAACATCATGGTGTCGATCCATTGTTGGTACGCATCCACGCGGGTGTTGTAGCCACGGTCGCCGAGGCTGCCGTCTGTCCGGTCTCCCCCAGAGATAATGCCGGCGACGTAGTACACGCCGTCCTCTTCGATAAGAACAGGTCCGCCGGAATCTCCGGCCGCAGAGTTGGCTTCATCCGGGTAGTCGAAGTCCCAGCCGACAATGCGCGTGGTGACGAAGTCCAGGGTCGTGATTCCGGAGCGTTTGACCCCGTACCCGCCCACTGCCCCGCCCGGTCCGCCGCCGGCTCCGTAGCCGACAATCGTGACCGGCTGCCCGACCAGGGGTGCATCCCGGTAGATCGAGATGGGCGTCACCCCCGAGACTGACTCCGCCAGCTGGATTAAGGCGATGTCGTTGGCCGGGTCGGTACCGAAGACGCTGGGCGAAAGATCCGTGCGGGGATGGATCAGAACACGGACCGAGCGGTAATCCACGTTATTGATCCGGACAATCGCCCTGGTTGGCCCGATGCCTTCCATACAATGAGCGGCGGTCAGAACCCAGTTCGGCGCAATCAACGTGCCGGTGCAGCCGAAGCCCTGCGGTCCGCCGACCATGCCCACAGCCGGGAAATCTCCATTGGTCGGGGTGCCGTTGATGATCCGCGGTACGATGGCTCGGGATTGGCAGCCGCAGTCGGAAAGCGCAACATTCTGCAAGGCCTTTTCAGTGATCCCCAGGGCCGAGGGAACAGTGCGATCTTCGAGGATTTCCAAACTCGGACGACATTGAATCCGGGCTGACGACCGGCGCCGTGAGAAACTTCCTGCCCGTTCGCGCAACATTCTTTCCTGCCTTTCCATTGTGGGGAGTGTCGCACTACGTCCTGGCCGGTTTCGTCACAAGCTCATGAAGGGCCAGAGGATGGGACATTATCCCTCTGGCTAGTGCCGTGCAATGCCGGGTTGCGCACCAAACTTTTCGCGCAACATTTTTCACGAGGGTTGGTCCTGCTCACCTGATGGCCTCGGCGCGTACGGAGAGCGCCGACAGCATGGTTGCCCTTTTCTGCTTACCCGATGACTGCCGGATTCAGCAAGGTCGGTAGGACTCATGAAGCCGGGCGACCAGGGGTGCCCCCGTCGCGTGGAGGCTGGTTCACCGATGCGTCAGCCTGAGGATGATGATCGCGGAGGGCAGGTCGGGAGCGATCTCCTGGCCAAGCGTGGTCTCGACGTTGTAGCGGCTTGGCAGTTGCTCTCGGCCGTCGGGATCCTTTAGCGAAATGACAATCCGGTACAGGCCGCAATAGACACCCGCTAATCCAAGTTCCGGAGTGCGAGGCGCGGTCAGGCCCATCGTGTCGGTCAGCCCGACAGCCGGTTTGCACGGCGGCTGCACAAACGGTTCCGGTTCCAACCGAACATCCGCGCCGACCAGCGGTTTTTCTTCCAACAAAACCTGGAAGGTGACGGACTTGGTTGGCGGTTGGCTGCGGCAAAAGCGGCGGAAGCGTTGAACCAATTCCTCGAAACTCACCTTGCCGTCGCGGTCCAGGTCGTATTTTTCCAAGGCGTTGAGCAAAGCTGGACAAGCCTGCAATTCCTTACGACCCAGAAAACCGTCACCATCCTTATCCAACGCTGCGAACGCTGCCTTGGCACAACGCTCTGCCGACGGGGGAGACGGACCCGTATCGCCGACAAATTGGCAACCCGTCACAAGCGCTAAAGCCGTGAGGACATGGAGCCGGAGCAACACGGCAAGACCCCTGGGCGGCAACCGATCGGCTGCATTTCATGAGGAGTTCCACCGCCGCTGAGTTTATGAAAGCCCGATGAGAGAGGTCAAGAAAAATTGCGAAAAGTTTGCCGAATCGCGCCGCGCGGCAAGAGTTTCCTTGATTGCAAGTGTCTGGGCCGGTCAAAATGCAGCAAGGCGGGACAAGCGGCCAAGGGCAAGGCAACGATGGACACGGGCCGACGCTGGATTTGGGTCATGGTCATCGGACTGATCCTCGGGCCGACCTGGGCCGGGGCAGAGGTCATCATTCTCCGGGATGGATTCATCCTTCGCGGGAATCTGTTGATCGAGGGGCAAATCCTTCGCGATCCGGGAGGGCGGGAGTTCTGGATCAAGAAGCTGGGCGGTTTCTACATGGTGGACGACGGGGCACGCCGCATCGTCTTCAGTACCCGTCAGGTGGCCGAAGCCCAGCCCGATCCACCCCAGCGCGAGCCTTTGGAAGCCTTTGCCTTGAAACCCCCCCTGTTCCGCACCGAGTTCAGCCCCGCCCTGCGAATGGTCAAGGTGGAGCAGGCCGAGGAATGGTCCCCCGAAGCGATCCGCAAGATCACGCTGGTCAACGACTTGCCCAGCGGCGGCACGCGGACCTTCGAGCAGTGTGTCGTTCATCTCAATCCGCAGTTTCTGCGGGTCAGCGCCCGCCGGGTCCGCTGGGACGCTTCTTACCTGACCAGCGAATTCGACACGCCGACGCTGAAGCAGATGGTTCGGCACGCTCTCGGTCGTCAGTCGCAGCCTCCCGGCAAGCGAGACGAACTGCTGACGCTCCATCGCTTCTTGCGGCAGGCGGGTCGGCTGGCCGAGGCCGAGGCGACGCTGAAGCAACTGTTCAAGGAATTTCCCGAGGAAGAATCGGCACTGGCTCCGCTGACCGAGTCGCTGCGGCGACAGAAGGCACAGGAAATGATCGAAGCCGTCGAGAAGGCGGCGAGCGCGGGGCAGTATCAGCGCGCGGAGCGCCTGCTCGCCGAACTGCCCCTGGACTTTGCCGACAAGAACGACGTCAATCGCGCCACCGCCCTGCGGAATCGCGTCCAGGATCTGAAGACCAGGGTGGAGGCCTGCCGGAAGCACCTCGAAGCCGTGGTCGCTCTCGTCAAGGACGAGGCCCTTTTGAAGGACTGGCATGATGCCCTAGCCGAAATCCGGGCGGGTCTGAACCAGGACACGGTGGCGCGTCTCGAGGCGTTTTTGACCCTGGCTTCGCAAGAGGAACGCCGGGAGTCGGCGGGGCAGCCCCGGCGTCATCCGCCCGAGGAATTGCTGGCCTTGGCGGTGTCCGGCTGGGCCGTCGGCGACGCCGGGGCGGAGCGAAATGTCGAGTCGGTTCGGCACCTGTGGAAAATCCGTGCCTTCCTCCTGGACTACCTCCGCACCGAGGACGAGAAGGCGCGTTCCCGGTTCCTGGACCAATACCTCCGCGAGGAGAAAATTGCCACCGACATCCTGACGCAGTTGATTCAGTTGCTACGCCCGCCGCAGCAGCCCGACACGCTTCCCACGGACTTGGCCGTGCTGACCACCGCCGGCCCGAGGCGGGTTTCGTACACCTTGCTTTTGCCGCCGGAATACCATCCGCATCGGCCGTATCCTCTGCTGCTGGTATTGCCAAACGTCCGCGAGCAGCCGGAAGAGGCGTTGTCGCGTTGGCGGGAGCAGGCGGCGATTCATGGCTACCTCCTGGCTGCGCCGCATTGGACCGATCCGCTTCAGGAACGCTATCACGGTCAGGACGAGGAACAGCAACGGGTCATCGAAGTGCTGGCCGACCTGCGGCGGCGATTCCAGGTGGATTCCGACCGCATTTACATGGTTGGCTTCGACCAGTCCGGCACGTTGGCCTACGACGTCGCCTTGTCCCATCCGGATCGCTTCGCCGGCGTGGCCGTGTTCTGCGCCTCGCCCGGTAAACTGGGACGGACCTATCGCGGCAACGCTCAGTACTTGCCGTTCTATGTCGTCGAAGGGGAAAAAAGTCCCAACAACACCGGCGAGAATCGGGACCTGTTTGAGTTCTGGGTCAACCGCGGTTTTCCAAGTCTTTACGTCGAGTACAGCGGCCGAGGCCTGGAGTTTTACCCCGGCGAGGTGCCGCTGATCTTCGACTGGTTCAACCGCAAGCGGCGGGCCTCGGGTCTGCCCGAACTGGGCGGACCGGATGAACAGAGCGGTACGCTGGGCAGACGCTTCTGCACCATCCGACCGTACCACAACCGTTTTTACTGGGTAAGCAGCCGGGATCTGGCCGTTGGCGACAATCGGCCCCCGGCGACAATCTCGGCTCGGCTCGTGCCAGCGGAGAACGGCGTGCTGGTCCATCACACCGGTTTTCGGCAACTGAGCGTGTGGCTCAACACCGCGATGGTGGACTTCGAACAGCCGGTGCAGGTGCGGGTCAATCCCGGCTCACCGAGCGGCAAAGTCTTCCGCGGCAAGCTCGCCCCCGATCCCCGCATCCTGCTCGAGGATTTCTACCTCCGCGGGGACCGCAGAAACCTCTACACAGCCCGCGTGGATTTCAACTGACGGTCCGATGGTGCTGCTGCCGCAAAAGGCCAGGCAATGGACGACGAAGAATCTGATGTCAAGAATGTCTGCAAGCACCGTCGCCGTGGATGGGACACCTTATGACTGACACCTGGGAAGCTATTCCCCTGCCACCCGAAGAACCACAACCACCTCTTCCCAGCGAGCCACCGCCGATAATCGACGCCGTCGTCGCTCCGCCGCCGATTCCGACGCTCGAACCGGTTCGCCGGGGCATGGCTTGGCTGGCCTGGCCGATCATCCTCGCCGTCACGGCGCTGATGGTCGTCGCTCCTCTGCTCCTGAAACGCGAGACCGGAGACGATGAGCAGATCGACCGCATCAGCGGCGTCCTCATGCAATTCCAGGTCCGCTACGCCCTGGGAGCCGGCCAGTTCTTCAAGTCCAAGGAAATGAAGGACTCCCTGTACAAGCAGCTTGAGGAGATCGGCCGAGGCTCGGTGATCCAGCGGCTGCGTCTGGCGATCTTTGCCGGAGAGATGCAGGGTCCGGCTGCCGCCTTGGATCAACTCGAGCATCTGGAAGCCGAAGCCGCCGAACATGGTTATCAATTCACCCCCCAGGAATCGCGACTGCTCAGCATTCTGCGAACCCTGTACCGGCAATACGAGGCCGGTCAATGGAAGGCTCCGGAGGTATCTCAGGAGCAACGGGACGAACTCCGCCAGGCCTTGGGCTGGTTCGCGGAGTTGGCCTTGAATCCGGAGGGCGGCCCGACGCCCGAGGTCCGCAAGCAACTGCTGGCTGGAGCACAACGAACCTTCGTGACCGCCATCGTCGGGGTGCTTGGCGGCGGTGTTCTGATCCTGGCCGGGGCGATTGGGTTGTTCATATTCCTCATCCTTGCTCTCATGGGCTGGGTCCGAGGCGGCCTGCGGACCGGCTCGTTACATCACGGCGTGTATGCGGAAACCTTCGCCCTCTACATGGTGTTGTTCGTCGGCCTCCAGCTGGGCGTCTCGTTCCTGCCCATTCCCCCCGAGTCGGAACTGTTCGTCCTGGGACTGTCGGTGTTGGCAAGTCTGGTCGCCCTGGCTTGGCCGGTGATCCGCGGCGTGCCCTGGAGCGTGGTCCGCAAAGACATCGGCCTGACCTGGGGACGACGGCCGTGGGCGGAGCCGTTTGTCGGCATCGGTTGCTATGTCATGGGGCTGCCGATGCTCGTGGTCGGCATCCTCATGACCTTCATGCTGATCCTGTTCCGGGAGATGATTCACACCCTGCTGTTTGGTCCGCAGCAGACGAATCCCTTCGATCCGACGCTCAACTCCCCGACGCATCCCATCCTGGAGTACCTCGGGACTGGCAGCTGGTGGGCACGATTCCAGGTGCTGTTCGTGGCCGCCGTGTGCGCTCCGATCGTCGAAGAGATCATGTTCCGCGGCGTCTTCTACCGGCACGTTCGGGAGGCGACTCGGAAGCTCGGACGGGTCTTCGGGTTCCTGGCCAGCGCTTTCATCGTCAGTTTCATCTTCGCCGTCATCCATCCGCAAGGGTGGGTAGCCGTCCCGGCGCTGATGGCCTTGGCCTTCGCCTTCACCATCGCTCGGGAATGGCGAGAAACCGTCGTCCCGGGTATCGTTGCTCACGCCGTCAATAACGGCGCGCTGATGCTGTTCGTTATCCTGGCGACAAGCGGGTAGTTTGGGCGACCAGCGTCCTGACTACCGTTTCCCAGATTTTTAACATTCCGTTCAACGGATTGGCCCCGCGGCGCATAGCAGTCCTCAGAGGCCGAAGTCAGGTCTTCGCCATGACCGCACCCGATGACCCGGACGAGAAGCTGATGATGCGGACGGCCCAGGGGAATCACGAAAGCATGGAAGCGCTGCTGCGTCGCCACGCCACGCCGTTGCTGACCTTTCTTTACCGCCTGGTCGGCAATCGTGCCTTGGCCGAGGAACTGTTCCAGGAAGCCTTCCTGGCTGTGTGGGCCAAGCGGTCCACCTATCGGTATCCCAAGCCGTTCAAGCCGTGGCTGTACGCCATCGCACTGAACAAGGTCCGGGAGTACTTCCGCCGCCACCGCCTGGACACGATTTCCCTCAGCGAGGAACAGGCCGAACACCTGGGCGAACACGCCGTCAAGGAACCGGACCACGCGGCGATGGACGCGGAAGATGCCCAGATCATCGCTCAAGCCGTCGCGCGGTTGCCGCTCCAGCAGCGGACTGTGCTGGTCCTTCGCATCTGGGACGGCCTGTCGTACGGCGAAATCGCCGAGGTGCTGGGGAAGGAAGAAGCAACCGTTCGATCCACCATGCACCACGGCCTGGCGGCGATCCGTCGCATTCTTGCTCCGCGAATGGCGACCTGATTCGGTCCATAACCGACGAAGCGGTTTTCCGAGGAATGACCCCTTCTGCCGTGACCTTTGACGGGACGGAGGATTTGCCATGTCAGAACAGCCTCCTGCCAGCTTGACCGACGCCGATCACGAACGCATCGACGCCTACCTGCACGACCTGATGTCGCCGACGGAGGCGGAGCAGTTTGAGCGGGACTGCGAGGCACGCCCGGAATTGAAAGCGGCCCTGGGTCGGGCAGCCCAGCGGCTCGAAGCCCTGCAACGGCTGCCGGGCCTGGAGGCATCCGAGGGTCTGGTGCGAAGGACGTTGGCCAAGGTGGAACGCCGACGCACCACCCGCCTGCGCTGGTTCGTTTATTACGCCTTCGGTTCCGGCGGGGTGGCGGCAGCCGCTGCCATTGTGCTCATGATTCTGGGCTTGTACTACGCCAATCTCACGCCGACGCCCTGGGACCTGCAAGTTTTCGGTCAACGGCAGGCGGTTCCCGGCTCGGAAGCGTCATTGCGGGTGCGGCTGGTGAACCGTTCCAACGGGGCGGCTGTCAGCGGCGTTCCCGTGGTGCTTTACCTGGCCGACGGGCAGGGCCGATCCGATGCGGTGAAACTGGCGGAGTTCGTCACCGACGAGAACGGCACCGGCCGACCTCGGTTCCGTTGGCCGGACTGGAACGACGGCGAATACCAACTTCAGATCGTCGCTCAGACGCCGAGCCAGCCCGAGCAACTGGCCGAGCCGGTTGTGCTGCGGCGTCAGTGGAAGCTGATGCTCAGCACCGACAAGCCGGTGTATCAGCCGGGCCAGACGATCCACCTGCGGGCCTTGGCCCTGCGTCGGCCCGATCTGCGACCGGAGGCCGGTCGGCAAGCCGTCTTCCGCGTCACCGACCCCAAGGGCAACATCATCTTCAAACGCAGCGACGTCACCAGCCGTTTCGGCATCGTCTCCGCCGACTGCGAACTGGCCAACGAAATCCTCCTGGGCAACTATCGAATCACTTGCGAAGTCGGCGACACGGTCAGCGAGGCGACCGTCGAGGTGGCCCGTTATGTGCTTCCCAAGTTCAAGGTCGAGATCGACGTCGATGAGCCGTACTACCAGCCCGGGGCGAAGGTGCGCGGCACGGTCTTCGCCAACTACTTCTTCGGGAAGCCGGTCAGCGGCTCGGCCGAAATCGAGGTCGTGACCCAGGAAATCCGGCCGACGACGCTCAGGAAGTTCGACGTGCGGATGAATCGCCAGGGCGAGGCGGCCTTTGAGTTTACCTTGCCGAACCAGCTCATCGGCACGGAAACCGAGTCCGGCGATGCCCGGATTGAAATCCTTGCCCGAGTCACCGATACCGCGGGGCAGTCCCAGGAACGGCGAATCACGCGGATCGTCACCGCCCGTCCTCTGCGGCTGATGTTGTTGCCCGAAAACGGTGTGCTGGTGCATGGCGTGCCGAACCGCATCTACGTCTATGCCACCTACGTTCAGGGCCGACCAGCGGCAGGCACCCGGCTCAAGATCAGCGATCAGCCCAACGAGCTTGTGACCAACGAGCTAGGCATGGCCGTCTTCGAGGTCACTCCGCAAGGCGAGAGCGTGTCTTTGACCGTCACCGCCGTGGACCGCAACGGCCTCACTGCGAGCCGTACTCAGGTCTTGATGTGCGGGCAAGTTCCCGACCGCGATTTCGTGCTTCGCACTGACAAAGCGGTGTACACCGGCGGCGAGACGCTGCGTCTGACCGCCCTGGGAGCCGGGGTCGAACCCGTGTTCGTGGACCTGATCCGCGACGGCCAGACCGTGCTGACGACCACCGTCGAGGTGCGGGACGGCAAGGGCGAATTGGAAGTGGATCTGCCCGCCGATCTGTTCGGCAACGTGGAAATCGTGGCCTATCGCTTCGGCACCGCCGGTCTGGCCGTCCGCAAGAGCCGGTCCATCTTCGTCAAGCAGGCTCAAGAACTGAAGATCACCACGATCATGAACCAGGAGGAGTTCCGCCCTGGCCAGCGGGCCACGATCGGCTTCGAGATCACTGACGGGGAGGGCAAACCGACTCCGGGAGCGATCAGCCTCGCCATCGTGGACGAAGCCGTCTTCAGCGTGATGAGCCAGGCTCCCGGCATGGAAAAGACCTTTTTCACGCTGGAGCAGGAACGGCTCAAGCCCATCTACGCCATTTACGATTGGTATCCCGATCATCCCGGCCGCCGCCGTGGAAGGGATTGGGACGACTTCGAGCTTGCCTTGTTCTCTCAACTCGCCCAGACGGACAATGCTCGCGCTTCGATGGCACAGACAGGAACCGATCGGGCCGCACGTCCTTTTGCCAGTCCGGATTTCAATTCCGTGTATTCGCTGCGCTTGACCACGTTTCCAAGCAAGCAGGAGCAAGTCGACGAAGAGCGGAGACGCAGTGAGGACACGTTGCTACGGCTCTGGGCGGCGTACTACGTGATGCTGGGCCTGATTCTTTACCTGGCCTTGTGGCTGTTCGTCCGGCCAATGTGGATCGTCGTGGCGATCAACGCAGTCCTCTTAGGGGTCGCCGGGTGCGGCGGAGTGTTTCTGCTAGTAGCGACCCTGGGATTGTTTGGAGCCGACAAAAGTGCGCTGCCGGTGTCAAGATCGGAGGCTGGCAATGTCAAGGTTGAAGCCATGCTTCCTCCCCAAGTGGGCCAGGAAGGGCAGGCCAACCAGCCGGGTGAGGCAGGGTCCACGGAATCCGTCCGGGTGCGGGAGTATTTCCCGGAAACGCTGCTGTGGCGGCCGGAGATCATCACGGATGACAACGGCTTCGCTCAGATCGAAGTGGACTTGGCGGACTCGATCACCACTTGGCGATTAACGGCGGGAGCGGTTTCAGGCGACGGTCGGCTGGGGGGCTTGCAGAGCGGCGTGCGGGTGTTCCAGCCCTTCTTCGTGGACCTCAATTTGCCCGTGACGCTAACCCGGGGCGATGAGGTCAGCATTCCGGTCGTTGTCAGCAACTACCTCAATCAGGAACAGCAGGTCGAAATCCGCCTGGAAGTTCAGCCGTGGTTCGAGCTGGTCGAAGGCGAAGCCGAACAAAGTTTGCGCCTGGAAGCGAATCAGGTGCTGTCCCGCTCGTACCGCATCAAGGTGAAGCAGGTCGGCAAGCACACGCTCCAGGTCACGGCCAAGAGCCGCTTCGTCGCCGACGCCGTCAAACGCGGCATCGAAGTCGTGCCGGACGGCGTGCCCGTCGAGCAGGTCGTCAACGGCGATTTGCAGCAGCCTGTGTCCGCCGATTTCGAGCTGCCGCAGCAGGCCATCGAAGGCAGCGGCAAACTGCTGGTCAAAATCTACCCGTCGGCGTTCAGCCAGTTGATTGAGGGCTTGGAAGGCATTTTCCGCCAGCCCTACGGTTGTTTCGAGCAGACCTCGTCCACCACCTATCCGAACGTGCTGGCGTTGAGTTATCTGCGGAAGTCCAACCAGGCGGCACCGGAGGTTGAGGCCAAGGCCCGCCAATACATCCACCTCGGCTATCAGCGGCTGCTCGGCTTCGAGGTTCCGGGCGGCGGCTTCGACTGGTTCGGCCGTCCACCGGCCAACGTGCTCCTCACCGCCTATGGGCTGATGGAGTTTCAGGACATGGCTTTGGTCCATGACGTGGACCCGAGGCTGATCACCCGCACCCGGGCCTGGCTGCTCCGTAAGCGGGATCCCGACGGCTCCTGGTCCTCGGAGGGCCGCAGATTGGCCGCCGGAGACTTAGGCGGCGGACGCGATGTCGGTTGGGAAACCTACCTGACCACGGCTTACGTCGCCTGGGCCGTTTTCGGTTCCGGCAACCGTGACGACTCGGCCGAGACAGCCTCGACACGCCGCTACCTGCTGGCCCGTCCGCCGAGGGAGTTTGACAACGCCTATGTGCTGGCCCTTACCTGCAACGCCTTGATCGCCTGCCAGACCCCGGACGCAGAATTGGTTCCGTACCTCGAACGCCTGCAAGCTTTGAAGAAAACCGACGCGGAGAACAAGACCGTCTGGTGGACGCTCGACGCGGGCCAAGGCACGTTGTTTTATGCCTACGGCGAGGGTGCTTCGGTGGAGGCGACGGCCCTTGCCCTGCTCGCACTTCTCGAGAAAAATCGCTATCCGGCTGACATCCGGGCTGGACTGGCATGGTTGACGCGGCAGCGGAGTCAGAACGGCACCTTCGGCACCACGCAGGGCACGGTGCTGGCCCTCAAGGCCCTGCTGGCCGGGACTGGCAAGCCGCTCGGCGGTGGTCAGGAGCGGCGCATCGAGATCGTCCTCGGCGACCACCGGCAGGAACTGGTCATTCCGGCCGACCAAGATGACGTCATGAAGGTGATCGACCTGTCCGACCGGCTGGCAGCGGGTCGCAATTCGCTGCGGATCGGGGAAACTTCTGCCTCCGCTTCCAGCTTCCAGATCCTCTTCCGACATCACGTTCCCGATTCCGATCAGCCGCCGCCCCAGGAACCGCTGACGATCACGCTGGATTACGACAAGACCAACCTGGCGGTCGGCGATACGGTGGAAGTCACGGCTCGGATTCGGAACAACATGGAAGTGGAAGCTCCGATGGTCATTCTCGATCTGCCAATCCCCGCCGGCTTCGGCATCCTCTCCGAAGAGTGGGAAGGGATGGTGCGTGACCGTCGGATCGAGAAGTATCAGGCCAATCCGAGAAGCGTCGTGGTCTATCTGCGGAGCCTGCCTCCGGGGCGCGAATTGACCCTGCGGTATCAATTGCAGGCGACGATGCCCGTCAAGGTCACGGTGCCGGGAGCGCGGGTGTATGAGTATTACAACGCGGATCGGCAGGGGCGGAGTCGGTCGCTGCTGATGGAGGTGCGGTGAGGGGGACCGGAGGGCTGACGCCCTCCGCTCGCCGGAAGACCAGAGGGCTGACGCCCTCCGCTCGCCGGTGATTTATGCGAGTAGGGTGCGGAGCGTGTGGAGGTTGATTTCGTCGAGGTCCACGCCGTTCTCCGTGCCCTTAGGCGTTTCCATCAGCATCGGATGTTTGCGGAAACGCGGGTCATTGAGCAGCAGACGGAACGGTTCCAGTCCCAGGCATCCCCGGCCGATGTGGGCGTGGCGGTCCACGCGGCTGCCGAGGGGTTTCGCGCTGTCGTTGAGATGAAAAGCGGCGATGCGTTTCACTCCGACGATGGCGTCGAACTGCCGCAGCGTTTCCCGATATGCCTTCTCCGGGGCCAGCGGATAGCCCGCGGCGAAGACGTGGCAGGTGTCGAAGCAGACGCCAAGCCGTTCCGGCTGGCGGACGCGGGAGAGAATCTCCGCCAGGTGCTCGAAGCGGTGGCCGAGCGTTGAGCCTTGCCCCGCCGTCGTTTCCAACAGGATACGCACCGGGTTTTTCGGGCAACGCTGATGGACCTCATCCAAGGCCTCCGCGATGCGGAGGATGGCGTCCCGATCCTCGTCGCTTTGTCCCGCCCCCGGATGCATGACCAGGGCGAATAGCCCCAGCGCTTCGGCCCGCTCCATCTCGACGATCAACGCTTCGATGGACCTGCGCCGCAGATGCGGATCGGCGGAGGCGACGTTGATGAGGTAGCTGTCGTGGGCCAGAAAGCAGCGGACCTTCGAATGCTTGCGGGCTTCGTGAAAGGCGGCAACGGCCTGGGGATCGAGGGGTTTGCTCCGCCACTTCGACGCTTTTCCCGACCGTGGCGATCTGCCCCGGGAGGCTTCGGCGGTGACGACCCACTGTGTCGGACTGTGGGTGAAAATCTGCACGGCTTCCATGCCCAGCGCATCGGCCGTGTGAACCGCCTTGTAGAAGCCGCCGGCGACCGACAGATGCGCGCCGAGCCAGGGCATGATTTGCGTCGCTCTCCGAAATACCCTCTCCGTCAAGCCGCGCGGTGTTGCTACGCCGCTTGCATCCGCTTGGCCTGTTCCTCGGCCTCCTCGATGGCACCGACGTACATGAACGCGCCTTCGGGCAGGTGGTCCCACTTGCCTTCGCACAGTTCCTTGAAGCTGCGGATGGTGTCGGCCAGGGGCGTGATCTTGCCGGGGCGATTCGTGAAGGCCTCGGCGACGATGAATGGCTGCGACAGGAACTTCTCGATCCGCCGGGCACGATGGACCACGAGCTTGTCGTCTTCGCTCAATTCCTCGACGCCCAGAATGGCGATGATGTCCTGGAGTTCCCGGTAGCGCTGAAGAATGCTCTGCACCCGGCGAGCCACGGCGAAATGCTCGGCACTGACGTATTGCGGGTCGAGCAGTCGGCTGTTGGAGGCCAGCGGGTCGATGGCCGGGTAGATGCCCTTCTCGGAAATGCTCCGCTCCAGGTAAATGAACGCGTCCAGATGCTGGAAAGCGTTGGCCGGCGCCGGGTCGGTCGGGTCGTCGGCGGGGACGTACACGGCCTGCACCGAGGTGATGGCGCCGCGCTTCGTACTGGTGATGCGTTCCTGGAGCTGGCCCATTTCGGTGGCCAGGGTCGGCTGATAACCGACGGCGCTGGGCATGCGGCCCAGGAGGGCGGACACCTCGGAACCGGCTTGCGAGAAGCGGAAGATGTTGTCGATGAACAGCAGGGTGTCAGCCCCGGTCGAATCGCGGAACCATTCTGCCATGGTCAGGGCGGACAGGGCGGCACGGAGACGGGCGCCGGGCGGTTCGTTCATCTGGCCGAAGACCATCGCCGTCTGCGTCAACACGGCCCGGTCGGTCTTGCCGATCTTGGTTTCCTGCATTTCCAGCCACAGGTCATTGCCTTCGCGGGTCCGTTCACCGACCCCGGCAAAGACCGAGTAGCCGCCGTGAGAACTGGCGATGCGGGCAATCAACTCCTGCAAAATGACGGTCTTGCCCAGACCTGCCCCACCGAACAGACCCGCCTTCCCGCCGCGGACCAGAGGCGTCAGCAGGTCGATGACCTTGATGCCGGTCTCGAACAACTCCGTCTTCGGCGACAACTCCTGGAAGGAAGGCGGCGGTCGGTGAATGGGCCGCCATTCCTTGGCCTGAACGGGACCGCGACCGTCGATCGGTTCCCCGAGCAGATTGAAGACGCGGCCCAGGGTCTCCTTGCCGACGGGGACCATGACCGGCCCGCCGGTGTCGAGCACCTTCATGCCCCGCACCAGGCCGTCCGTCGAGCCGAGGGCAACGCAGCGGACCCGGCTGCCGCCCAGATGCTGCTGCACTTCGCCGGTCAGGCGAATCTGCAAGCCCCGATGTTCTTCCTCGATTCGCAGGGCGTTGTAGATCTCCGGCAAATGGCCTTCGTCGAACTCGACGTCGAACGTGGAGCCGATGACCTGGACGATTCGACCGTAATGCTTTTTGTCGGGATGCCCGTTCGTGGTGCCCGCCATGTTTGATCTCTCCCAAGCTGCGTAGTGAATCGGGCCAGCCGCTCCCTTGCGGTCGCGGCTCCGTAGACTTTTCAGGGCCAGCCGCTCCCTTGCGGTCGCGGCTCGGTAGATTTTTCAGTGAATCATTCCAAAGCCGCCGCGCCGCCGATGACTTCAGCAATTTCCTTGGTGATCTGCGCCTGCCGGGCTCGGTTGTATTGCCGCGTGATCGTTTTGATCATATCCGCCGCGTTCTCCGTGGCGGCCTTCATGGCCACCCGCCGGGCGATCTGCTCACTGACAGCGGCATCGAGGAAGCATTTGAACAGCCGAACCTTGAACGACCACGGCAGAATCTCGCCGAGGATTTCCCGAGCGCTGGGCAGAAACTCGTACTCGACTTTCGCTTCCCGCTTCGGACTCGCCGCGGAAGCTGTGGGCCAAGCGGCCTCCGAGGCCAGCGGCAGCAGCGTCTCCGCCACCGCCGTCTGCCTTGCCGGGCTGAGGAACTTCATGTAGGCCACGTCCACCCGGTCGATCTTCTCCTGGACGTAGGCTTCGATGAGGCGGTCGGCGATTGGCTCCACCTGTTCGAAGGCCGGCTTGTCCTCGAACTGGGTGTATGTCAGGGCCGGGGTGATTCCCTGGTAGCGGAAATAGGCGATGCCGCGCTTGCCGGAGACGTCCAGTTCAAGTTCCGTCCCGGCCTGGCGAAGCTCCTGATAGCGGAGCGTGGCCTGCCGCAGAATGGCTGCGTTGTAGCCGCCGCACAGGCCGCGATTGGAACAGATCACCAGAAGCACGGCCCGCTTGGTCGGCTCTCGCTTTTTCAACAACGGATGATCGATGTTGACCGCTGAGAGGCTGAGGTCGGCGGCCAGTTCAGTGATCTTGCGGGTGAATGCGGCGGCCTGCTGGGCACGGACCATGGCCCGCTGGAACCGGGACGTGGCGATCAGTTCCATCGTCCGGGTAATTTTGTGGATGTTGCGGATGGCCTTGCGGCGCTTCAGCAGGGCACGAGTCTTTGCCATGTGCGGTCAACCTTGCCGTTGCTTGATGTCCCCCGAATCACGGTCGGCTACACCGGCTTGAACTGGGGCTGGAAGAACTCGATGGCGGCATCCAGCTCCGGGATGTAGGGCTTGCCTTCGGCATCCTTCTTGAAGGCCCCCGGCTTGAGGATCAGATCGCGTACTTCCGGCTTCTGTTCCCGCATGAATTGGAGGAACTGCTCCTCCCAGGCGGCCACCTGGTTGCGCGGAATCTTGTCCAGGAAGCCTCGGGTACCGGCGTAGATAATCATGACCTGGTCAATGACGTGCATCGGCCGGAACTGCGGCTGCTTGAGGATTTCCACCATGCGATAGCCGCGATCGAGCTGGGCCTGTGTCGCCTTGTCGAGTTCCGTGCCGAGCTGGGCGAATGCCTCCAACGCGCGGAACGCCGCGAGGTCGAGGCGGAGGCTGCCGGCGATGGTCTTCATGGCCGGCGTCTGGGCCTTGCCGCCGACGCGGGACACGCTGATGCCGACGTCAATGGCCGGACGCACCCCGGCGAAGAACAGGTCCGGTTGCAGGTAAATCTGTCCGTCGGTAATGGAAATCACGTTGGTCGGGATATACGCCGACACTTCGCCTTCCAACGTCTCGATGATCGGCAAGGCTGTCAGCGATCCGCCGGAGCCGACCACCTTAGCCAGCTTGTGACCAGGGTACTTCGGCAGGACCTCCTTTTCCGCGTGGTGCTTTTCCAGCGGGCCAACGAAGACGACGGGCTGATCGTTTTCCTTGCGGATGACCGACCAGTTGTCCGTGACCTTCGACTCGTCGGCGTCTTTCGGCACGATGACCCAGCGTTCCGCCAGCTTGGCCGACCGCTCCAGGAGCCGCGAGTGGCAGTAGAACACGTCGCCGGGATAGGCTTCCCGTCCGGGAGGCCGACGCAGAAGCAGCGACAGCTGCCGATACGCCGCCGCCTGCTTGGTCAGGTCGTCGTAGACGCAGAGGGTATCCCGCCCCTGCTCGTACATGTAGTACTCGGCCATCGCACAGCCGGCATAGGGTGCGATGTATTGCAGGGGAGCGGCCACGGAGGCGGAAGCGACCACGACGATCGTGTAGTCCATCGCCCCGTACTTGCGAAGGTTTTCAACCACCTGGGCCGTCGTCGATTCCTTCTGACCGATGGCGACGTAGACGCAGATGACGTTTTCGTGCTTCTGGTTGATGATGGTGTCCACGGCGATCGCGGTCTTGCCGGTCTTGCGGTCGCCGATGATGAGTTCCCGCTGGCCGCGACCGATGGGAGTCATCGAGTCGATGGCCTTGATGCCGGTCTGGAGCGGCTGGTTGACCGGCTGGCGCTCGGCGACGCCGGGAGCGGTCCATTCGACGGGACGGCGCTTGTCGGTGACGATGGGACCGCCGCCGTCCAGGGGATTCCCCAGCGGATCAACGACCCGACCGATCAGCGCATCGCCGACGGGCACCTGCAAAAGCTGTCCGGTGCAGCGGACTTCGTCCCCTTCCTCGATCTGCAAATAGTCGCCGAGGATGATGACGCCGACCGAGTTTTCTTCAAGGTTGAAGGCCAGACCGAAGACGCCGGTGCGGACGAACTCGACCATCTCGCCAGCCATCACCGAGCCAAGCCCGTAGATTCGGGCGATGCCGTCGCCCACCTCCAGGACCCGGCCAACGGTTTGTGCTTCCAATTGCGGCCGAAACTGCGAAATCTCGGCCTCAAGCACTGAAACGATCTCGTCGGCTTTGAATCTCATGGCTGCTTCTCTCGCGTAATTTCTCTCGAAGTTTGAGCAGACGGGTCCGCACCGAGCCATCGAACATCTGATCGCCGACGCGGAGGACCAGCCCGCCGAGCAGATCGGGATCGACCCGCTCTTCGAGGACTGGCTCCAGGTGCAGCGACTCGCGGATGTTGTCGATCAACCGCTGCCGCTGGTCTTCTTCCATCGGAGCGGCAGTGCGGACCTGAACCACGATCCGTCGGGCACGGGCATTCATCAAGTCTCGATAACTTTGCCGCACGGCCCGCAGCAGGTTGAGACGGTCGTGCCGATTGAGAACCATCAGAAAGTTCAGGAACAGTTCGCTGGCCCGACCCTCAAAGACCTTGCGGAGGACGTTTTCCTTGGCGTTACGGCCGATGGCCCCACTCGAAAGGAATACCTCCAGTTCCGGCTTGGCAGCGAAGATATCGGTGACCAGGGAATCAAGTTCTTCCCAGATTTCCTGGGCTTGATTGCGTTTCTCGGCGGCATTGAGAAGCGCTTCGGCATAGACCTTGGCGACGCGGAGTGCGCCCACGTCGGTGATGAGGTCACGAAAACCGGCCCGATGATTGGTCGAAGGCTGCGAACTCATACCCAAGCCTTTGCCAGACGGCTACAGGATGCCGCTCAGGTCGTTCGACCCGAACCGCGAAACCTGCCGCAGATCGGCCAGCGCCTCGTCCATGAGACGGCGATGATCTTCCGGTGTCAGGTTGCGTCGAATGGCCTTGGCGGAGATCAGCGTCGCCAGGTCGGCCGCCTGGTTCCAGAGTTCCTGGAGGGCCTGGTCCTTGGCGATGGTCAATTCCCGCTGGAGCCGTTCGCGCTCCAGATTGATCTCTTCCCGTGCCTTGGCAAGCATCTGCTCGGAGGTGTGCTGGGCGTCCCGCCGGGCTTCTTCCAGAATCGCTCGCACGGTTTCCGCCGCGTGGTCCATTTCCTTCTGGAGCTTCAACCGCAGTTGTTCCGCTTCCTCGCGGGCCTTCTGGGCCTCTTCCAGGGCGGAGCGGATGGAATCCTCCCGCTTCTTGAGGCCTTCGAGCATCGGCTTCCAAGCCAGCTGCTTGAGGATCACCAGCAGGAGCAGAAAGACCACCAGCGTCCAGACGCCGAGGTCCAGGTTGAAGGACAGTAAGCCGCCTTCCTCCTCGTGTCCGTCGCCGTGACCGTGGCCCGCTGTGTCGCCGCCGTGACCACTCGGACCGGCATGATCCCCGCCATGAGCGTGACCATGATCCGCCTTGGCGGCTGGCGCGGTCTTGCCCTTTTCCAAGGCAGGCTCATCCGCGGCCGACGCTGAAACGACGAACAAGAGCCAGACGGCCATCGCAAAAGCGGCCGGAATCCAACGCAACATGTGCAACCTCGAAGTCAGCCTTTCCGCCGAGGCATGCCAAGCAGTGCAAGGCGCTCTCAAGCCTTGGTGGCCATGATGATGCAGACGATGAGGGCGAAGAAGGTCGCACCTTCGAGCAGGGCCGCGATGATCAGCATGCCCGTCTGCACCCGTCCCGCCACTTCCGGTTGCCGAGCCATGCTTTCCAGGGCCGCGCTGCCGATCCGTCCGAAGCCGAAACCGGCTCCGATGGTGGTCAAGGCTGCCCCGAACCCGGCCCCGATGGCGTTGCCGTAGAATGGCGAATTGGCCCCGGCTGTGTCAGCCGCGAACGCCGGGAAGGCGCAGACCAGCACCACGACCACCACCATCGCCAGCAGTTTGAGCGTGTTCATGTGTCGGATTACTCCCGTAAAACCTGGTTCTGGGTTGACGTTATTTCCCCTCTCACCTCCGACTCGACCTGTCCCGGCTCTCAGTGCTCCGGATGGAGCGTGGAACCCAGGAACAGCGAGGTCAGGAAGGTGAAGATGAACGCTTGCAAGAAAGCCACAAACAGTTCCAAAAGACTCAAGGCTGTCACGCCCAGGACGCTGCCCAACGTGATCGCTCCCAACAGCAGTGGGGAAGCCTGCCGAGCCATCAGGATGAAGAACAGAATGAAAGCCAGCACCGTATGTCCGGCAAACATATTGGCGAAAAGACGAACGGCCAGCACGAAGGCTTTGATGAAGTGGCCGGCGACTTCGATCACCACGATCATCGGGATCAGAAAGATGGCCAGAATCCAAGGCACGTCGATGTGGGGGATGTACGATTGCAGATAGTGCCCTAAGCCGTGGGCCGCGATGGCGTAGCCGTGGATGGCGCAGAAGGCGATGAAGGCCAGCGTCAATGTAACGCTGAAGTCCTGGGTCGGCGAACCGAGGAACGGCAACATACCCAGGAGATTACAGGCCAGGATAAAAAGGAACAGGGTCCACAGGAAGGGCACATACTTATCGGCTTCTTCCTCGCCGATGTTGGGCTTGGCGACCTCGTCGCGGAGGAAGGTCAGGACAGCCTCGAACGTGTTCCAGAGGTAGCCCTTCGGCGGTTCGCCGGTGCGGGCGCGGCGGGCCAACGGAATGTAAATGGCGGCGATGACGAGGGCGGCGATCACTTCCAAGACCATGAACTTGGTCAGCTGGAAGCGGTGCGGCCCGAAGTCGTACCCGAAAAGGCTGAAACCAGGGATCTCGAAAAGGACCGGCAATTGAATCGTCCATTCGCCGGTCAGGTCGTTCGCGAGAAAGTGCCATTCACTGTGATCGCGAACGTGATCGAAGGGATCGTGCATAGGTGAACCTGTCAGGTCGTTATCCGCTCAGCGCCTGGTGTCGCCGCATCGGGCAGGAGGACCATCATCATCTCCAGGCCGAGCGTCACCAGGTAAAAAACCAACAACCAGATCCAGAACGCCTCGGATTGCAGAAGCGGGACGGCATGATAAGCCGCCAGTCCCAGCCCGAGCACGAGGAACATGCGGAGGCCGACGCCGCCCAACATGGCCAGCATCTGTTCGCCGTTGGAGCGTGAGCGCACGGCCAAAGCCCACGCCATTGTTCCGACGGCGGGAACCAGACAGAGCAACATGGCGGCCGCACTCTGGATCACCGCGGATTCACCCCAAAGGCGCTGGCCGATCCAGGCCGCCGCGGCCCACAGCAGCAAAGTCACGACGATCAAGCCTGCCAACCGCTGTCGCATGGTTTGCCTCGGAACGGCCCCGCTATTGGCCCGGGGTCTGCCGCTCCTCCCGATTCAGCATGGCGATCAGGTGGGCCAGTCCGCCCACAAGTCCGACCACGGCCCCGGTCACGGTCAGCCACGGCGTCGTTCCCCAGCGCAAATCCAGGAAGACTCCGAGGCCGATCGGTGCAGCCATCTCCAGACCGATCTGCCCGTAGGCCAGCAATTTCGCCCTTTCCCGCCGGTCCCCAGGGAGCATCGGCCCAGGCTTCAAGGTGCACAGATTCTGCGGGGCGGTGGATATTGAAGGAAGCAACGATGAAAAGTCAATCGAGTGCGTGCAAAGTTTCACAAAGTCAGGCCAGTTTCAGACGGCAGGTTCGTCAGTCGGCAAGCGGACGAAGCCTTCCCCCGGCGAATAGAGATGTTGTGTTTTGCCCTGAGAAAATAGGCAAAACAGGTTCGCAATCCTGCCCGCCTACCACAGAAATGGGGAAAAATCAAGAGGCAACCTGGTCAAATAGAATTGACACTGCCATGTCCGAATTGCTACGATTACGGCGGCTAAAGGGAACGAAGCAATCTCCAGCGGATGCGGTCCAAGGCGCATCCCGGACGATCGCGGAGCAGGGCTTGGCGGCCCGCTTGCGATTCCTTCCGACCTTCCCGCACGTCCTCAGCCTTGAGGTGCGTCAGGGAGGCAGATCAGTAGTCAAGCTTGGCGGCAACGACTGCCGCCGGTTTTCACGACGGACACGGACGTCGCCAAAGTGAAGCATCCGCGCAGGCTGAGCCTGCGGCAGCGGGAGGGAGTGTCTGTCCATGCGCCAGGATCGCTTGCAGGGCCTGTCCACCAAGCAACTCCGCGACCTCGCCAAGGCCCGCGGCATCCGCGGTAGTCAATCCATGACCAAAGAGCAGCTGCTCGAAGCCTTGAGTTCCAGGAAGGCTGCGTCCCGTCCGGCCGCCAAGTCCGAGGTCAAGCCCAGGACCAAAAGTAAAACCGTGAGCCGGTCGGCGAGCAAGCCGCGGCCCAAGGCTTCCCGCAAGGGGGCGGCCTCCGAGGAGAAGGGGGAGCAGAAGGAAGAGAAAGCCGTGGCGGTGCGTCGGCAGACGGCCGCGGCTCACGGTGGGGCCAACGGCACGATCAGCCCCGAAGAGGTGGTGGAGCGAAGCAAGTACGAGGTTGGCGTGCCGACGCGGGACCTTTCCAAGACCATGCCCCGCGATTTGCCCAAGGGCTACGGGACCGACCGCATCGTCCTCATGGTCCGTGATCCCTACTGGCTGCATTGCTACTGGGAACTGACCCGCACCGCCATCAGCCGGGCCGAAGCGGCCTTGGCCGAGGAATGGCACACCTCCAAGCCGATCCTGCGGCTTCTGGATGTCACCAGCGAAGATACCACCAGTTCGACGGAAGCGATCGTCCGCGACATCGAGATCCACGGCGGCTGCAACAACTGGTACATCGACGTCGGCAATCCGCCGCGAAGCTACCGGGTGGACATCGGCTACCTGAGCCGGTCGGGACGGTTCTATGTGCTGGCTCGGTCCAACGTCGTCACCACGCCGCGGGCCGGCATCAGCGATTCCATCGACGAGAATTGGGCCGACGTTCAGGCGAACTACGAGAAAATCTACGCCATGTCGGGCGGCTACGATCCGTCCACGAGCAGCCTCGAACTCAGGAACCTGTTCGAGGAGCGGCTGCGGCGTCCGATGGGTTCCCCGGCCATCACCAGCTTCGGTTCCGGGGCCTTCCAGGGCCGCAAGCCGCGGCAATTCTGGTTCCAGATCGACGCCGAACTGATCGTGTACGGGGCCACGGAACCGACCGCCAAGGTAACGCTCCAGGGCCGACCGATCAAGCTGCGGGAGGACGGCACCTTCACCGAACGCTTCGCCTTGCCCGACAGCCGACAGATCATCCCGGCCGTCGCCGTCTCCGCCGACGGCGTTGAGGAGCGGACCATCGTTCTGGCCGTCGAACGCAACACCAAGGCCCTCGAACCGCTCATCCACGACGGCAGCGAAATCTGAATCATGGATCGCCGCAGGTTTCTCAACCCCGAACCGCTGCTCTTCGGGGCGGACATCGCGGCGTCCCTGTTTTCTGACCCGCTGGCTGAAACGCTGGACGACGGCGAAGGCCCGGCCCTGGTTCGCTACTCCCGCCGGGCGATGGGCACGACGTTTGAGATCGTCTTGCCTCTGGGCACTCCCCGGGCTTCGGAAGCCGCCTGCGCCGCCCTCGATCTCATTGACCATCTGGAAAGCCTGCTGACCGTCTATCGGGATCACTCCGAATTAAGCCGGGTCAACCGGGAAGCCTTTGACCATGAGGTAGCGGTCAGTGCGGAACTTTTTGAGATTCTGGCTTTATCCAGCCGGTTGACTCACGAAACCGGCGGGGCGTTCGATGTGGCCTCCGGGGCGATCATCAAAGCCTGGGGGTTCTTGCGCGGTCCGCGTCGGGTTCCCGCCCCAGAAGAACAAGCCGAAGCAATTCAGCGAAGCGGCATGCGCTTCGTCGTTCTTCATCCTGAACGGCGGACGGTGCGGTTTCTGCGAGATGGCGTGGAAATCAACCTCGGCAGCATCGGCAAGGGCTACGCTCTGGACCAGGCAGCGGCGTTGTTGCGGGAGCGGTTCGGGATCCAGTCGGCCCTCTTGCATGGCGGACACAGCAGCGTGTACGCTATCGGAAGTCTGCCGGGCCATGAACGAGGCTGGCCGGTCGGCGTGACGCACCCGGAAGATCCCAGTGTCCGCCTGCTGTCGCTGTGGCTGAGGGACAGTGCGTTGGGGGTATCGGCCAAGACGTTTCGGCACTTGGAATGGCAGGGCCGGAAACTGGGCCACATCCTCGATCCCCGCACCGGCTGGCCGGCCGAGGGACTGGCTCACGTTTCCGTGCTGGCCCCGACTGCTGCCGAGGCCGATGCCCTGGCCACCGCCCTGTTCGTCCTGGGCGAAGCCGAGGCCCGACGCTACTTGGCGAGCCGTCCCGACCTCCAGGCCATAATACTTTCTGAAGCCCAGCGGGAAGAACTTGCCCGACCGAGGTGACCGTGATGTCCGAGATACCGCTGCCATCTGTCACCGCAGCCTGGGCCGGGGCCGGAGCGGTCTTTCTTCTCGGGGCCCTCTTCTGCGCCTGGCGTTCCTGTTGCGGCGAGCGGATCGTCATGCCCCGCGGCAGTGTGCAGGTGAGTCTGCTGACGGCCTACTTGCTGGTCTGGCTGCGGCTGGCCATCGGCTGGCACTTCGCCGTCGAAGGCTATCGCAAGGTTGAATCGGTCTATCGGGGTCCAACGGAAACGAGCAGACCGTGGAGCAGCGCTGGCTACCTGCGGGAATCGGCCGGGCCGTTGGCTCCCTTCTTCCGCGACATCGCCGGCGATCCTGACGAGCAACTTCTGCAACTCCTTGCCGTCACCGATCCCAAGGCCGATCCGCCGGCCAACCGCCTTTCCGATCCCCTGAATGAGCAATGGGAAAACCACTTCTCCCGCTTTGCTGAGCACTTTCGCCTCGAAGGCGACCAGCGGACCAAGGCCCGGGATGTCTTCGAGAATCACAAGAACGCCCTGGGGCGCTGGCTCGTCGAAGGCAGCAAGGAGGTGGAACGCTATTTTCCGTCCGGCTCGGTGAAGGTGCCGATGACGACGCCGGAGCGGGTCGCGTTGTACCGGGCCAGGGTGAAGGAACTTCGCGATCTGCTTGACAAAGAGCTTCCGGCCTTCGAAAGCGACCTGGGCGGGTCCAAGGCGGCTTCGCTGAAGGCCGAGGTGCGTCGACTCCGAAGCGAGCTGCAAGCCGATCTCGACAGTCAGTTCGCGGCCATGCGTTCGGCCCTGGAGAACACGTTGTCCGGCGAACAAAAAGCGGCGGGGATGCCGGATCAGCCTTCCCCCTCGAACTGGAAGCTGGCCGTCGCCGATGGGGTGATGCGCTGGGGCTTGCTGGTTGTCGGGTTGTGTCTGTTATTCGGACTGCTGACGCGGCCCGCGGCCTGGATCGGGGCCGTGCTGCTTTTCCTCATTTACCTGGCCATGCCTCCGCTGCCCGGCGTGCCGGAGAATCCGCGAGCCGAGGGGAACTATCTGTTCGTGGACAAAAACCTGATTGAAATCCTCGCCCTTCTGGTCATTGCCTCGACCCGCAGCGGCGAATGGTTCGGACTGGACGGACTGCTTCGTTTTCTCAATCCGTTCCGAGGTTGCCGTGCCGGCAAGCCCTCGAATGCGGATGCCGCTTCCTCTGCTTCCTGAAAACAGCCGAGAGGTGAGATCATGGCCCTCGACGTGACCCCGGAACAAAAAGAGATCGGCAAGGCCAATTTCCATCGGGTTGTGGGACAGCGGTATGAACTGAACCGCCGGGAGTTCATGAAGGGCGTCTTGGCGGCCGGGGCGGTGCTGCCGGTTTCAGCGGCCCTGTATTACGGCTACCAGAAGCTCGACGGCTCGCCGGTCAAGGCCGGGCTTATCGGGGCGGGGGATGAAGGCGGCGTGCTGGTCGGCGAGCACAACCCGGCGTATCTCGAATTCGTCGCCTACTCCGACATCCGCCCCACCAACTGCAAACGCATCTTCGAGGGCGAGCCGAGCGGACCCCGCAAGGGCTTCAACCGCATCTACGGGGCCGACGCCAGCAAGCGCATCCGCTTCTACGAAAACTACCGCCATCTCCTTGAAGACAAGGACATCGAGGCCGTCGTCATCGCTCTGCCGCTCCATCTGCACGCACCGGTCGCCATCGAAGCGATGCGGGCCGGCAAGCACGTTTTGTGCGAAAAGCTCATGGCCTGGAACGTGCAGCAGTGTAAGGAGATGATCCGCGTCGCCGAGGAAACGGACCGCATCCTGTCCATCGGCCACCAGCGGCATTACAGCCTGCTTTACGCTCATGCCGTGGAATTGATCCGCTCGGGAGACCTGGGAGACATCAAGCACATCCGCGCCTTGTGGCACCGGAACACGACGACGCCGTGGAGTCCCTCCCTCGCCAAGCAGCCATTGGCCGAGGGCGTGGTCCAACCGCAATACCGTGAAGGCTGGTTTCCGCCCATCTACGCCGAGGATTACGACGCGCTCAAGGATCGGATCCGGGAGTTCGGCTATAAGAGCGTGGACGAACTGATCCGCTGGCGGTTGTTCCTCCGCACCGGCGGCGGCCTCATGGCGGAACTCGGCAGCCACCAGCTCGACGCATGCAGCATCTTTCTCGGCAAGGTGCGACCGCTGGCGGTCAGCGGCATCGGCGGCAAATACTTCTACCGGGACTATCGGGAGGTCGAGGATCACGTCTTCTGCACGTTCGAATTTCCCGGCAAGAACTACTGGGCCGATCCCGAGCAGACGCAGATCAAGGACAAGGATGACATCGTCGTTGTCACCTACTCTTCCATCAGCACGAACGGCTTCGAGCCGTATGGCGAGTGCGTCATGGGGACGCGGGCCAGCATGGTCGTCTCCCAGGAACAGGAGGTGATGCTCTGGCCGGAACGCGGAGCAGCCAGCCGAACTACTTCGGTCAGCGTCACCGATGCCCGCAAACCGGCCACGGTTATTGACGCCTCCGCCACCACGGGACCGGCCGAGCGGCGGGCCGTCGAAACCGGCGAAAAGGCCCTGGGCGGCGCGATCAGCCGCGGCTACCGCGAGGAAATGGAGGACTTCGCCTACTGCGTTAGAATGTGGCAGCAGGGAGCGGTGGAGGAAAAGGATCGGCCCAAGGACGGAAAAGGACGACCGATTCCGCGGTGTCACGGCGTTGTCGCCATGGCCGATGCGATCATTGCGTTGACGGCCAACCTGGCCATGCGAGGCACGCCGGAAACCGGCGGACGCCCCAGCCGCATCGAGTTCCGTCGGGAATGGTTCGATCCGCGAACCGACGACGTTCCCGACCGGCACATGAAAGTCGAATCGGTGTGAGTTCCTGCCCCGGAAAGCGACACGGCGGACGGAAGTTCAATCCCGTCCGCCGCGCCTGTCATGGGGGTGTCACTCGGCTTTCTTCTTGCCCAACACCACGACGACTTCCGTCACGACCTCCTTGCCATCGCGGCTTTCCTTGCGAACGAGCACTCGCTTGGCAGACGCCACGTCCTCGATCTTGCCGGGCTTGGTCCCGTCCTGGTCCATAAGCGTGATCTTGGTGTCTTCCGAGAGCGTGAAGGACATCGTCGCAGCGTTGGGATCATTCTTCTTGCCGGTGCGGATGGTCAGCGTTTTGGTGGCGTTGTCGAACTTCTCCACCAGACCTGGCGTGCCCTTGCGGGCGGCCTTTTTGTCCGCCTTCTCATCCGCTGTGGCCAACGCGGTCAGGCCCAGACCCAAACCAAGAACCAGCAGGCCAACCAACCAGCGCATGGATTCACCTCCTTTGCAAAGGCTGCGGAAACCGAACGGTGACGCAGCTTGGAGCTTGCCTCTTTTCACGGAGGTCTCATCAGATTCAACCGAGCCGACCAGGCGAAGTTCCGCGGGTATACTGAAGAATGTCGCCGAAGTTCTGAGCCACTCGGTGCGGGTACAGGAGCCGATCCACGGTGAACGACACGAAACCCTGGTGGAATCGCGAGCGGCTGCTGCTTCTGGCGGCCCTGGTGGGCTGGGCCGGTTTCGTCGGCACGGGCCTGGGCGTGCTCAGCGTCCGGGACCGCATTCGCGATGCAGAGCACCACGTCGCTCGCAGCCAGGCTCAACTCGACGCCCTCCGCGGCCAGTTGCAGACCACGCAACGGCTCAACGACGAGATGTTTGAGACGTCTCGCAAGCTGAATCACGAACAGGAGCAGATCATCCGCAGTCTGCGGGAGAAGATTCGGGACCTTGAAGCCCGGCTGTCCAAGTACGAGCCGATCCCTCCGACCGGGAGTTCTTCGCCATGAAACTGATTTTGGCCATCATCCAGCCGCACAAACTGGAAGCGGTCAAGGAAGCGCTCAACCGCGTGCAGGTATTTCGCTTGACCGTCGTGGACGTGCAGGGTTTCGGGCGACAGAAAGGGCACAGCGAAACCTATCGTGGCCACGAACTGCACACGCAACTGCTCCGCAAGATTCAATTGCAGATCGCGGTCAATGAGGATTTCGTGGAGCCGACGGTCAACGCGATCATCGAGGCCGGACGAACCGGGCCGGAGGGCCGTATCGGCGATGGCAAAATCTTCATCCTACCGCTGGAGGACTGCATCCGCATTCGCACCGGCGAACGCGGCCCCGAAGCGATTTGAGGTGCTTGCCCCGAGCGGGGGGCGTCAGCCCCCGTGAAGATCATCACACCGAGCGGGGGGGGCGTAAGCCCCCCGTGTTCGCTTTCATGTTGCAGGGGAGCGACCGGCCAGCTGACGCTGGCCGCTCGCCTTTTTTTTCGCCGCTTGCCTTTTTCCAGCCGCTCGCCTTTACTATTCTGATCGCATTTCCAAGGCTGCCCGCCTACCGTGGCTTCGCTTCCGCCCGACACCATGCCACCCTTGGCTGCTTCGCCGATCCGTTCTAAAATTTTTACATGCCGACCTACGAATATCGTTGCGAAGCCTGCGGACATCATTTCGACGAATACCAGTCCATCACCGAGGAACCGCTGCGGAAGTGCCCGAAATGCCGGAAGAACCGCCTCCGCCGCCTGTTCGGGACCGGTGGGGCTTTGCTGTTCAAGGGTTCGGGCTTTTACCAGACCGACTACCGCAGCGAAGCCTACAAGGCTGCCGCCAAAGCCGAGGCAGAAGCCGCCAAGAAAACTGGCGACGATGGCAGCGGGACCGGCAAGACCGCAGACGGCTCCGCCTCGTCGGCAAAGTC
>JANWWR010000053.1 GCA_025055835.1 Gemmatales bacterium | reverse complement strand
AATCCGGCTGGGAGACAGCCAATGAGCATCCACCAGCCCAACACCGTAAGATCGCTTGGCAGCGCGAATAGCAGGATCAGGCAGACCAGCACTGCCCCCGCCATCGTCCACCAACGCCCCTTCCGCAGCCTCCACGCCGAGCCGGTGAGGCCCACCATCAACGCCATACCCATCCCGTGCAGCACCCACCGGGGGATCACTATTAGCGTTAAACCGACTGAATCCGACAGGTCCACAATCCGCACCCGGCTCGCTAGCGTCCCGGTGTCGGGAACCTCTTCACCGTCAAGAGTGGCGTTCCTGGAAGGCACGCGGGCTAATACCGGCCCAGCTTCGTCGGTCCATCCGCGCAACCAGTTTTGCAAAGAGTTTCGAGTATCCTTGGCGGGCGGATAGGCCAGCGCTTGGCCAGACGACAAGATGACGCGATGTCGGCACAAACCGGGTAGGGGGGCGTCTTGCCAGGTCGGTAGGGAGACTTGATGGATACCGAGGAACTGCCAGCGGTTTGCTTCGTCGTAGTACGTCAACCGCAACACGCTGTTTCCTGGCGGAACGGCGATTTGCAATGAAGGCGGCAAAGTCGTTGGGCCTAGGTGGACCGTCTCGAGTCGAATCGACTCTGGCAAGCTGCCGATCAGCTCGAATTCCCGATCCGACATGATACTGGCCCGGTACTCGTACTTGGCCCGGCCATCGGGTTCAAGCCAAGTGGTCACCACGATGTCAGTGAATCGCAGAATTGAATGACCTGATTTGTCGTTCTGATTCGAATTCGTCTCGGAGTCGTTCTTCGGCAGTTGGATGTCATCCGCTGGCTTTCGTTCCGAGTCCGCTGCCCGTTCAGCTGGTCTTCTCTGGTCGGCTGGCACTTCCTCAAGTCGTCCCGTCACGATGCGGCCTCGCTGAACCCAGAAACCGTCCGGCCGGGATCCAAGTCCAGCCCAAGGATGTTCCAGACCATCGAAAAGATTCAGGGAAAATGCCGTTGTGGGAACGGCCTCGGTGTCTGTCAGGCGAAATCGGCCACGAGACGTGGCGGTTTGGGAAAATACAGCGAGGCCGCTTTCGAGAACTTGAGCTTCCAGAGGCACTACGCTGGGCACCTCATGAACTTGACGCGGATCCTGGGAATCGAGCCGGAGCGTAAGACGAGTCTTGACGCTGCTCCGAGGCGGTAGAGGTTCCCGAAACTCTGCCACCAGATGACGAGGCGGCTCGAGGAACCAAGTGACGTCAGTGGTCGTGCCTGTGACCTCGGCCCGTTGTACCTGAGCCTTGTCCGGCACTTGGAAAGCCAGGCGAAAAACTGGTTTATTGCCGATTCTCCAGCGGGTGGCGACGTCCATCCACGACCCCGTCAGTGCTGGCATCCAGCAGACTTGTTGCCGTACATCCAGCGGGGCGGGGGAGTCCACTGCTTGCACCGACGGACGCCGGGCGCTGAGCGATCCGGGAAGGGTCTGGACAAGCCGAATGACTTCATAGACTTCAGCGGCGTCTCGCTCGAGGGCTGGAGGCTCGGCAAGGCGAAAGTCAGCAAGGTCCCACCCGGCTGGATTCATGCCCTGAAGAAAGCGGATGCGAAGATTTTCTGGCTCGAGCCAGGCATCCTTGACCACGGGGACAGGGAAGGAAAAGGCCCCGTCAGGCGACAGGGGTAAGCGAGCCTGGACTTCGATCGTCAGATGACGCTGGGCCGGTTCCGACACGGCCAGGACCAGAGTTTGAGGATCGGGCCGCGAGCAGGCAAGCGGCGGAGCAGTAGGTGGCAGGCGGATGACGTCGAGAATCTCCAGCCGCTCAGGCAGTTGGACAACCACATCTTTTAAGGGCCGATGCAGCGACCGAATGTCCAGCACGTACCGAACCTGGGCAAAAAGAGGACGAAGGGTCCAGGTGGAAGTCAAGTCGGCGGTGAGAAGCCGGGTTCGGTGAGGAAAGTCGCTGGGACGGATGAGGACTTCGAGTTCGGAGGTGGACGAAGGTAAAACGATCCGCCAACGGTTGTCCGCCAAAGGAACAGGCCGATGACCTGGACACTCGACCAGGCGATCAGCGGGGACTTCCAGATCCAGGACCGTAACCGGGGCTGGCGGGATCTGAAGGATATAGCGAAGCGAGTCAGGTTGGGACAGCGATCGGGCCGACCAGGCGAAACGTACCTGTTTTCTTCCCCCCGCGTTTAAAAGCAACGCGGAAGTCTGGTCAGGAAGCTCACCCAGCAGGGCGGGTTGCCCGTCCAGGGACGCTTGTCCTCGTAGGGCCAGATTCCAGGGCTGAATGCGGAAGACGGTTGGCCCGGAATTCGGATTGTGCAGCGTCCAGAGTCCCTCCCCGACGAGGGAATCTGTTTCCGGTTCCAGACGGGCCAAATAGTGGGACTCCAAAAGCCGTGGCCGATTGGCCAGGAGCTGCGAGTTCGTTCGGACTTGTCGGAGCAATTCCTCGAACTCGGAGCGTGGCATGGCCACCAGGGCCTGCTGACGCCGGATTTCGTCGCCGAGCTGGTCGGGAGTGATCTCGACAAGCCGAAAAACTGGCAGGGGTTCCTGGCCCTGGCCATAATCAGGCCCCGCCAGCCCCAGCGGCAGGATCACGGCAAGCAGCAGGAGTTGCAAGCGCATCAACATATTCGAGGTCAAGTCCTCGGTGTTATGCGAGTCGAGCCGTTGGACGACGAAACAGCCCCGGCTGAGATTGCACCGGCGGCCGGACGATTCACCGAAGATCGCGTCAGGGCTGTGGCCGTGCTGCTCCGCGTGAATCCAGGCAGATAGGCGACCTTTCGACGCCAACGACGGCGTCGCAGCCAAGCCCATCCCAGAATCACCGCGCTAATCGCCAAGCCGGGTTGAATGCCGTACACCACGCCAAGCCAAAGGGGATATTTCCAAAAGAACATGGTCAGTCCTGCAGTGACGACGAGCAGAGTCAGAGCTAAAGCGAGCGGTCGAGGCAAGTAGAACAGGGTCACCGCTACGACGAATACGACCGCGGACAACAGAAAGGTCCAAAGAGTCTTTGGTACGACCAAAATGGTAGGCGGATCCAAGGTGCCCCGTTGGTGGAAGTCGTAAGCCACACCAGCAAAGCGGGCCAGCGAGCCGTTGCCGTTGCGGGAGTTCGCTCGCGGAGATGGGGGAATTAGTCCGAAGCGGAAACCCCAAGAGGGAACGTGGTCCGCCCAGCCGCTCCAAGGTAACGGCAGATATCCCACGGGCACCTCAAGACTCCAGAGGGCGTCGTGGACGGCATCCGCGTCCGCGACCTCGACGGCGGGCAAGGGCTGCAAGGCAAACCCGAGCGGCCGGATGCCAGCAGGCCAGGGCATCTCCAGTTCGACCAACACAGGCCCCCGAAGAAATCCCGGTGACATGGGGATGTCAATTTCGGACATCCCAGCGAAATCTCGGCTGTCCCGGATCGTCTCGGGACGTTGTTCAGTGCCGTTGACCAGCAGGCGCTCCAACCGAATCTCCGTTCGTTCCAAGGGAAGCCGCAGCTGGATACGCTCTCGCTTCAGAGGATCGAGGCGAAAGGCAAACCGAACCCGGCTGCGTCCAGCCTGGGGAGCGCTGACCGCTATGCGGGCTTCTTGCACGACCAGCGTAGCTCGGTGCAAGTCCTGGGCTGGAGACAGGTCCAGAATCAGGGGCGAGGCTGCATCGGCCGCGCGCAACTGCCAATCCGGGGCAGACCCGGGTTCTGTGTAAGGCCCGTCGGCGACAGTCCAACTTCCGGACTCGACGGAAGGTCGAGCGGCTAGTGCCGCACTGGTCCAGACCCGAACCATCGCCGGACCCAGCAAGCGCTCTTGCGATCCGGGTGCAGCCAGCCGGACGCTAAGGCGATCGGTGTTGTCCTTCAGGGGCAAGACGGCAGCCAGCACGATTTCGCAATCCTGGCCGACATCCTGAGGCAGAGGCAGCAGCCGCTCGACCAGGTCCGTCGGGACCAGGGGGCGTGGGCCACGGTCCGTCAAAGCGGTTTCGACTTGTACCCTCTCACCGGAGCGCTTCGTGTAGCGCAGGGTGGCTCGTACCTGCTCTTGTATCGCCCGAGGAACACGCAGTGCCAATTCCGAGGGAGCGGGGCCGACGAATCGGTAAACGAGTCGCTGTTCCAGTTCCCAGGCGTTGGACATGATGCAGACATCGGCCCAGGAGCGAACCTGATGACGAAGAGGCTGAATGGCCGCTTCCAGCTCCGCCTGACCAGCTTCTGGATGCCGTAATAAAAGAACCTGTCCGGCACCGCAAGGTAGCGGTAGGACCAGTGGTTCACCGTTCTGAGAAAACAGAGGCAGCTTAGCCGACAGAATGCGGACCTCGGTCGCTTGGCAGGTCAGGCGCAGTTCGCCGCGCTCAGGGAGCATTTGCAAGTTTTCCGCTCGGCCTTCCCGTTCCGTGGCGAGGCGGGCCACGAAGGGCAACGGTAGCGAGTGAATCTCTCCTTCGCCGAGGGTCAGCACCCCTTCGGCCTTCAAGGAAAAGGGGCCGCTCTGGCGCGAAGTCAGCCGTACTCGCACAGTTTCGGGACTGCCTTCCACGACCTGCACCGACTCCACCAAGCTGCTTAGCAGACTGCCACGATCCAGCACGAAACCCGACGGCCAGTGCAAATCGATCTCCTGAAAGGCAGTCCGATTGCGCGGCATCAATTCCCAAACAAACGCTCCGTGAATCTGTTTGCCGGTGAAAGTGAGGTGGTAGGCAGGTTTGACGGCGACTTGAGATGCCAGCGTCGCCCGAGGTTCGAGAAGTACTTCCACTTTGGCCGGTTGGCTCCAGTAGCGAGCCGCGTAAAGCGGTGCTCGTCCTCCGCTGCTCACCTCTCGGGGGTCGATGCGGAACGCTTCGACCGGCTGAAAACGAAAGCGGCGGTCGCCGGAAGCGAGAATGGCGATCGTGCCTGTTTGCCGTTTCCGGGGCACGTCCAGCAACTCCAAGCGGCCGACCTCAACGGCCTTGCCCGATTTGTCAGGGAATGGCTGTTGGGTCCGTACACGCAATTCCAGCGCTGGACCGCCCGGAGCAAGGGGCTTGGATGGCTTGATGACCAGGCGACCGGCGCCCGGCTCGAAACGGAAGTCAACCGGGTCATTGGTCCCTTCACTGTCCACTTGAACCCGCGTGATTTCTCCGGCAAGGCCAAACGTCAGCTGGTCCAGGCTTCCTTCGGCCACCTCGATTCGGACACGGCTCTCGCTCTCCAGAGCAGACTCGTCTATGGTTGCCTGAGTTTCGGCCTGAACGATGACTTGCCGACCCGGCCCTTCCGTTCCCTCCTTCTGCCAGCGCAGGTCGAGTTGAGTTAGCACTCCGAGGGCGTCCGAACGCAACCGGGAGCGATTGTCCTCGGTGGCTTCGATTCTGATCGGTCCGGAGCCGATGACCTGGGCATTGGTTGCCCGGGACGGCACGACCAAGTCCAAGGTGGTTATCGCGGCCTGGGGCAAGTT
>JANWWR010000038.1 GCA_025055835.1 Gemmatales bacterium | reverse complement strand
ATCCAGTTCCTCGTCCAGCGCCACGGCGAGACGGCCCTGCTGCGGTTTCTGGAAGTCTCCTTCTCCCGGGGCCAGGAGGCCGCCTTGAAACAGGTGCTCGGCTATGCCGATTTCGACGCCCTCGATGCCGCGTGGTGGTCGACGTTTCAGGCCAAAAACCATGCCCCACGATGATTTGCTCGAAATGTCATAGGGCTGTCACCCATTTCCGTATCCCTGCACATGCTTGTTTCCACATCCCGGAGGAAAACATGAACCGCGAACAAACTGTTGCTCCCGATGCTGCGGAGGCTTGGATCACCGAAGCTCAGCGCTTGTGGACCACCGACTGGCTGGCCGAAGCAAGCGTGGACCGTTCCGAATCCGTGGTCCGCAACGTCGCCCTGCTGGGGCCTCAGAGCCGCAATGGCTACCGCTACACGCTCGAAGCCATGCAGCAGGCCGTGCCCCTGTACGAGGGCCGTCCGGTCTTCGTGGACCACGGGCAAGCCAACACGGCGTTCTCCAACCGCGGTTTTACTTCCCCGCCCTGGCCGAGCCGCTCCATTCGAGATTACGCCGGGCAGGTCCGCCAGCCTCGCTTCGACAACGGCCGCATCCGCGGCGACCTGCATCTGGCCGGGCCGAACGCCGACTGGCTGCTCGACCTGATCGCCGCCGCACCGACCGACATCGGCATGTCCCACGTCGTTCTGGCCCGCCGCCGACGCCACGGCGACGAGATCGAGCAGATTGAACAGGTCGTCTCCGTGGACATCGTCGCCTTTCCGGCCACGACCCGTTCCTTCAGCGAAAGCATGACGGCGCTGCCGTACCCGCACGGAAACTTTCTCGCAGACGACTGGCGCAGGGAGGATCTCCCTCCGCCGCTTGCCGCCGAAATCCGCCGTCTCCTCGCTCTGCTGGAAAACCTGACGCGGATCAGTACGGCCGATGTGCCCAGCTCCCGTGAACGGCTTCCCAGCGGCGCCGCCCTGTCCGCGGCCTTCCGCAAGGCGTTTGTTGCTGCCATCCGTGGCCGGTGAACACGGCTTACGAGGCGTTGTCAGCCCGTTGTCACCAAGAACCGTTCTCCAAATTCCCTGAGAGGAGCACCCGATGATTCCGACTGACCTGCGATGCTTACGCGAGTCCCTGGGACCGCGTGGCTTCTACGAGACGCTGACGAGTCTGCTCGAGGAGGGCGAACTGAAGCCCGATGATTTCAGCCTCCGGCAGTTGTGGGAGGCCTGTGTCGGCCCGACGCATCTGACCCTGCCCTCCTACGCCGCTCGGCAGCGGACCTACATCACCGACCTGGGCCAACTGGCCCATCTCCATAGCGAAGCCGACCTCGGTACCAATCTTTTCCAGACCGTCACCGGGGCACTCATCGCCCGCAAGGTGATCGACGCCTACAACCAGACCGACGGCCTGATTGGCGATCAGCTTGTCAGCGTCGAACGCTCCTCGGTCAAGAACGAACGCATCGCCGGCTTCACCGCCCTTCAGGGTCCGAAGCCTGTCGCCGAGGGCCAGCCGTATGAGGAGGCCAGTTTCGGCGACAAGTTCGTGACCACGGTCGAAGCCAAGAAGGGCCGCATTCTTTCAATCACCGAGGAGGCGATTCACTTCGACCAGACCGGCGAATTGCTCCGGCGGGCAGCCCGGATCGGCGAAGCGACCCGCCTGGAACGGGAGAAAACCATCGTTCGCGGCGTCGTCGATGCCGACTACGTTGCTGGTACCAGCGGCGTTTACCGGCCCGGCGGGGTTCTTGAACCGCTTTACCCGTCCAACGGCTCCAACCGCAATTACATCGGCGTCGGCAACACCACCTCCGGTGCTCCGTTCAACACCGCCGTCGCCCTCGAAGACTGGACCAGCATCGACTTCGTGCTCCGCTATCACGCCACCCAGGTCCGCGACGACCGCCACAGCCCCGAAGCCGGCGAGCCGATTGTCTGGATGCCCCGCATTCTCCTGGTGCCCAAGAGCAAGGAATTGACGGCCCTGCGGATCGTCTCCGCGACGACGATTCTGACGCTCTCCGGCGACGGCAACCAACGCACCGAGTTTCGCAATCCCTTCGGCGGCGTGTACACGGTCTTGGCGTCGCCGTTCCTCGACGCCGTCAACTCCGACGACTGGTATCTCGGCGACTTCCGCCGCCAGTTCATCTGGAAGGAAATCTGGCCCGTCCAGGTGTTCCGGCAGGGGCGTGGCAGCGATGCCGACTTCGAGCGCGATGTCGTGGCCCGCTACAAGGTCCGTTACTACGGCGGCATCAACGCCTTGGACGAACGCTGGGTCGTCAAGGTGGACGGTGCGTGATTTTCTGCTTCCAGCGAACGATTTTTCTGTGACCTGCTTTCAGGAGACGCCCATGAATCTGTCCCGTCTGTGGAACCTGCTGCAAGGTCGAAAGACCTATCTGCTCGCCCTTACCTGCATCGCCGCGGTCATCGCCCGCACGGTCAATGACTCGCTCAACGGCATGCCGATCGACTGGGAGCGGGTGATGCACGAAGTCTTCGGCTGTCTGATCGCCATGAGCCTGCGCCACGGCCTGGCGACGAGCAGTCAGAAAGGCAACGGCAAGGGCGATGGCGGCTGCCCGTTCGGCACCAACTGTCGTCCGGGTCCGCACTTCGACCCAGCTCTCTATCGCAACTTCGATCGTTGATCGGTCCGCCGTCTGCATTCCTGGGGCCGCGGTCGGCGTCGTCCGCTTCGGCGGGCCTCGACCCGGCCCGGCCCCGCGACGGCTTCGGCTTTGACATCCCTATGTCACTGACCAAGGCGGAATCATGCCATGTCCGACATCACCAGCTTCGAGGGCGTCAGCGGTCAGCCGCGGACAGCCGAGCAGTTGCTTGCCATTTTGGAGAAGATCGACCTGGCCATCTACAACCTGCTCAACGAGGACAAAAACGCCGGAATCAGCTACCGCATCGGCGAGCGGAGCGTGGAGCGGGCTGGTTATCTTCGCTGGCTGCTCGAAGCGCGCCGCCTCTACATGCAGCAGTTGGCTTCGCTGCCGGCCTGGCAAGTGAGCGTGTACGACGATCCCGACCTGTAAGCCCTTTGCTCGGACTGCGTTCTCGACTTTCGCCAAGGAGATGCCATGTCATTGCCAGTGTTTCCGGCGGAACAGGGCGTGCCCGGCGACGGGAGTTTGATCGCGGTGTACGGCGGCAGCCCTGCCGGCGTCGAGGTGTTCGGCGGGCTGA
Organism: Gemmatales bacterium; assembly: GCA_025055835.1. GTDB lineage: Bacteria > Planctomycetota > Planctomycetia > Gemmatales > HRBIN36 > JANWWR01. The sequence continues at coordinate 2,400 of JANWWR010000038.1, read as the reverse complement.
TCCATTTCGCCCAGGTAGTGCAGATCCATCCGCACGGCGGCATCGGATTGATGACCCGGACGGGTCGGCGTGGCGAACCGCTGCTGGACAACGGAGCCACCATCTGGATCGAAGGGACCCTGGGTGTCGATCTCCGCGGCGAGCCGGTCAGTTCGGATTTCGCCGAAGTCCTCCAACGCTGGGACGTGCTGCGTGGCCGCCTTTTGGCTCCTGACCTGGAATTGTTCGTTTACTATCACCCTGACCCACCGGCGACCTTCCGCAAGTTCAAGGATGTGAATGCTTACCTGATCCATTCGGGCTGGGACGACCCCTGCGGCCTGCGCTACCTCGTCGCCTTCGTGACTTTGGACCGCACCCTGTACAGCACCGCGCCCGGGGAATGAGTGCCTTCCGCCACTCCAGCAATGCCGATGTGTCGTTGCTGAAGTCGTCGCGGAAACTGGCGAGTTTTGCAAAAACACGCATCGGCGACGAAACGACTAAGCCGTATGTCACGCACGCGTTTTGATCCCCCGGCTCCTCAACCGATTAACTATCCTATACAGGATGCCGCTGAGGACGACGAGAGCAAATCCCACCGCGATGCCATACAGCCACCACGGCGTGGGCCGTTCCCACGTCACGCCCGGCGGCTCCGGCAGGCCGAATGCAGAGAGGGTGAATTCGGCTTCGCTAGCTTTCCTGGGCGTCAACCTAATAAATGTGATAGTTTCCTTGACCGTTGGCGTGCGATCTCCACCGGACCAGAACCAGACGGTTACTCGCTTCGGCAGAGGAATGGGGTCGCTTTTTTCGGTGTACTCAACCTCATAAAAATGCCCAAAGGGATTTGCTAGAGTTCTATCCTTTTGGGGCATATAAATTGTTTTATCGCACCGTATAATTGACCACAACTGTCTTGGATCCAAAGTAAATTCGACATCATAAGGGCGGGGTATTGGCGGCCTGGTAATTCCTGGAGGTCGATACTGAGCCTTCAACACGACATTATTTCCATTGGCAGATTTTAAAGCGCTTGACCATGTGAAATGAGGCACGGTTTTCCATTGCGAAATAAACAAGCTTTCGTGATCTCTTAAACCTACGGCTTTGGAGGTGGAAATATTCGGCCAAACTTGGCCTTTTAATAAAGGTGTGGGGGCGCTTGTTCCAAGCAAAACATAAGGACTTGTACTATTGGCTCTGCGAATGTGAAAATAATACCGTGAATTATAGCCTTTCACATCTTCCTGACCATTTTCATCAATCTCCTTGCAGAGTGCTAGCGGATACGCAATCAGAAACTCAAGCTTCTTCGCAGATTTTTCCTGCTGGCCAACTATTCTTTCCCTCTCTATAGTCATTGCTCCCTCCACATTGTTCCAAAATCCCTCAAGCTTAATCCAATGCCTTTCAGCTTCCTCGAGAATGGTTTGCGTATCTGGCGTAGCGGTTACAACCCGAAGCCAACACAAACAAACCTGAAATTCAGAAAAGGAACTGGAACCGGGATTCCGTCCCTCTGCACATGCAACCCCCTCCGGCACCAGCAGCACGCCGAACGCTAGCAGGGCGATGCCCAGGACCGGACTCACGTTGGCCGTCCAAGTTAGAAGCGTCCTGACCATGACTCAGTCCTCCCTCACTGGGACCCGCTTGACACTACCGCTGAAGCGGGCGACTACTACCCAGTCAGTGAAACCGGAGGAACAGCGGATTCGCAACGGGTTTTTTCAAAACAGCATCGGCGGGGTGGTTCAGGGGGGTTCGGTTGGAGTTCGTCACCCTCGCCGACGCTCGGGGTAAAGATCGGGGCGGCCGTACCGAAACCCGAAGCGTAAGCGAGGGTGGGATTGGCAGCAGTCTGGCGATGTTTTTCCTCGCTGACGCTTCGGGTTCCCACCGAGCGGAGGGCGTCAGCCCTCCGTGATCGACTAAGCGCGAAACCTCAGGCGACTGGGAAGCTGACGCTTCCCGCTCGCCAAGTGGTGTCCCGCTCGCCGGAAGCGCTACCAAAAACGGCGAGCGGGGCACGTTAGTGCCCCGGTGCGTCACCGTACCCCCTCGCTGACGCTTCGGGTTACCACCGAGCGGAGGGCGTCAGCCCTCCGTGATCGTTCCCTCGCTGACGCTTCGGGTTTCCGGCAGGTGAGTTTTTTCATTCGGCCTGTAACCCTTTGGGCCTTCGGGGATCATTCCTTGCGAAGGCCGTGAGTCGGCGGGGCCGGAGCGAGAAGGGCTGGAGTCTGGTATCCGTTCATTCGCAGCGCACGGCCCGCGGGGAAGGTTATCAGGAGGAGATGCATGTCGGTGAAGACCATTGACGTTCAGGAACTGCGGGAGAAGATGCTTCGCGGCGAGAAGGTCGAACTGCTCGACGTGCGGACGCCGGCGGAGTTTCAGGAAATCCACGTACCG
>JANWWR010000153.1 GCA_025055835.1 Gemmatales bacterium | reverse complement strand
ATGAATGGCGGAAGCGGGCCTGCAAACAGAATGGGACGTTCTGGGCCAATGCCAATTTCCGCACAACCTTCGCGAAGATCATCCTCCGGGCCGGACTGGAGCCGTGGCCGCGGCTGTGGTATTCCCTGAGGGCCTCGGCAGAAAGCGACTTGGCCCAAGCCTTCCCGTTGGCCACGGTGACGAAGTGGCTTGGGAATACTCCCTCCGTGGCCCTCAAGCACTACGTGGACCCGACGGACGAAGCCTTCCGACGGGCGTTGGAGTGGAAGCCGGAGGCTGCTGCTGGGGCGGCAGGCGCGCAGAAAGCGACGCAGCAGATGCAGGAAACTGGGGGATTTGGGAGGCATGTTAATCTGGGTAACTTTCCGCAAGTGCTTGAATCGCCTGGACTTGCCGCAAGTGACCTGACGTTGCCCGTGGACGGAATGGAGGCGAGGGGATTTGAACCCCTGACCTTCTGAATGCCATTCAGACGCGCTCCCAACTGCGCCACGCCCCCAAGTTGTTCTCGGTGAGCAGAATCATCCGAAATCCCGCTCACCGATCTCTGGAAATCTACGAAGCCCGGCCCCGAAAGTCAATTCACCTTTCCAGGCAGGTTCATTTCTATGAAATCAACTGTACGCCTGACAGGTCGGCTTGATGATCAGTTCCGGAACGCTGGCTCTCGGTGGCAGCGAAGCGACAAAGGCGATAGCCTCGGCCACGTCCTCGGGCTTGAGAATGCGGGCGCGATGCTCGGGCGGGACCGGCTGGGGACGGTTCTCCAGGATCGGCGTGTCCACTTCCCCGGGATAGATGACCGAACAGCGAATGCCGTTGTCCTTCTCCTCGATGCCCAGAGCGTGGCTCAAGAACGCCATGCCCGATTTGGCCGCGCCGTAGGCTCCACCGCCCAGCGGACCGGCCCGCTTCCCCGCGGTCGAAGAGACGAAAATGAGGACGCCATCCTTCCGCTCCAGCATCTGCGGCAAGACGAAGTGGGTGCAGTAGAATGCGGAGTCGAGGTTGGCTTCGATCAGGAAGCGATACGATTCAGGAGTCAGTTCCCGCATGGCCCGGCGTTTGATGTTGGCTCCCGCGTTGTTGACGAGGATGTCAATGCGGCCCAGTTCGCGGGTGGCCCAGGTGATGAGGTCACGGACCTGCTCGCAATGGGTCAGATCGCAGGGCCGGTAACTGATGCGGCCGAGGGAGCTGAATTCAGAACAGGCTGTGCGTAGTTTGGCTTCGTCTCGGCCGGTAATCACCACGGCCGCGCCTTCCCGCAGAAACAGTTCCGCGGTTGCCTTGCCGATGCCGCTGCCGCCGCCGGTGATCAGGGCCGTGCGGTTTTCGAGTCGAAGCTTGTTCATGGTGCGTCTCCTGAGAGGCTGGCTTTTGTCCGGGATGGTGGCTCTTCCGCAAGAATACGATCCGCCAGAGCACGGGCAATCAGGTCGTTGCCGCGATCTCCGAAATGGCACCCGTCGATGAAAACTTCCGTCTGCCCGTCCAGATGATCGAACACATCGGTCAGGTCCAGGAATAAGAATCCCTGGCGCTGAAAACGGCCAAGCTCTTGTCGAAAGGCCTGGTACACGGGCAGCAGCCGTTCCTGTCTGGCTCTTTCGGCCATTTTGCGTTCTCGGGGTGTCAGCGGCTTCCGGCTGGCGGCAAGAATCGGCTGCAAGGACCAGACGTAAGCCGCGCCGGTTGGTTCGAGGGCCGCACAGGCAAGCCGGACGTTGTGCAACAGGCGGCGGGCCATGACGTCGGCATCGACGCCGCTTTCCTTGCCCGGGTCGTCGGCAGGGAACGCCGCGTCGAAATTGCAACTCAGCAGCGAGTTGGCAAGCAAGAAGTAGTAGTCGTCCTGAAAGCCCCGGCTCCACAAAACGTTTTTGCCGAAGCTGCCGAAAAAGGCGTCGTTGTGGCCGGATAGCGAAATGACCAGGTCCGGCTCCAATTCAGTCAGGCGGTTTTCGATGAAAATCCGTTCGTGGGTCGAAGTCCAGCCGCTCGTCGCCGCGGTGATCACTTCGACCGTCTGACTACGACGCAGGACTTCGCGGAAAAGCCACAGGGTATTGGCGTGACGACGCTCGTGGTTCCCTGCGGAACCAGGGCCTGGCATTCGATCAGCGTCTTTCCTGGCTTGAAGCTGTTGCTGAAGATAGCCGGCCACGGTGCGCTGCGTGGACGAAGCCCCGGCCCCAAAGGCCGTCGAACCACCGACCACGAAGATGCGACAGACCCCCGGTGGTTTAGGGCGGATCAATTCGTGATCGCAGCGGAATTGCAAGCCGTTGATTCGGCCACAGACGCCTTCGCCAGGCTGAGGGGCATAGCCGACAAAGGGCGTGGGCATGTCTCGACAGCACCAGCCGACGCGGTGGAAATCGGGAGGCTCGTAGTAGCAGCGTTCAACGCCATCGAGAGGGACGCCGGCCAGTTCGAAGGCTCCTGCCAGGGTTTCGTTGCACTGCCAGCGACGGACCTGCTCGGCAACCAGGCTGTTGACCTGCCACGGTTTCTTCCGCATCCGCAGGTAGGTGAGCCGGTGGCCGACGTAGGCCGACAGAGCCGGTACGCCCACGGTGATGCACAGAAGCAGGCAGAGGAAGAGGGCCTTGCGCATGGTCGTCATCCTTGACATGAAATCGGGCCGTCATGTTGAGGAGCGATCCTGAGGGGTCGGCGGAGCCGGGGCGGACAAGGCGATCGCCTTGTCGCCGATGTCTCTGCGAAAGAACATGCCGCCGAACTCGATGCGAGAGACCGCTTCATAGGCCCGTTTCTTCGCATCGGCCAGGTCGTTGCCCAGGGCAGTAACACCCAAGACCCGTCCGCCATCCGTGACGATGCGACCTTCGACCCGGCGTGTGCCGGCGTGGAAGACCTTGACATCAGGAAGCCGTGCCGCGACATCGAGGCCGAGAATGGCTCGGCCCTTCTGATACGCTCCAGGATAGCCTTTGCTGGCCAGGACCACGCACAACGCGGGACGGGGATCCCAATCCAGCCTGTCCTCGGCGAAGGATTCCAAAGTCTCATCGGCGGCAGCGGTCAGAAGTTCGGCCAAGTCGGTTTTCAGCCGCATGAGCAACGGTTGACACTCCGGGTCGCCGAAGCGGACATTGAACTCCAGGACGCGCGGTCCCTGGTTGGTCAGCATCAGACCGGCGTAGAGGACGCCACAGAAGGTCCGCCGCCACCGCTTCAGGGCGTGGACCGTGGGCACGAGAATAGTCGTTTCGATCTCTCGCATCAAGTCGGGAGTGACGATGGGAGCGGGACAGTACGCACCCATGCCGCCGGTGTTGGGGCCTTGATCGCCGTCGAATGCGGCCTTGTGATCCTGCGTGGGGGGCAGCGGCACGATGGCCCGGCCCGAGACGAACGCCAGGATGCTGACCTCCTGGCCCTCCAGGCGCTTCTCGATGACGACCCGGCGTCCGGCGGGACCGAAGGCCTCGCGGACCATGATGTGCTCGACGGCGGCCAGAGCTTCCTCCGTCGTGGAGCAGACGATGGCCCCCTTGCCGCCAGCGAGGCCATCGGCTTTGACGACCAGCGGATAATCGCGGGTTTCGATGTACCGTCGGGCCGGGTCGGGGTGGTCAAAGACGCGGAAATCGGCAGTCGGGATGTCGGCCCAGTGCATCAACTCCTTGGCAAAGACCTTGCTGCTCTCCAGTTCGGCGGCGGCCTTGGTCGGACCGAAGATGCGCAAGCCGTGTTTTTGGAAAAAGTCCACGATGCCCAGGGCCAGCGGTTCCTCGGGTCCGACGACGGTCAGTCCAATGCCTTCCCGAACGGCGAAACGAACGAGTTTATCAAACTCGGTCGGTTCGATGTCCACGTTGACGCCGTCCTCAGCGGTGCCGGCGTTGCCCGGTGCACAGAACACCCGTTCGACGCGCGGAGACTGGGCCAGCTTCCAGACCAGGGCGTGTTCCCGGCCGCCCTTGCCGATCACCAGCACCTTCACGCCAGACCCTCCTCCCGCAAAGCACTTCACCGACGCGGCTTCCTGTTTTATTATTGGAACCAGACGAGGACAAAAAACCGTTTGTTGGCAAGACTTGCCGGGGCACCACGTCCCCAGCCCGGCAGCGGAGAGGTCAGGGATCATGCGACAGGTGGTGGGACTGGCCGGGGCATTTCTTTTTTCCCTTGTCAATATCGCATCAGCCGCGGAACCGCCGCATCTCGATCTGGTCCGCGGACTGCGTGAACGCGGCCTGAACGACCTGGCCGTGGAGTATCTGAAGAGGCTCCAAGCCCGCGAAAACCCGCCGCTGCCGCCCGATCTCAAAGCCGTGTTGCCCCTGGAAATCGCACGCAGTCAGCTGGCCGAAGCCCAGCGGATCGCCGATCCCTTCCGGCGCGAAGAAGGCCTGCGTCAGGTTCGCCAGGAAGTCCAGAAGTTTCTCACCGATCCGACCGTGGCCGAACATCCCCGCCTCGGCGAGGCTCGATACGAGCTCGGTTATTGCAGCCACCTCATCGCTCGCATCCGGGCCGGGGAGTTTGAGAACCTGCCTCGCCGCGACCGCAATAAGGCCATCAAGCTCAAGGAAGCGGTTGCCCTCTATGACGAAGCGAACAAAGCCTACGCCGATGCCGCTCCGCTTCTGGAAAAAGCCTGGAAGGCTGCTCCCGAAGACGCCAAGGACCGCCGAGGTGGTTCTCCCAAGCAAGCTGCTCTCGACGCCTACCTGACCTGCCTGCTCCAACAGGGAATCGCCCTGTACGAAAAAGGCAATCTTGTGGAACAGGACGATCTCAAGGCCAGTGCGGATGCTCTGAAGGCGGCCAGCGATGTGTTCGAGCTGGCGGCTGGTCATCGTGACCGCAGCCCGGTCGGATGGCAGGCGCTGGCCTGGCAGGGCCGATGCTGGGATGGCAGCGACGACCGGCGACGCGACGAGGCCTACCTCAAGGTGATGAACGAGAAACGCGCCGAGGCTGTCCCCGCCCAACGGCTCGTCCGTTATTTCCAACTGGTCTCGGACTTCAAGCGGGGCGGCAACAAGCAGGCGCGAGTCGCCATGCGCCAGGCTCTGGAGCGGTGGCTTGCCGATTACGCCGGATCGTCGAGCCGCGACGCCGATGCCGTCCTGGCTTCCCGGGAAGGTCAGCACGTTCGCCTGATGCTCGGACTCATTTATCTGGAAGATTTCAAGGAACTCAGTCCCAGCGATCGGAAGGCCCCGCTCGGCCAAAACATCGCTGAAAAGGCCCGTGCCTTGTTCGCAGCGTTGGAAGATCAGGGCGGCGAGTACGCCTTGCCGGCCAAGGCGCTGAAGTTCGACGTGCTGCGGCGCTCCGGCCAGGTCACGTCCCGGCCCATCCACGAACTCAGGACGTTCGACGATTGCCTTCTCCGCGCTCGGCTGGCCGTCCAGGATGCCGTTGACCTCAATGAGGAACTGGCCAATGCCGACGACGATGCCGCCCGCGAGGAGATTCGACGCAAGATTCGTGGTCACTACGAGACCGCCCGCGACGCCATGCAGCGGGGTCTGTTCCTGATGCCGGAGGACGTCAAGGAGGAAGATTGGGAAGCGGCCTATCAACTGCTTTATGCCAGCTATTTCCGGACCGGCGATCTGCCCCGGGCAGCGGTGCTGGTGGAGTACATGGCTCGTCATGCCCGCAATCCGGAGTCGGCCCGAAAATACGCCGTTGAGGCCCTCAACCTCTATCGCGGCCTGGCCGCCCAGAGCCGCAGCAAGGCCGATAACGAACGCCTCATCGCCATCGCTGAGTGGCTGGAAAAGCGCTTCCCCGACGCCCCGGAAACCGACACGGCCCGCGGCATCCTCGGCTTCGCCCTCCTGCAACAGAACCATCCTCGCGAGGCTGCCGCCATGTGGGAGAAGGTGTCACCCCGCAGCCCCTCCTACGCCGAATTCTCCTACCGCGCCGGCATCATTTACTGGAGCCAGCACATCCTTTCCACCCGCGAAAACAAACAACCGATTCAGACCCCCTCGCCGGATCGCGATAAGGCCATTGCCTTGTTGGAACGGAGCATCACCAGCTTCGATGCTGCCGCCAAGATGCACGAACTCAACCCGGACAAGGGCGAGCAGGACAACGCCAAGGCCGCCGCCGATCTCCGCATGGCCATCAAGGCCCGCCTCGTGCTTGCCGACATCTACAACTACATCGGCGAAACGGACAAGGTGCTCACGCTGGTTCAGCCGCTCGTCGAGGCGATCAAGAACAAGAAGCTGCCGGAAGACTTGCCCCCGGACACCGAACCCCAGGCGCTCGGCCTGGCCCTCCGCGCTCACGTCGCCAAGAAGGACATCAACAGCGCTTTGGCCGTTCTTGACATCCTGCAAAAGCACGGCGCGGAAGAAGGCAGCATCGGCGGGCTGACCGATCTGCTCCGCGACCTCGGCCGACAAATCCGCACTCAGATCGAAATCCTCGAGGCACAAGGCGAAGGGGCGGCCGAGCAGCTTCAGAAGACGCGCGAGAGCTTCCGGGAGTTTCTCGGCCATCTGGAAAAAAGCCCCAATCTTGCACCGGACCTGAAATTGTGGGTCGGCACCAGCTACGTTGGTCTGGGTGATCACGCCCGGGCCGCTCAAGTCTTCAGCCAATTCACCGATCCTGGTCCGAACGGCGCTCCGCAACTTCGCCAGATTTACAATCAAAGCCAGTATCTGCGAGTCCGTTCCGCCCGTTTGGCCGCTGTGGCCGAGAAGGACCCGGTGAAACGAAAGGCCGGCTTTTCCGAGGCCGAGCGGCTGCTCAAGCAACTCATGCAGAATCCGAACTTCGGCAAGCATCCGTCATTCCTGGCGGAGGAAGCTCTGCTTCTTCAGGATCAGGGCCGTTACAGCGGACCAGACGGGGCGATCGCCAAGTGGGACCGGCTGATCAAAGGGTTGGAACCGCACCTCGATCGCGGCCCCATCTTCAAGAACACCTACAACGAGGCCCTCTACAATCGGGTTGTCTGCATCTACATGGAGGGCAAACAGTCCAAGGACAAGACGGTTCAGACTCAGGCACTGGAGAAGGCCGCGCGGGCCTTGAATCCGATCAAACGGAACAACTGGGGCGGCCCCGAGTATCAGGCCCGCTACGAGGCCCTGCTCAACGATCCGAAACACAAAGACCTCAAGGAAGCGTTCGAGAAGTTGCAGAAGGAATTGCAGTGAACCGTGAAGACAATTTTTGCTGCGACATCATGCGTCAACTGAACCACGAGGGAGTCATGGGGATGCGTCTGGCGATTGCAGTGCTGTTGGTGCTGGCGAACGGAACTCTTGGCCGGGTCGGCAGCGCCTTGGCCCAGGAGCGAGCGGATCGGGTCCGCATCTACACGGACCGGACCAAGAACCCGCCGACCGTCACAACTCGCACCGGGACCGTCGTTTCCGAGGACGCCGCCAAGACCGTCTTCATGACCGGAACTGGCCAGCGCATCGAGATCAAGAACACGGACATCGCCGACATCCTTTACGACGGTGAACCGGACGAAGTGGGTGCCGGCCGCGTCGCCGAGAACCGCAAGGCCTATGAACAGGCGCTGACGAGCTACACCGAGGCCCTTCGCCGCGTCAATCGGGACAATAAGCTCGCCCGTGCCAACATCGAGTTCAAGATCGCCAAGATGCACACCCACCTGGCCGACGCCGGTTCCCTGGAGGCCCGCGCCAAAGCCATCGAAGCCTTGCGAAAGTTCGTCGCCGATCACCCCGACGCCCGACAGACCATTGAGGCCCTGGACATGTTAAGCCGTCTGCTCGTTCTGGACGGCAGGCCGCTGGATGAAGTCATTCGCGCCTTCCAGGCGCTTCGCAGCAAGCACAGTGACAACAAGGAGATCACCAACCGCTGCGACCTCTTCGAGAGCCAATTGCTTTTGGAAGAAGGCCAGATGCTGCTGAAGGATCGCCGCGACGAGGCCCGTAGAAAGTTCGAGCAGGCTCAGACCAAGCTCAAGGGCATGTTGGAAGGGGCCGACAAGGCCGACGCTCTCCGCGTCCGCATCGGCTTGGCCCAGTGCAAGGCCGCCTTGGGGCAGCAAGAGGAAGCGATCAAGGAGATTGAGGCCATCTTTGCCGAGGCCGGCGACGATCCCGCCCTCCGCGCCGCCGTCCACCTGGGCCGCGCTGACTGCTACCGCCTCAATGGCCAATACCGGGAAGCCATGTGGGATTACCTGTGGGTGGACGTCGTGTACAATCAGGACCGCGAACAGCAGGCCCGGGCCTTGTACTTCCTCCATGAGTGCTTTGAGAACATGAAGGAAAGCGATCCCTTGGCTGCCGCTCGGGCCAAGGAAACCCGCGACCGTCTGCTCAACGATCCCCGACTCAAGGACACCCGCTACCAGAAGCTGGCCGCTAAGTGAACTGCGAGGGTTTCGTCATGGGTCAGCCACGTCCGCTGGAAAACTACACGCCGTACCGCAATCTTCCTCCCTTGGCCGGTTTGGCGACTCTCGAGGAAGCTGCCCGGCCCGGTCTGAGCGTCGAACAGTGCGTGGCTCGTTTGAAACGCTTTCATTACGCCTTTCGCCGGTTGCACGAGATTTTCATTGCCCGCATCACGGCGGAACCGATTTACGAACTGAAAACCGGCTTCTCGCACCACGGTTATCTGTGCGCCGAACACGTTCAGGCTCTGCGGACCCGTGTCGCCGAGATGCGGGAACCGCCGCTGGGTCTGGAAGAGGTCCCCCATCCGGCCCTGGAACAGTTCTTCGACGAGATTCTGGCAGCTCCGACGACCCAGGAACTTTTGCTAGGGCTTTACGAAAAAGCCTTGCCGGCCCTGGATGCCGCGCTTCAGAAGCACATCGCCGAGACGAACCCGCTGACCGACGCTCCGTCGGTTCGTGTCTGCCGATTCGCTTTGATGGAGTTGGCGGACATGATTGAGTTCGGTCAACGCTGCATTACCTGCCTGGTCGAACCCGCGGATCGGGAACGAGCCGCCGAGTGGCTGGACCTTCTCGACGCCTGTCTTGCCGCTGCGGGAGACCTCGACGGCACGGCCCCGTCCGACGGTCCGATCCCGCCGCGGATGCACTCCCGGCAACCGTATGTGTACGATCCGATTCCCCGCCGCGACGAACGCTTCCAGGACCTGTGGAACCAGGGCGTCAACGCCGAGGCGTTCCTGTACGACGAAACGTACCCTGCTTCCGCCAAGGCCCTGATGATGCTGTTCAAGCGGCTGCGGGAAATTGACGTGCCGGAGATGATGGCCAGCATCATCGTCCAGACCAAGGGCAAGCCCTGGGAATACTACCGCGACATGACCCGGCAACTGTGGGACGAGGCGCGCCATGCGATGATGGGCGAGGTCGGCTTCGTCGCCCTGGGCGTGGACTGGACTCAGGCCCGGATCACGCACAATTGGTCATACCGGCTCAACACTGAATGCTCGCCGCTGGAACGCCATGCTGTCCTCTACTTCATCGAGCAGGGACTCATGACTCGCACCGGCAAGCGGTACGAATGGGAGGTCGCCCAGGAGAGCGGCTTCCCGCTCATGGCCACGCTTCAGGACTACGACTGGGCCGATGAAGTGCTGCACGCCGCCATCGGCCGCCAATGGTACGTTCCCCAGGTCGGCGACATGCGGCAGGCGTTGGATTACGGCGACAAGTGCTGGGCGAGGATTCTCAGCAATTGGCGGACAGTCCGCGACCGGGGACTGACCCAGCACGCCAACTGGTGGCCGGCGATCTACCTGCAAGCCTGTGCCAGCCGCGGCGAGCAGCCAGATCCCCGGGTCCTCGCTTATGCGACTACCTACGAAGACATGCGGGCCGACCTTAAGACCGTCTCCGGCAGCGCGTGAGTCCGCGTCAGGCTTTTCAGAAAATCACATGCCCATGAAGGGCACGGGCAGCAGGAAGGCGTGCTGTTCGTACAGGCTCCAGACGCCTTCCCAGGCGGCGTACTGCGTGAAGAACAGCAGAAAGACGTAGAACAGCGTCAGGGCCGGCATCGGCAGAAAGCCGGTCCAGCGGAAGAACCAATGAGCGCGTCGCGGTCTTCGCTCGGCGATGCCGACGGCCCAGCCAGTCAGGATTCGGGCCGGATAGATGAAGATGACGAAGACCAGGCTCGGCAGCCAGGCTGCTTCCCGGGGAATCATCTCGAACTTGAGCAGATAAAGCGGCACGGCGAACGCCAAGGTAATCGTCAGGGCGATCAAAAAACACCACGGAGCGCGTTTGAAGTCCTCACGGATTGCCGAGACTTCAAACATGGCCCGCCAGCGGTTCTGAGCAGCGAAGCGAATCTGAAGGAAAGGCAGATAGAGCAGGACAATGGCAAGCAGAATGCCGCCGACGAAGCCGACCGGCCCCACGACTCGGCCAACGGCCAACAGGCTGACCGGAATTACCAGCCACAGAAACGCCCCAGCGAAGCCCCGCACCCCGAGCCAGAAGTAGTAGGGCAATCGCAGGCTCATGACGAAGTCATAGACGGCATCCCTGGCCCGCTGATAGTACCCACCTTGAGCAATTTGCCGGATCAACCAAACGACGTTGAACGGCCATAGGAAGTAGCGCATCTTTCCGCCCCGGGCGATGGCCGCCACGATGTGAACGACAACCAGGACCGTGACGACGATCTGCGCCACCCGCCAGCGGAAAGCGATCGGCCCGCCGGGATCGATGATCTGGGCCGAAATCGCCAGATCGGACATCAATCGCAGAGGCAGCAGCCATAAATAGACGCTGACGAAGATGCCGCCGACGTGAGCCGCCTTCCATACCCCGGGAAGTCCGTACCACGGTTTGCCGGTTCGGGCGACGCGGCCACCCGCTTCAAGCAGATAGCCCAGGGTGAGGAACTGGATCCCGGGAATGACGGCGAGAATCGCCAGGCCGCCCATCAGGCTCAGGAACCCGAAGACCCAGACGATGGACCAATAGATGCCCTCGCCGACCCGCAAGACGAAGTCGGCCACGAGCAGGGACCAGTTGCGGCGAGGCCGTCGGAGAACCGGTGCCGGAACAACCGCGGGTGGTGAACCGCGGCCCTTGGCAGCCTCGACAGGTAGGACTTCGAGCGGCTCCTGCTCGCTGACCGGAAGCACGCTCGGCAACGGATTCTCGGACGTTTCTGGTTTCATTCCACTCCACTTTACCTCGAACCACCGCGAAATGTTTCGCAAATCAGTGAAACGTCAAACCGCCAGATGCGGTATATTGAACGGAAGAGGAAGGGGGAAAAGCGATCATGTGGATTCGCAATGTCGTGTTCCTGGGCCTGGTTGTCGGCGGCATCGCCCTGTTGACCTGGCAGCTTTTTCCCGAGGAGATTCCCCAGCACGCTCCCCGCTTCCAGGCCGAAACACTCCGGGACCACAGCTTCCAGGAGACGCTCCAGCGAGTCAACGCCGCTTTTCGCAAGGATTGGGCGGAAAACGGCGTCATTCCGGCCCCACGCGCTCCCGATCTCCAAATCGCCCGCCGCATCTCCCTGGGACTGACTGGCAGCATTCCGTCGCTTCAGGAAATTCGTCAGTTCGAGGCCCACGGGCCGGAAGACCGCATCGCCTGGTGGACCCAGGGGCTGCTCGAAGACCGCCGATACGCCGACTACGTCGCCGAGCGGCTGACCCGTGCCTACGTCGGCACGGAAGACGGCCCGTTCGTCTTTTTCCGGCGTCGCCGGTTTCGTCACTGGATCAGCGACCAATTGCTCGCCAATCGTCCCTATGACGGCATGGTGCGGGAAATGATTGCCGGTCGCGGCCTGTGGACCGACAACCCCGCAGTCAATTTCATCTCCTTTACCATTGATCCACCTAATCAAAAGGGACCAGACCCGGATCGCCTCGGTGCCCGTGTGGCCCGGGCTTTTCTCGGCATCCGACTCGACTGCGCCCAGTGCCACGACCATCCCTTCCAGGACTGGAAACAATCGGATTTTCAGGGTCTGGCGGCCTTTTTTGCGCGTACCAAGCACGGCTTTGCTGGCATTTACGATGCCAACAAAGGGGTGTATGAGTCCGAGGAGCGTAAGACGCTGGCCAAGTACGTCGTGCCGCCCACGGTGCCATACAGCCCCGAGCTGCGGCCCAAGGAAGGAACCTGGCGGGAACAACTGGCTGCCTGGGTGACATCGCCGGGGAATCCCTACTTCGCCCAGGCCACGGTGAATCGCTTCTGGGCGATTCTGTTCGGCAAGCCGTTGGTCGAACCGGTGGACGATATCTACGCCGCCGAGCGTCGTCCGGAAGCCCTGGAGATCCTGGCCGAGGATTTCCGCCGCCACGGCCACGACATCCGCCGCTTGATCCAACTGATCGTCAACACGGAGGTGTTCCAACTTGACAGCGCTGCCGATCATGAACTCACCGACCTGCACGACAAGCTCTGGGCGGCATTTCCGCTGACCCGCTTGCGGCCCGAACAGGTCGTCGGCAGCATCGTCCAGGCGTCGTCCCCGGAAACCATCGGGGCCGACTCGCACATCTTCACGCAGCTGCTCAAATTCATCAATGAAAACGACTTCGTTAAACGCTACGGCGACAGCAACGGCGAGGACGAATTCGCTCCCGGCCACAGCACGATTCCGCAGCGGCTCTTGATGATGAACGGCGAGATCGTCCACGAGCGGACCCGGCCTGGCCTGTTCGCCGGCTCGACCCGCGTCGCCATGATGGCTCCAACCGACGAAAAAGCAGTCGAGATCGTCTTTCTGACCGTGCTGACCCGGCGGCCTACCGAGGAGGAAACCGCTTACTATGTTCGTCGGCTGCGTGGCGAAGTTCCCGAGGATGTTCTGCCCAAGGACGAAGCCGAGGCCGCCCGGTTCAAGGCCCAGGCGATTCCCGACCGAAACGGCCGCTTCCAGGACCTTTATTGCACGCTGATCAATCTGACGGAGTTCTCATGGAACCACTGATCCGTCCGCATCCGCATCGAACCGGCTGGGTCATTTCCCGACGCAGCTTTCTGGGCACGGCGGGATTGGCGGGGTTGAATTGGCTCACGCCGGTCGGCGAACTGCTGGCCCGGGCCGCTGAAGACCTGCCGAAAGGAGAACCGGCTTACTCGGTCATCCTCCTGTGGATGCAGGGCGGACCGAGCCAGCTGGAAACCTTCGATCCGCATCCCGGCACCCGCATTGGCGGCGAGACGAAAGCCATCCGCACTCGGGCCAAGGACATTCAGCTCGCCGACGGCCTGGAACGGCTGGCCGAGCACACGGATTGCCTCGCCGTCATTCGCTCGATGATCAGCAAGGAAGGCGACCACGAACGGGCCACGATGATGATGAAGACCGGCTACCGGCCCGATCCGACGACGACCTATCCGTCCCTGGGTGCGATCATCTGCCACGAACTGCCGGTGGGAAAGACCGAGATTCCGCGGCATATTTCCATCCTTCCGGGACCGTGGCCGAGCCGGGGCGGGTTCCTCGGCGCCGAGTTCGATGCCTTCCTCACCTACGACCCGCTGCAAAAAGTGCCCGACGTCACGCCGCGGGTTTCGCCGCCGCGCGATCTGCTCCGCTATCGGGACATGGAGATCGCCGAGAAGACCTTCGCCAAGGGCCGAGGTTCTCGCGTCGAGGAGACCTTGCACCGGCATTCCGTGCAGAGCGCCCGGACGATGATCACCACGGAACAACTCAAGGCCTTCGATGTGACCCTGGAACCGCTTTCCCTGCGACGGGAGTACGGCGACACGCCGTTCGGTCGGGCCTGTCTCGCGGCTCGACGGCTGATCGAAGTCGGGGTCCGCTGCGTCGAGGTGACCTTGGACGGCTGGGACACCCACGCCGAGAATCACAGCCTCACCGCGGGCCGCAAGGAAATCCTCGACCCCGCCTTCAGCGCGTTGCTCAAAGACCTCAAGGACCGCGACCTGCTTCGGAAAACCATCGTTGTCTGGGCCGGCGAGTTTGGCCGGACGCCGAACATCAATCCGCTGGGTGGTCGGGATCATTGGCCCAAGGGCTTCAGCGTCGCCTTGGCCGGAGGACCGATTCGCGGCGGCATCGTTCTCGGGGCCACCGATCCCGAAGGCAAGAAGGAACCGGATCGCCCCGTGACGGTGGGCGATCTGCACGCCACCATCCTCACGGCAGTCGGTTTGAATCCTCGGCGGGAAAACATCTCCCCCATCGGCAGACCGATCCGCTTGGCCGACGGAGAACCGATCCGCGATCTGCTCACCTAGCCGATTCACGCACCGAGTCGACGGAGCAATGCCGCCGCATTGCGGATGTCGGCTGCCGGGTCGGGGGTTTGTCCTCGCCGAATGACGATCCAGCCACGGTAGTCGATTTCCTCCAAGGCCCCCAGCAACCCCATCCAGTCCACGTCGCCATGTCCGAGGGGGACTTCCTCGGCCAGTCGATCGGGCCGTTCGGACAGTGCGTCGCGGGCATGAAGCAGGGCCAATTGCTCTTTGAAGAGTCGGACGGCTTCGGACGGATCCATTCGACGCATCAGTAAACTGGCTGGATCTACGAAAACGCCCAGTCCTCCGCAGCGGAAGGTACGCAGGTAGTCGGCGAGTACCTGGGGCGGTTCCGCGCCGGCGGCCAGGGCCAACGTCGCCCCGACCCGTTCCCCGTAGCTGCCGAGCCGTTCCAAAGTGTCTGTCAGGATGGTCCGTGCCGGGTCGTCCGGGTTCGGAATGGTCCCGGCAAAGATTGTGACCACTCCTGCACCCAGGTCGTAGGCCAGAGAAAGAGCTTGCATGACATGCTTGACGCGGGCCTCATACCGCTCCAGATGGTAGAGCGGATGACGCAGAGGACAACCCAGGGCGGCCAGTTCCAGACCGACGGAGCGGAGCCGATGGCGAAACTCCCTGCGGCCCGTGGACGAGAGCGCTTCCGGAGCCAGGTCGCCGACGGCATCCACCTGCACGCCTTCGATGCCGAGGGTGGAGGCCACCCGCACCGCTTCCTTGATCGGCAGTTGCAGGCTTTCCAAAACTGCGCCGATTCTGTTTCGTGCCATAGCTATGTCAATCAGGCGTTGAGGACGGCGTCCGCGGTTCGCTTTCCGAGGAAATGGTAGAACGGACGGGCCAGGCGAGCCATGTCTGTCGTCGCCAGGCAAACCGTGTCCCAGCGGGGACTGCGGACTCGCATGCAGCGGGCGTAGTCGGCCACGGAAACCGCTCGCAGAACGTAGCGGCGGTCATGCCACGTCCAGAGATCCTCGTCGCCCGCCAGCGGCGGACAATGCTCTTGCAGATGATACATGAAGACCAGCAGACCGACGTGCCGGGGACCGAATACGCTGCTCCACTGCTGCAAGCCGATGATGTCTTCTCGCGTGGACCAGCTCTCCCAGACCCGCCTGGGGCGTTCTGCCGTGCCGCCCGGGAATCGCCTCCCCTTGACGTCCACAAGCAGTCCCGTGCCGTCGCTGCTGTACACGATGAAATCAAGGCTCTTGATGCTCTGCTCGCCGAGGTAGCTGCGGCGCGACTCGTCCACGGCCACGTGACAGATGCGGTGCCAGTGGAGGTACTCTGCGAAGGCCGTCTCGTAGTGGTTGCCGCGATCCATCGAAGCCCCACAGGTGCTAAGGACGTGGTCTGCCCGACGAACACCACTCTAACACCCGGCCGCAGTTTCGCCCAGCGCTTTGAGAAGATATCCGACAACTTCCGTCGAGGGAACCGTGGCGGATTGTCCGGCTCGCAGGTCCTTGATCTGCCAGACGTCCTGAGCAAACTCATCCGGCCCGGCGATGAGGGCGAAGCGGAAGCCGCGATGGTCGGCGTATTTCAACTGCGTCCCGATCTTCTTCGGTTCGGGATACACATCCACGCCGATGCCGGCGGCGCGGAGCGTCCGGGCCATCCGCTGATACTCTGCCAGGCGGTTCGGCTCGAAGAAGACCAGCAACACGGGGGCTGCGGTTGATTCCTTGGGCAGCAGATTCAGTTCAGCCATCGCTGCCAGCAGCCGATCCAGGCCCAGCGATGCTCCCACGCCGGGGAGGACTTGTTTCGTGTACAGGCTGGCCAGGTTGTCATACCGGCCGCCGGAGCAGACGCTGCCGATGCCGGGCAGGTCGGTGAGGAAGGTCTCGTAAACCGTGCCCGTGTAGTAGTCCAGTCCCCGAGCGATGGACACGTCCACCTGAAGCATCGCCTCGGGAACACCAGCGCGCACGGCGACATCGAGGAGCTCCCGGAGCCGCTGCAAGCCGTCCGCCGCGGTCGGGTTCTTGCCGAAGCGTTGCTCCAACTGATCAAGCACCTCGGCGTTGCTGCCCTGGGTCTGCGTCAGTTCAAGGAGGCGCTGACCGGCTTCTCGACCCACTCCGGCCTTGGCTTCCATCTCGGCCAGCACAGCCTCGGCCCCGATCTTGGGCAGCTTGTCCAGGGCGATCAGAAGCTCGGCCGTCTTGCCGGCCAAGCCTGATTCTTCAAGCAGGCCGTTCAGCAGTTTGCGGTTGTTGATGTGGATGCGGAAGCGCTCGAAGCCCAGGGAGCGAAGCAGATCGTGGATGACCAAGGCGATTTCGATGTCGGCAGCATTGGCCGTCGTGCCGATGAAATCGAAGTCGCATTGGACGAACTCCCGATATCGCCCCCGCTGCGTGTTTTCGCCCCGCCAGACGGTGCCGATGTGATAGCGCTTGAAAGGCGTGCCCAGTTGGCCGATGTGCTGGGCGGCGAAGCGGGCGAACGGGACGGTGAGGTCGAAGCGCAGGGCGACGTCCCGGCCGCCGTGATCCTGAAAGCGGTACAGTTGCTTGTCCGTCTCCTGGCCGCCCTTGCCCAGAAGAATCTCGGCGTACTCCAGGGCCGGGGTGTCGATGGGAACGTAGCCGTAAGAGCGGAACACTACCCGGGCCTTATCCATGAGCCGTTCCCGGGGAATCATCAGCTCCGGCGGATAATCGCGGAATCCTTTGAGGGTCCGCGGTTCGATGAGTCCTGCCATGCTGTCCTCGCTTGCAGCGGGGCGGATCGGCAACAGTCCCGATCCTCGGGGACAAGCATATCTTTCGAGCAAGGCCTCGGCGAGACAAGGCAGGCCAGGAGGAAGCGATCAGGAGCGATGGCGTTGGCTGCGATAGCGGGCGCTGACACGCTCGAGGAAGCGCAGTTCTTCCGGCGTCAAGGCGTCCTTGCCGTGCCGCTGCACCTTGGCCAGCAGTTCATCGAGCCGCTGCTCCTCGGCAAGCCGCTGCTCTTCCTCCTTCTGCCGACGGCGTTCGGCCCGCCGTTGCAGCCAGCGTTGGATGAAGTTCGGCTTGCGACGGCGTGGGGGCGGCTCGCTGCGCTCCAGGCTCGTATAGCCCTGCGAGAAGTCGTAGCCGAGCAGCGTTTCGTCGCCAAGCATGCCCGCTTCCAGAAGTTTCGCCTGTTGATAGCAACTGGCCACGATGAAGAATGCGAGACTGAACAGGATCAGCTTCGCGGGAACGTCTTCGCCCTCCATCGTGATGAAGCAGTAGGCTGCCAGGACTGCCGCCACGCCATAGCCGCAGTAGATCACGATCTGCGTCGCTCGGCGGAAGCCGACATACACCCACAAAATGGATTGAAGCAGACGCCCCGCGTCGAGCGGAAAGCCCACCAGAAGCATGTTGAAGAGAAAGAGCAGCCAATTCAGGTAAAAGAACCGGGCTGTTATCGTCGTGAAGAAACCCAGGTCGCTGACCCAGCGGCCCTCGGCAAGGCTGTACAGGTAATCCGTCCGAACGGTGACGGGATTGCCGACGAGAACGACCGGACTCCAGAACGGGTTCAGCGGCGGCAGCAGACCAGCCGCCAGGACCAGGGCCAGCCCGACGCCGGCGCACAGGGTCAGATTGACCAGCGGTCCCCAAAGCGTGGTGATGAGGTTGGCCCGAGGAGTATGGGGCACGTCCACATACGCCAAGCCGCCCAGGGGCCACATGAGAATGTCGTGAGCATCGCCTCCCACCTGGCGCGCGGCGAAGCAGTGGCCGAACTCGTGCAACAGCACCGAGACAAACAACAACACCTGGATCTGCAAGGCCTCCCAACCGTAGCCCTTGGCGAAGCCCCGGCCGATCATCATGACGAGGAATGGAAGATACAGAAGGACGTGCAGACGGATGGTGATGCCGAACATCCGTCCTACGGGAATCGACCAGGTCAGCAGGTCGCGCATGGCAGTACAATCAAAACCACAGGTACTACGGAAGCCGTTGCTCACCCCATCCTAACGGCGGTCGAATCGGGACGCAATCGCTGGCGATTGGTGGCCGTCACACCTCTCCCGGTCCATGCCGCAAGGACTGTCAGCCTCTGAGTCCTTTCGCCAGTCCGCACGATCAGGGCGTCACGACCAGTTTGCCACACACCGCCCGCTGTTCCATCCGCTCCTGCGCCTTGCGCAGGTCTTCCAGCGGAAAGACCGTGTCCACCACCGGACGGAAGACTCGCCGTTCAACCAGGTCCAGACAACGCAGCAGCTCGCTGCGGCTGCCCATGTAGGCCCCGGTCACTACCAGTTGCTGCGTGAAGAAAAACCGCAGATCAATTTCCACCTTCGGCCCGGTGGTCGCGCCGCAGGTCACGAGCCGACCATTTTTCCGCAGGCATTTCAGGGCCGAGGTCCACTGGGCCGCCCCGACGTGCTCGAAGACGATGTCCACTCCCTCGCCCTTGGTCGCCTCCCGCACGGCCTTGGCGATGTCGGTCGTCTGGTAATTGATGAGGACTTCCGCGCCGAGTTCAGCGGCCTTGCGCAGCTTTTCGTCGGACCCGGCCACGGCAATGACCCTGGCCCCGGCATGACGGGCGATCTGAATCCCGGCCACGCCGACGCCGCTGGCCGCTCCCATGATCAGCACCGTATCTCCCGCCCGCAGACCGGCCCGATGATGAAGCATGTTCCAGGCGGTCACAAACGTCAGCGGGATGGCCGCCCACTCGGCAAAGGACCAGGCGTCGCTGATCGGGATCACATCCCACTCTCGGGCCTTGGCATATTCCGCGAAACCGCCCTGGGTCTGATGCCCGGCGATGATGAACTCGGGACAGAGGCTGTCGAGGCTTTGATTGCACCACGCACATCGGCCGCAGGATTGGCCGGGAGAGATCAACACGCGGTCGCCGACCCGGACCTTGGCGACCCGGCTACCGACCTCGACCACCACCCCTGCCGTTTCGCACCCGCCGATGTGCGGCATGGGAATCTTCGTGCCGATGCCCTTGCGGACCCAGACGTCGAGATGGTTCAGGGCGCAGGCTTTGACCTGGACCAGCACCTCATCGTCGGCGATGGCGGGCTTGGGCAGGTCCATGAGCTCCAGCACTTCCGGACCGCCATGACGGGCAAAGGCCACGGCACGCATCGGCGACTTCTCCTTAAGGCGAAATTCCGCGGATCAATCCTCGTCGCTGTCCAGCAGGGCCGCGCGTTCGGCGGCGACGCTTTGCTCGAAACTCCTCCCCCACAAAATGTAGTGCAACCCCATGAACAAGGTGATACCCAGCCCGATCAAAATCACCCAGGCGAAGAAGCCGTTCGTGACGAAGACGAGGAAGATCAGCCCCGCCAGCCCGGCCAGACTGCCCAGCACCAGGGCCAGAAACGCCCCCCGTCCCCTGTCCGATGATGAATTATCATTTCGCATGACCAAGCTCCTCGTTGAGTTGCGGTCATATGTTCTTCACATCCGAGCGGCCGCTCCGACGTTGCTGTGCTACAGGCAATACGGACGGGGGCGTTTACAGAGCAGCTTCAGCCTCGAGGTACAAGGCAATCGCCTCGCGTACTCTCTCCATGAGTTCGTCCAGCGATCGCGCTTGAGTATGACATCCCGGCAGAGCTGGAACAGAAGCGACATACCACCCCTCCTCATCCCGCTCTACAACCACGTCGAACTCCCGATTCATTTTTTCATCTCCCTGACGAAATGCGTCCAAGTGATTCTAGACTGTTTCTCGAATGTTCACCAGTTGGATGGCATGGGTTAAAATCCCATGCTGGAGAACCCGGGCCGGGAGGCATCGATGGAAACCGACGGGGGACTGGCCATGCTTCGACCCAAAGACATCCAAGCGCGACTGCGAGAGCGGCCCTTCCGGCCTTTCCGCCTGGTTGTCAGCGAAGGGCTTCGGTTCGACATTAATCACCCCGATCTCGTTCTGGTAGGCCAGCGGGACCTGACCATCGGCTACCCCAGTGCGGAGGATCCTCAGTTGTACGATCGCCTCCTCAGGGTAGCCCTGGCTCACGTCGTCGGAATCGAAGATTTGCCGAAACCGGGTACGACGGAGGGAGCTGACTCCGCCGCATGAAGCTGCGGCCGGGAGCGTCAGCGGTACTCCTCTCGGGGAGGCGAGAAAACGTCGAGGGCCTGGGCGGGTTCGTGGAGCACTTCGACCTTGTGGGGCACGTTTGAGGGAATGCGATACCACTGTCCCGGCTCGATGATCCGCACGTCGCCGCCGATGGTGAAGCGGGCCTTTCCCCGGAGCCAATAGCCCATCTGTTCGTGGGGATGATGGTGTTCCGGTACTACGCTGCCGGGTTCCAGATCGACCAGAGACAACATGACTCGATCCAAGGAGCAAGTGCGGATGTAGACCCCGGGAAAGATTTCCCGTCGGGGGGCAGTTTCGAGGTTGGGAAAGTAATCGAGCATGACTCGGCCCTCAAACAACAACCCCCGGTGGTGGGCCGGGGGCGGGGATGCGTCATCGACCAAAGGAGCGAGGATTCGCCCCTACCGAGTCCGACCGCCGATCATGTTGATGACCTCGGCCGAGTTGCGGATGATAAGTGCCCGCTGCGGCGCGTAGTAGGTGATGCTGCCCGGGCCGTTGTATTTTTGCCAGCTGAGCGGCTCGATGGTGTCCTGGATCATGTCGATAAGCAGATCTATCGGCGTCTTACCGCTGGTGTTGGCATTCCCGTTGGGCAGAATCGGCGGAGCAAGACCACCAAAGCCCAGCAGCAAGTCATCGATCGGAATCACCCGAACGGTCATGCAGTTCTTGGCCCGCTCGACGTCCATGATCTCAATGGTTTCGTTGCGGATCACATAGGTCAGTCCCAGCTCAGCCAAGGCGGTGCGGAGCAACGACCGGCGGGTAACTTTTCGCGGCAAGGAGATGGTGAAGGTGTTCTCGTAGTCGATGCCGAGGTCTTTCAGGGCCGCCTGGTTGACCAGCACGGGCAAGCCGGTTTCCTTCTGGAAATCGTCAAGGAACTTGCGGAAGGTAATGTCGCGCAGCTCAGTCGGCGTGGGAATCTCGGAGTTGAGGATTGCGACAATCTGCTTCTCCCGCTCGGTCATCGGGATTTCCAGGAACTTCTTGCGGTCGCGGGTCAGCTTGTCCCATTTTTCCTTGGGGGGATACACAATGTCCCCGGCTGGCGGGATGCCGCTGCGGGCCACGTCGTTCAGGGCCGACACGGACGCCCCGGCTTTTTCCTCCGTGATGCGGTAGGCCTCCCGGACCCGTTCGCCCAAGCCCGCCACCTGCCGCTGTTGACCGGCCGCGGGATTGTCCGAGTGACGTTGGGCGAGTTCCTCGGAAAGCCTGGCAGCCTCGGCCAGTTTGCCGCGAGCCATCAAGTCCTTAACGATGGCCAGGTCGCGCCGCAGGGCCTCGTCGCGCTCCGCCTGGGCCTGCAAGCGAGCCAGACGGCGATCCAGTTCAGCGAGCCGATTCCGGCCCTCGGCCTGCTCTGCCTCGGCCTTGGCCCGACCCGACTTGATTGCCTCAATCCGATCTTTGAGGGTGACGCGGAGGGTGGCCGTCTGAGCAATGCTCAGGGCGGTGTTCGCGCTCAGCTTTTCCAGGGCCGCTTCGAGGATCTGCACAGCCCTGGACGGTTCGGAGGCCTTGATTTTGTCGGCCTCGGCAAGGGCATTGCGGATTTCCATTTCGAGCCGTTCGGCTTCGATCTTGCGTCGCTTTTGCGCTTCGTCCAGGGTCGAATCCTGAGCGTGTGCCGTCGGTAACAGGCTCGACAGGAGCATCAGCAAGCACCCGAGGACAGCCAACCGAATCATGGAAACTACCCCTTGAAAAGACGTGCTGCGAGTCGTTGAGCCAACCTACCCGCTATCGGCAAGTGTACCCGACCCTCTCCGTCAAGACCAGGGAAAACCCTGCCGGATGGCGGGGCGATACCGCTTGTGGATCCGGTACAGTCTGTCCGACCGTTTTCATCGCTCCTTGGGCAGGCACGATGCCGTACTCATTTCTCACGTCATCCGACGGTCAAGATGGACGTAGCCGCCGTCCACATGGATCAGTTGCCCCGTGGTGTGGCTGGAGCGGGGGGAAAGCAGGAAGGCGACGGCAGCGGCGATTTCCTCCGGCCTGGTCATCCGATGTCCCAGGGGAATGCGCTGCTCGATGTGACGTTGGGCTGCCTCCGGGTCTGGCTGCGCTGCCAGCCAACGCTGGTACATCGGCGTAAAGCACTCGGCCACGACCACGGCATTGACGCGAATGCCATGCGGGGCCAGCTCGACAGCCCATTCCCGGGTCAGGGCCGCCCGTCCGCCGTTGGCGGCCGCGTAGGCCGACGTCCCGCCCTGCCCTGTCTCGGCCACCTTGGACACGATGTTGACAATGGCTCCCCGGAAAGCTCGCAAACCCGGAAGCAGCAGCCGGGTCATCTCGTAATAGTGGATCAGGTTGCGATGCAAGGAGGCGACAAACTTTGGCACGTCGCCGTTGAGCAAACCCACCCCGTCGTTGACGCCGGCGTTGTTGACCAGCCCATCGACCCGGCTATGGGCCAGAAGGATCGCCTCGGCGGCCCCGCGGCATTGCTCGGGATCGGTCAGATCGGCGACCACCTCGCGGACCGACCCGCCAGCCCGGGTCAGACGGCGAACCGCATCGGTTGCGGCGACAGCGTCCCGGTCCACGATCCAGACGGTTGCTCCCTCGGCGGCAAGCAGTTCGACAACAGCCAGGCCGATGCCGGAGGCACCGCCGGTCACGACGCAGACTTTGTCGGACAGTTGCAGGTCCATCTCGATCCGCTCCGCAACGTGGAAAAAACGTCAGCCTGCTTCATCCGTGGGGACGAAACAGGCTGACGAAGGTTTGCCGTCACCGCACCCGATCCGGCTTTAACCGGCCTTTCGCATCCGGTTATCCGAGGTTCATGCTCATCAGGAACTCGGCGTTGCTCTTGGTCTTGCTCATGCGATTGACGAGCAGTTCCATCGCCTCGACCGGGTTCATGTCGGAGAGAACCTTGCGGAGGATGTAGATGCGGCGAAGTTCTTCGGGATCCAGGAGCAGTTCCTCTTTCCGGGTGCCGGAGCGATTGACATCGATGGCCGGCCACACTCGCTTGTCCACGAGTCGCCGGTCGAGGTGCAGCTCCATGTTGCCGGTGCCCTTGAACTCCTCGAAGATCACCTCATCCATGCGGCTGCCGGTGTCGATGAGGGCGGTGGCCAGGATGGTCAGGCTGCCGCCTTCCTCGATGGCGCGGGCCGCTCCGAAGAAGCGCTTCGGCTTGTGCAGGGCATTGGCATCGACACCACCGGAGAGGATCTTCCCGGAGTGGGGCACTTCCGTGTTGTAGGCCCGGGCCAGACGGGTGATCGAGTCAAGCAGGATGACGACATCCTTGCCGTACTCGACAAGCCGCTTGGCCTTCTCGATGACCATTTCGCTGACCTGGAGATGCCGGCTGGCCGGTTCGTCAAAGGTCGAGCTGATGACCTCGCAACGCGGTCCCTTGACGTTGCGCTCCATATCGGTGACTTCCTCCGGCCGCTCGTCGATGAGCAGCACCATCACGTACACTTCGGGATGGTTGCGGAGGATGCTGTTGGCGATCTTCTGCAGCAGCACCGTCTTACCGGTTCGCGGCGGAGCGACGATCAGCCCGCGCTGCCCCTTGCCGATGGGCGTGATCAGGTCCACGACCCGCATGTTGATTTCCGTCGGGTCGGTTTCCAGCCGCAGCCGTTCGGTCGGGTGATGCGGCGTGAGATCGTCGAAGACCACCTTCTGAGTGAGCAGGTCGGGGTCTTCGTAGTTGATCGCCTCGACGCGAAGCAGGGCGAAGTAGCGTTCGTTCTCCTTGGGCGGACGAATCTGGCCGGACACGACAGCCCCGGTTCGCAGACCGAAGCGGCGAATCTGGCTGGGCGAGATGTAGATGTCGTCCGGGCAAGGCAGGTAGTTGTAGTCCGGGCTGCGCAGGAAGCCGAAGCCGTCCGGCAGGACTTCCAGCGTGCCTTCGCCGAACATCAAGCCATTCTGCTTGACCCGCTCCTTGAGGATCTTGAAGATCAGGTCCTGCTTCTTCAGGCCGGTGTAGTCCTGAAGCCCCTCTTCCTTGGCGGTCTTGAGGAGTTGCTGCATGGTCATCTGCTGCAACTCGGTGATGTAGGTGCCGCCGCGCTTGACCTCTTCGTAGCGGGCATGGGTTTCCTCGTCGAAGCCGATCTCGTCCTCGATGTCGAGGGGAGGCGGCGTCGGCGTGGTGGAAGCGTTCGAGCCAGGCGTGGACGGTCCCTCGGCGGGACGGCGTTCCTCGCCGCGGTCGAAGGTGACGATCTCCTCGTCCGGTTCCGGACGGCGGAAGGGCACGGGTTCATTGCGAACATCCTGCTCCGCATCCACGGGCGGCGTGGGAGCCGAGGTCGAGGTGCGGGTTCGGGAAGTGCGGCTCCGAGTGATGAGACGGCGTCCGCGGGTTTCTTCAGCCATGATAGTGTTCCTCCTTTTGGCTAGGGGCTGACACGGGAATCGAACCACGGGCCGACTGAGTGCTGTCGGCTGGTCCGGCGGTGCTGGGGACACGGGGTGTCGCCCGACGCGTGTTCGGCACCGCGGTGTCAGCGGTGGGAATGGACAATGGGTTTTCCAACGTGTTGGAGTCCACCATGGGACATCAAGAATCAACTATGCGTGAACTTCGCCCGGCGTCACGACGCCGGCGAAGGGGAAGTTTTCAGTAAGCGGTTTACGATGCGATCCAGTTGAGCGGCAAGGTGGGGTTCGGAACCGGCCTCGCCATGATTTTCCACGATTTCATGAGCCTGGGCCTTCTTGGCGTCCAAAGGAAGTTGAGCCTGTTCCCGTGCGTCCACCTCCTTTTCCGTCCAGCCGCGGGAGACGGCCAGGCGAGCCAGCCGTACCTCGCGCGGTGCATCCACGAAGACGATCCTGTCGCACCAGCGGCCCCATCCGGTTTCGAGCAGGATGGCGGCGTCCAGGACCACGAAGCGAACCTTGTCGTCGCGTTCGGCCCGGGTAATTTCCTCTCGGATGCGGCGTTCGATCCAGGGAAAGACCAGGCTTTCCAGATGCCGACGCTCCTGAGGATCGGCAAAGACGATGGCCGCGAGTCGTCGGCGGTCGATTTCGCCGTCCGGTCCGAGAACGTCCGGGCCCCAGCGCTGCACAACTGCCGCCTTGATCGGTTCCTGTCTCAGGGCTTCGTGCCCGAACAAGTCGGCTTGAATCAGATGTCCGCCACGCTGAGCCAACAGCCGAGCCACATGGGACTTGCCGCTGCCGATCCCGCCGACGATTCCCACTACGGGCTTGGCCGCGGTCATGGTTCGCTTCTGCCTCGCACTCTCGGATCACGCTGCCAGGGGCTGCGTGTCCAGCCAGTTCGGGCCGAAGGCCAGATCCACCTTGATCGGCACCCGCAGCGGCAACGCCTGCGTCATCTCTTGATCCACGAGCTGCGCCAGCCGACGTAATTCCTCCGGCGGAGCTTCAAAGATCAGTTCGTCGTGAATCTGAAGCAACATCCGGGCGGTAAACCCTTCGTGCTTCATGCGGCGATGGATGCGGACCATCGCAGCCTTGATCAGATCCGCTGCCGACCCTTGGATCACGGTGTTCAGGGCCTCGCGTTCCGGCTGATTCCTCTGCTTGTAGGAGGACTGAGGCCGCACGCCCTCGATGGCTCGTCGTCGCCCCAGGATCGTGGTGACAAAGCCTTGTCGCCGAGCCTGTTCCAGAACCTCCTCCTGGAACGCCAGCACGCCGGGATATCGGGCGAAGTAGGCGTCGATGAACGCCGCGGCTTCCTCGTTCTCCATCCCGAGCCGCTGGGCCAATCCATAAGCGCTCAGCCCATAGATGACACCAAAGTTCACCGTTTTTGCGTTGCGGCGCTGCTCCGGCGTCACCTGGTCCTCAGCTACCCCGTAGATCTGGGCCGCCACATGGGCATGGATGTCGCGATCCTCCTGAAAGGCCCGCTGCAATTCCGCGTCCTGCGAAAAGTGGGCCAGTACCCGCAACTCAATCTGCGAATAGTCGGCGGTCAGAAGCTGCCAGGGCTGAGGATCAGCGATAAACGCCTGGCGAATCTGACGGCCCAGAGCGGTGCGGATCGGGATGTTTTGCAGATTCGGGTCACTGGAACTGAGGCGTCCGGTGGCCGTCACCGTCTGGTTGAACGCCGCATGCACCCGACCCGTGACCGGATTGACCATCGCAGGTAAAGCGTCCACATAGGTGCTTTTGAGTTTGGCGATCTGGCGATACTCCAGGATTTTCTGGGGCAACTCGTGTCCGGCTGCCGCCAATTCCTCCAGGACCTCCTGGCCCGTACTGGCTTCGCCGGTAATGCTGGTCTTGCGTCGCGCGGGTAAACGCAGTTCTTCGAAAAGTACCTGCCGGAGTTGCTTCGGGGAGCCGATGTTGAACGGATGTCCCGCCAAGGCATGGATTTCTTGTTCCAAGGCCGCAAGCTGGCGGGAAAAATCCTCGCTCAGCCGCTTCAGCAGAGGGACATCCACTTTCACGCCATTATATTCCAGCTCCGCCAGGACATCAATCAGGGGGACTTCCACGTCCCGATACAAGCGTTCCAGGCCGCGCTCGGCCAGTTTCGGCTCCAGAATTCCGATCAGTCGCCACGCGATGTCCGCGTCTTCCCCGGCATAGCGGGCAACCAAGGACGGATCCACCGCATCCATGCTCCTTTGATTCTTCCCGGTGCCGATCAGATCGCTGATTGGAATAGGCTGGTGGCCAAGATACTGGAGCGAAAGCTCCTCCAGGTTATGATTTCGCTCGCCGGATGTCAACAGGTAGCTGGCGACCATGGAGTCGCCGTCGATGCCGGCGAGTCGTATCCCGGCGGTGCGGAGGACTTGGATATCGTACTTGATATTTTGATTCACTTTCCCCAGGGAAGGATTCTCCAAAATCGGCCGCAATTCCCGAAAAACCTCCTCCGCCTCCAAGGTCGGCTGTTCTGGCGGAGCTTTCAGGCACAGGTAGTGGGCTTCCCCCGCCCGCCAGCAGAAGGCCAAGCCAACCACCGCCGCCTGATGGGGGTCGAGACTGGTAGTTTCCACGTCCAGGGCGAAGCGCCGGACGTCCCGCAGCTCTCCCAAAAACCGCCGGAACTGTCCCGGGGAATTCACTAGATGATACTCGGCTTGCCAGGAATCGGACGGGGCCGTTGGCCTTCCTTCGCCGCTGCCATTTTGTTGCCCGAACAACATCTTCTGACGGGCCGCCGCGACCGGGAAGACGGTTCCGGTTTCCTCCTCGGCCAGTCGCAGGACTTCGTCGGTGTAGCGACGGAAGCCACATTCCCGGAAAACATCGAGGATCGCCGGGACATTCAGCGGCTGGAGCTTCCACGCATGCCAGTCCGGCTCGACTGGCACATCGGTTTTCAACGTGATGAGATCCCGACCCAGGCGGAGTTGTTCGGCGGATTGGCCCAGGTTTTCCCGCAGTTTCGGCTGTTTGATCTCGTCCACGTGGGCCAGCAGGTTATCGAGATCGCCGTACTCCTGCAACAGCTTGGTCGCCGTCTTGGGACCGACGCCGGGTACGCCGGGCACGTTGTCCACCTGGTCGCCGACCAGGGTGAGAAAATCCACCACCTGTTCCGGGGTGATGCCCCATTCTTTCCACAGGGCCTCTCGGTCGAGAACCTGGTCTCTTCGCAGGTTGAAGATGCGAATCCGATCGGTGATGAGCTGGCGCATGTCTTTGTCGCTGGTGCAGACAAAGACATCGATGCCCTGCTGTTCGCCTTTGCGGGCCAGGGTGGCGATGGCGTCGTCGGCCTCGTAGCCTTCGACCATGACCACAGGAACGCGAAGGGCCTCCAGAACTCGGAGAATCAAAGGCCACTGGGCGGCGAGATCTTCTGGCATGGGGGCGCGCTGGGCCTTGTACTCCGGGTACAACTCGTCGCGGAAGGTTTTTCCTGGCGGATCGAAGACGCAGACCAGATAATCGGGCTTCCGCCGACGCAGCCGCAGCAGGTCGCCGGTGAAGCCGAAGACGGCATTGGTCGGCTGCCCCTTCGGCCCCGTCATGGCCGGAATGGCATGAAACACCTGAAAAATCAGGGAATTGGCGTCCAGGAGGTACAGGGTTTTGCTTGAACTCACGAGCGTGGAATCAATGAGACTTGCCGAACGTCCGGGCAAATCCCCTCAATGTGCGGGTTCCGGGTCGCACACCGGGAAACCAAGAAGTCTGGAGAAGGCAAGTCGCTGCCTGCCTGATGGCTCGGCGTGTCTCGGCAATCTACGAACCGCGGGTCAGCACGTCAAGCGAAATCCCCGTAACGTCAAGATCGGAGGTTGTGGGACGAATAGATAGCATGGAATCAGGAAGCAAGCGGCAGGTGACTGGTTTTGCTTTCCGATCGAAATGAGGGGCGCACTTGGAACTGTTGGATTCCGTCCTGAAATGGTTCGTCGATCCGGACGATGAAGCGGGCCTGCGGCAAAAGGTGCAGAGCCGACGAGGCCAGGCTCCGGTACCGGTGTTCTGGCTCTTCGGCAAGACCCAGAGCGGCAAAACCTCGCTGGTGCGGTATCTCACCGGAGCGGAGGACGCGGAGATCGGCTCCGGCTTCAAGCCGACCACCCGCTTCACTCGCCGCTACCAGTTCCCGACGGAAGACACGCCGCTATTGACCTTCCTCGATACCCGCGGTCTGGATGAGCCAAGCTACGATCCGACCGAAGACATCCAGCAATTTCACAACGAAGCTCACGCGATGCTGGTGACAGTCCGGGCCACCGATCACGCCCTGGAAAACGTGGTCGCGCACCTGCGGCGGATTCGAGAGGCGGAACCCCAGCGACCCGTGGTTCTGGTCGCCACCTGTCTGCACGAAGCGTATCCCCAGCAGCAACACCCCCTGCCCTACCCCTTCGAGAATGGCTGGGACGTGCCCGCCTCCGCCGCTCCAGAAGCGCTGCTCCGCTGTCTGGCCGAACAGCGAAGACGCTTCGACGGCCTGGCTGATCGCTTCGTGGCTGTGGACCTGACCAAGCCGGAAGAGGGCTTCAACGATCCCAACTACGGCGGTGAACACCTTAAAAAAGTCTTGATGGACGTTCTGCCCGAAGCCTACCGGCAGACCCTGGTGCGTTTCGAGGAAGCGAACAAGGATCTACGGGACTGGCACGAACGCCGTGCCCAGCCGTACATCATCGGCTACAGCGTTCTGGCCGGGAGTCTGGCCCTGGTTCCGGTGCCGATCCTTGAACTGCCCGCCATTGTCGCCGTCCAGGTGATGATGGCCCGCAAACTGGCCCAGTTGTACCACTTGGAATTCAACGCCAAGCGGTTCTGGGAACTGGCCGGCGCTATCGGCATGGGAGTGATCATTCGTCAGATCCGACGGGAGTTGGCGAAACTCATCCCTTACGTCGGTTCGGTCGTCGCCGCTGCCTTTGCCGCCAGTTCCACCTACGCCCTGGGCCGAGCCTTCTGCTACTACTACAGCGCCGTGCTTAAAGGCCATGTCCCCAAGGCCGAGGACATCCGCGAGTTCTACAACGACGAACTCAAGCGGGCGGAGCAGTATTGGAAAACGCGGTTTCAAGGTCAGACCGGCGAAGCCTCTCCGAAGTCTTCGCCCTGACCATTCCCAGCTTCCGAGCAGCCCATGATCCCTATCGCACGTTGGCGGTTGATCGTTCTCGGCATCCTCGGGGCGGCGCCCCTGGTTGTCCTTCTGACGCTGGGTTTGGCTTGGCTTTGGCAATTGCCCTGGGAGGTTCGCCTGGCAATTTATCTGGGCCTGTTGGCGTTCTGGTCAGCGACGGCAATTCTGGCGTGGCGCTGGCAGATCGGCGGCAATCTCCTGCCCAAGCCTAAACCGCCGGATCAATTCGCCTACACGGATCGAGACCAGGAGGCGTGGAAACTGGTCCTTGCCCGGGTGGAGAAGGCCTCTCAGGAAGATCCGCAGAAGTTCGTTTCCCTCGAAACGTATCTCGATACCGGTCGGGAGATGGCTCAGGAACTGGCCCGATTTTACCATCCTGGAGCCAGGGACCCGGTGGGCCGTCTGACCGTTCTCGAAGTGCTGGCCGTGATCCAGTTGGCGGCGGAAGACCTGTGGGAACTGCTCGACAAGCACCTTCCCGGCAGTCATCTTCTGACCATAGATCAATGGCGGGCTTTGCCGAAGGCGGCCGACTGGTACCGCACGGTCATGCCCGTGGTCTGGGCCGGCGCCGCAATCTTCGATCCGCTGGGCACGTTAATCCGCTACACGGCCTCTCGCGTGGGCATCGGCTCCTTCGTGGACCGTTTACAGAAAAATGTCGTGTTGTGGTTCTACACGAACTTTCTGCTGCGAATGGGTCACTATCTGATCGAGGTCAACAGCGGTCGGCTGAAGGTCGGGGCGAAGCGATATCGGGAACTGGTCGCGGCTACCCGGCGGCAAATGGCCGGTGACTTCCGACCCGCTGACACCGAAGCCGCTGCCCCGCCTCCGCCAAAACCGATTCCGATTCAGATCGTCGTCCTGGGCCGAGTCAAAGCGGGCAAGTCGAGCCTCATCAACGCCTTGCTCGGCGAACAGCGGGCGGCCACCGACGTCCTGCCGCTGACCAGGGAAATCATGCGATACTTTCTGAAACCGAAGGGCCTCGAAGATTCCCTGACGATCTTGGACACGGTCGGCTACGGGAACGAAGGACCGCGTCAGGATCAGTTGGAGGAGACGCTGAAAGCCGCCAAGGACTCGGACATTCTGCTTTTGGTTCTCAATGCCCGCGATCCGGGACGACAGGCCGATGTCAAGCTCCTGGAAGCCATCGAGAACTACTTCCGCTCCCACCCGGAACTGCGTCGGCCATGCATCTTCGCGGTTTTGACCCACATCGACCTGTTGCCGCCCAGTCTGGAATGGCAGCCGCCCTACGACTTCCAGAAACCGACGCGGCCCAAGGAGAAGAACGTTGCCGAAGCCTGCCAGGTGGTCAAGGAATCGCTTGGGAACAGGTTACCCGTCATCCCCGTCTGCACCCAGTCTGGCAAGGTGTACGGCGTCGAGGAGTCGCTTTTGCCGCTCATCGTCAGTGTCCTCGACGAAAGCCGAGGCATCGCCCTGCTGCGGATGATCAAGAACGAGACCGACGCCAGGAGCCTGGAGCGTCTTTGGAACCAGCTTCTTAATGCCGGGTCCCAGATTCTCGATGCGCTCTTTCCGGACAAATCTTCTCCCGCCGTACCGAGGCGTCCCGGTCAGTTGTATGCCAGCCATTCGACCTCGGACCAGCGGGACGCATGACGACCCGGAAAGACCGAGGAGAGCGGCTCGGCGGTCGGTGTCCGTTCGGCTGGCGGCTCGGAACGCTGCGGCGCAACCGCAGTGGCGTCAGCATACACCAGCCCCAGGGCTTCCCGGAGCCGCAGCAGATCGGCGGCGCTGCACCAGATGTGCAGAACGTCGTCCTTGGAAACAGCGGACAGCTTGAAGCCGCCATTGTCCCGCTGGATGCTGAAGCAGCGCGCCTTCCCGTCACGCAGGTCCACCACCGTGACCTGATGATGCTCGATGCGCATGAGCACTCCTTGCTTGGGAACTCAGGGACTTTCGATTAGGATGAACCGTGGTCGCATGCGGAGGATGTTTCATGATCTTCAGCCCGGACGACGTTCAGACTCGGTTGAGGCAACAGCCGTTTGTGCCGGTGCGGATTGTGACAACGACCGGCCAAACCTACGATGTCTATCATCCGGATCTGGTCCTCGTCGCACGCCGATTCCTTGTCATCGGCACGCCGAGTTCAGAAAACCCGACCCAAGCCGAGCAGGTGACCCGCGTAGCCCTCGTTCATGTTGCCGAGTTGCGTGATCTACCGCCGACGCAACCCCTGGATGACGGGGCCGCAGCCTGAGCTTGTGGTGCAGCATCACGTCAATCGAGGATGCCAGCTCCGAAGGAGCGTTCCTTTCGTTCCGACGTCGGTTCGTTGCTATTGGCGTGGCGGTGGCCGGAACGGTTGTCGTGCCCGGAATGCCGCCGATACGACTCGCCGCGACGGTCCAGGCTGTTGATGACCTGCTCGTAGTCGTCAAAGTCGCCTGCGTCGATCTCATCGTAGCGGCAGACGTAGCCGGGCTGCTTGGCCTTCTCCTGCTCCTCGTGGAAGGCCTTGATGATGGCGTTCTGGACGAACTCACGACAGGCGGAGTTGATGGGATGGGCAATGTCGGCGTGCAGCTTGATGCGGCCGTCGGCGTCGCGGACGGCTCGGTCCTCGTTGAGCCGGGTACCGCATTGATTGCAGTACCGCGCCCGCAGATGATTCTTGCAGCCGCACTCCGGGCAACGGTCGGTCAGCTTGCGGCTGGGCATGGCCACGAACGATCCCTTGGCCCCCTCGATGATCTTGAGGTCACGGATGACGAACATGTTGTCGAAGGTAATCGAGCAGAAGGCTTGCAGCCTCTCGTTATTGCTCTCCTTGGCGTCCATGAGCTTGATGCGGATTTCGGTGATTTCCACGGCTGTCCTCCTTGAACGGATCGGGCGGGCGACGGCAGCATCCCAACAAGCCGACGACTGCGCCGATCCTGGGAAACCTTCTCCTTAGTCCTGTCCCTCGCTGTGAACCACAAAAACCTTCCAGGAAA
Source organism: Gemmatales bacterium (assembly GCA_025055835.1). Taxonomy (GTDB): domain Bacteria; phylum Planctomycetota; class Planctomycetia; order Gemmatales; family HRBIN36; genus JANWWR01. The sequence goes on along the minus strand of JANWWR010000153.1, from coordinate 9,309 downwards.
GGTCCGGCCTTTCCCGGCCAAGCTCTGTCCGTGTTTGTTCCGCCAGGGCAGCGGCCTCAGCAGCGTCCCGGCCCAGGGCGAAGCAGCATGACCCGCTGCCGCTCATGCGGTGGCCGACGGGCTTGAGCTTCTCGAACACGTTCCTGACCGTTCGCACTTCCTGGGCCAGTTCCTCCGCGGCCTCCTGCAAGCGGTTGTGCAGCGCCGCTCCGATCACCTCCACGTCCCCGCTCAAGAGTGCTCCTCGCAAAGGCTCGGGTGACACCGGCATGTCAGGCACGCGACACCGCCGATAAACCTCCGCAGTGGACAGGCCGCGCGGCGGACAGACCAGCACGAAGTGCAGCGTCGTCGGCAGGCACATCGGCTCCAGTACTTCGCCACGCCCCATGCCCCAGGCCGCGGGACCATTCAGAAAGAATGGCACATCGCTGCCTAGTTCCGCAGCCAGCCGCATCAGTTCCGCGTCAGGGATGCCAAGCTGCCACAGCATGTTCAGTCCGCTCAGCGTTGCCGCCGCGTCGCTGCTGCCGCCGCCCAACCCGGCCTGCATCGGGATACGCTTCACGAGGCGAATGTTCGCCCCCATCACCCTTCCCGTGTGCCGTTGCAGAAGCCGAGCCGCCCGCACGATCAGGTTCGACTCGCCGACGGGCACGTGTGGGTCGTCACAGCTTAGATGGATCGCTCCGGTTGCTTCCTCCTGGATTTCCAAAACGTCATGCAAACTTACGGCTACGAAGAACGTGCAGATGTCGTGATAGCCATCTGCCCGTTTGCCGAGAATCTCCAGAAACAGGTTCACCTTCGCCGGTGCCTGGATTCGGAGGATTCCCGACGAGATATCGAGGCGCATCCGAATGATGGGCTGAGAGGAGAACGCTCATTCCTTGAGCCAGAGCCGATGAGATCATGACCCGGAAAAATCCTTTTTTCTACGGGTTGGCCGCCGGGTTGAGCGGCCCCGGCTGCCGCGGTATTCTCCAGTTGCACTTCGTATGCTGCGGGGCGAATCTTAGCCAAACAGTCCAACCCGGTCAAGTTCGATCTTTACCTCGCTTACGGCGACGCAAACGCCTTTCGAGACCGAGCAACGCTCTGCCAGTCGGGATTGCCGCCCCGCGGAGACGGATTTACCATGCATTCGCTTTTGAAAGTCAAGCGGCATGGAGGCTGCCCTCATGGCCGTCGGTCCTCGATTGTCTCCCGTCTCGGCCGGCATCGTTCCTCGGCGAATCATCTTCCCGAGGCTCCTGACGCCGTCGCATCGGTCCTTCGATCCGACCCGGTCGGCAATCGTCTGTCTGCTTCTGATCCTCGCCTGGGCCGCTGCGCTCTGCTGGCATGGGCTTCATGTCGGTGAGTTGTACCGCACCGAGGCTCTGCGAGCGATCATCGGAGCCGAGATGCTGCGCAACGGCGATTGGATCGTGCCTCGGCTCTACGGTGAGCCTCTGCTGACCAAGCCGCCCGGGATGTACGCAGCCATTGCCGCGGCAAGTTGGCTGCGCGGCGAAGTCGTCGAGTGGACAGCCCGTTTGCCCTCGGCCTTGTCCGCCACCCTTTTGATGGTGCTTCTGTACTGGTACTTTGCTCGCAACGTCGGTCGGCTCGGCGGGCTGATCGCAGCGGCCATTGCACCATGCTCCATGCTCTGGCTCGACAAAGCTGCCGCGGCCGAGATCGACATGCTCCAGGTGTTTTGGGTCGGAGCAGCGCTGCTGTTCTTCTTCCGTGCCGTCGAAGCGGAGGAGGCCGGCAGGAATGAATCATCGGCGATGGCGGCCTGGTTCTGGTGGCTGCTGGCCCTGCTGTGCGTGGCCGGGGGAGTGTTGACGAAATGGACCGCCCCAGCGTTCTTTTATGCCGCAGCGATTCCGTTTCTCATCTGGCGACGACGCCCGCTGCTGCTCTTCTCGTGGCGACACCTGACGGCAGCGTGTCTGGGAGCCGGCATATGTCTGGGCTGGGTCGTCTTGGTCGTCAACCAGGTCGGTTGGGAAACCTTTTACACGACGGTTCGCAACGAAGCCCTGCCGCGACTGTCCCACAGCCATCATCTGGGCAGCGTCGGCGAGCAGATCGGCGAAACGCTCCTGCATCCGTTCAAACTCTTGGCGGTGAATCTGCCCTGGTCCGGCTTCGCCTTGGCGACATTGCTTCCTGGTTTCCTCCAGTTATGGGATGAACGAGGACGTCGCCTGGTCCAGGCTATGCACTGCTGGACGTGGCCGAACGTCATCCTGTGGACGATCCTGCCCGACCATGCGACGCGGCACAGTTTCCCGCTGTTTACCGGCATGACCGGATTGGCGGCGTTGGCGTGGCTGGCGTTTGTCCAGGGGCGGTTCAGCGAAATGCAAGCCAAATGGTTCGGACGCTACGCTGCCTTGAGTCTCGCGGTCTTTGCCGTGGGAGCAATTTCAGGTTCGTTGATCGGCTTCCAACTCTTGCCAATGACGCTTTGGTGGCTCGTGGTGTTGCTCGGTGGAATCGGTTGCTGGATCGCCGTGGCAGGGTTGCAAACGCTCCGTCAAGGCCGCAACGGTCGGGTGTTGATGGCCTTCCTGCTTAGCTGGGTGATCGTGAAGCTGGCCTTCGTCCATCTTTATGTTCCCATTCGCAATCACGGCCGACAGCCGCGGGAAAAGGCAGCCATCCTCGCCGAGCATGTCCCCATCGGCAAGAAGCTGTACGTATTTCTGCTCAAGGACGAGGGCATCATGTTCTATTACGGCAGGCCGGTCGTTCGGCTCCAGCGGTTTGAGGATCTGCCCAGAAACGAGGGGCCGGTCTGGTGCATCTTGCAGCGGCGTGAGTTCGAGGAAGTGACGCAACACGGCGGCTGGGAGGTGGCGACGGCGATTTCGCTAAACGATGAGCAAGGCGATCCCATGGTCCTCGTCGAACTGCATCGCCGACTTGTTCAAGACGGGATCGCCCTGGCGCATCTTCGCCTCCTCATTTAGAGCCGCGACCCCATCATTCAGAACCGCGACCTAATCATTCAGAGCCGCGACCGCCAGGGAGCGGCACACCTCTCAATCAGGAATCAACTGCTCCAACCGAACAAGAAACACGTCCGAGACGAGAACGAGAACGGTGGCCAGCACCACGGCCCGGGTGGCTGCCTTGCCGACCCCCTCGGTGCCTTCCGTCGTCTCCAGTCCCCACCAGCAGCCGCTGACGGCGATCCAGAAACCGTACACGCTGGTTTTCAGTGTCGAAAACAAGGCGTCCCGCATGTAGAGGTAGCGAATGGCTTCAAGGCGATACTGCGGCCAGGTCATGGTGCCGCCGATGGCCTCGGCGACGTAGCTGCTGAGGACCGCGAGATAGTCAGTAAACAGGGTCAAAAGCGGAAGGGCGATCATGCAGGCCAGCACACGGGGAGCAACCAGGCGTCGCAATGGCGACAGGCCGAGGATGCTCAAGGCGTCGATCTGCTCCGAGATTCGCTGGGAGCCGAGTTCCGCGCCGATGCCGGAAGCGATGCGACCGGCGGCGATCAGCCCGGCAATGACCGGCCCCAGTCCGCGCACCGTGCCCAGTGTCAAGGCGCTGGGCAAAAGCGTTTCGCTGTTGAACATGGACAGCAGGCTGCGAAGCTGGAGCCAGGAGACGATGCCGATGGTGCAACCGGCCACGAGGACCAGCGGCAGCGTGCCCACCAGAGCGCCGTAGAGTTGCTGCCAGACGGCCAGGGGACGGACAAAGGCCGAGGGCAACACGATCACACATTGCCCCGTGAAGGCCAGGAACCTGCCGACACGCTCCAGGACCTCGCTCAACGGTGCCACGGTCACGCCTCGAACAGATGCCCGCACAGGCCCAGGACGTGCTCCCGAGCCTGACGGGCGGCGGCATCGGGATCGTCAATGTACGGATACAGTTCGACCGTCACCCAACCGTCGTAACCGATTTGTCGCAAGGCTTCCAGAACGCCGGGAAAGTCAATGGCTCCCTCGCCGGGAACCCGGTGGAAGTGAACCCGATCCGCGGCTATGTCCTCCAGGTGAACGTGGCCGATGTGCCGGGCCAGCCGACGCACCGCCTTCGGAAGATCCTCGCCGACGCAGAAGAAGTGACCGATGTCGAAGTTCAGCCCGACCGCAGGGTAGTCGGCCATCTCGGCCATGAGCGCTTCGGACTGTTCGACGTTTTCGACGAGAAGCCCCGGTTCCGGTTCGACGAGCAGTTTCACGCCGACCTTCTCCGCGTGTTCGGCCACGGGCTTGAGTGCCTCAACGAAGCGGGAAAGTCCCTCCTGCCAGCGTTGTCCGGGTTCAAGCGGTCCGCCGGGTTCCGTGGTGATGCAAGGCGAGCCAAGGTCACGAGCCAGATCGAGACTGCGAAGCGTGTGTTCGATGCGGACCCGGCGGTAGGGTTCGTACGGTTCGATCCACGACGGATGCCAGTAGCGTTGCCGAGGATCGCTGATCGCGTTCATCATGAAGGCATTGATGTTGGCGATGCTCAAGCGGTTCTGCTCCAAAGCAGCCCGAATGGCGGCCTTCTGCTCGTTGAGGAGAAACGCCGGCCAGGCATGAGGCACGTCGGCCATGATCTCGATGCCCCGATAGCCCAACGCGGCGATGCGTCGGGCCGCTTCGGCGAATGGAAATCGCAAGTAGGCGTTGCTGCTGAAGGCCAGCTTCATGACCCAACCGCCGGTGCCACCCGCTCGGAAGCAACTTGTTCGACGTACTGCTCCAGCAGGGCGAATTGTTTGAAAAAGTCGTGCTCCTGGACACCCATCGGATTCTTCCAGAAGCAGGCGAGGTAGTGCAGAGCGCCGACTTCGCCGCGCCGCTGGGCGTGCAGAGCGAGCCGAGCCAGATCAATGACCAGGGGAGCCGCCAGGAGCGAATCGCAGCCCTGCCAGGTGAACTGCATCACCATCCGCGTGCCGAGGAAGCCCTCGAAGTGGATGTGGTCCCAGGCGGTCTTCCAGTCGTCGAGCGATTCGATGTACTCGATGGAGACGTGCGTCTGCGGCTTGTAGCCGAGAATCGAGGAAACGACCTGGTCTTTGGTGCGAATCTTGCTCGCTTTATTCTCGGGATCATTGAGCACGACGCCGTCGCGGTTGCCGAAGATGTTGTGCCCGACCCAGCTGAGCACCCGCAGATGCCGTTTCTGGAACATCGGGGCCAGCACGGTTTTCAGCAGGGTTTCACCAGTCTTGCCGTCCTGCCCGGCGACGACGGCCTTCCGCCGCTCGGCCAGTTCCAGGGCGGCGGGGAAAGAGGCCCCGAGCGACGGGGTGAAATTGACATAGGGCAGTCCAAGATCGAGGGCGGCCAGGGCGTACAGGCCGGAAGCGGGCAGCAGCGGTGGATGGTCCTTGACCCGGCAGGCAGCCTCGAAGCGGTCGAGGCTTTGATGCGCTTCGGTCAGCGGGAACGGCGGTTCGGTCGAGGCGACGTTGACGACCACGAGTTGATCGAGACGATTCTCCCGGCGGAAAGCATTCAAGTCGGCCTGGATGCGGTCGATGGCGGCGCGGGGCGACTCTGTGGGGCGGACTTCGGGCAGATCGGCGAGCCGAGCGATGGTCGGGCCGCTGTTGAAGATCGTGCCGGGCCGGACGTTGGCCGACCAGCGAAGCAGGTCATCCCGGCAAGGTTCGATGAGCTCGGGTGGAAAGACCCGAGCGCGGTGCTGAAATTCACGGACGCTCTGGAAAAAGTCCGTGCGTCGAATGTCGTGGCCGCCGACCTCGAAGGCCGAGACATCATCGAGATCAAGCTTGGAAAACAGTGGCAACGCCGTTGTCAGCCCAATCGGCTCAGCCAAGCCTCGCCGCAGGGCCGACAGGCCCACCGCCACCGTGGTTCCGACCCCGCCGAACGCTCCGATCAACCAGATGCCGACACGTCGTTGACTCATACTCCCCCCTGTGAAGATTCCGCTACCTTCAGTGTAACAATTCGGTGAAGAGGGAGCAGAGCGCTGATGCCGCGTCAGGGTCGCACTGGAACGGGATCGGTTGCCGGATGGAAGGCTGGCGTCGAGACTGCGGGCGGCGGGAAGAATCCCGCTTCGCCTTCATACACAGTTCGCCGACACGCCAGCATGGCATGGACGGCGCGGTAGTCGTCACCCGTCCAGGGCAGCTGGGCAAGCAGGCGGCGGGCCTGTGGCCCGGTGTCAGCCCCGAAGCAGCCGTGGGCGTCGTGGAAGTCCTGGACCACGAGCACATCGGGATCGAAAGCGCAGAGCCGTTCGACGAAGCCTTCGGGATCCTCGAGTGGCAGCATGGGAGTGACGCAGATGCCGATGGCGATGCCGGCTCGCCGCAAGCGGGCAAGGGCCTCCCAACGGCGCTCCAGCGGCGGGGCTTTCGGTTCGAACAACCGACGCACTGGTTCGCTGTCGGTCGGGATCGACATGTTGACCCGCACGGAGCGGAACTGCGCTAGCAGATCGGCATCTCGAACGACCAAAGGCCCCCGCGTTTGCACCAGCAAGCGCGGTTGATGGGGCAGCAGAGCTTCGAGGATGCCGCGCGTCAGTTTCAATCGGCCTTCGAGAGGCAGGTAGGGATCGGTGACACTGGAGAGGTAGAGCGTCTGACCAGCCAGACGCGGGGCTTCGCGGCGGGCCAATTCCACAGCATTCATCTTAGCCTGGAGCCAGCGTCCCCATTGTTCCTTGGGCCGACGGTTCTGCGGAAGGAACATCGCGTAACAGTACGAGCAGCCGAACGTGCAGCCGACGTAGGGGTTGCACGTCCAGGCAAAGCCGCCGCGACGGATGTAACCCGTGGCAGTGCTGAAGATAGACCGGGCAATGAGCGGTTCCATGAATCCAGGGTCGGTTCAGGGATTCGGCTGGCCGCGAAGACGACGATCGCTGATCTCCTGCCGAAGCTGTTCCGCCTCCCGATGTCGCGGATGCTGGTCAAGGATCTGCCGGACCTCGTCCCGTGCTTCCTCCAACTGCCCATCTTCCAGGAGCCAGCGGGCGTACGTCAACCGCCAGCGGAGATTGGTTGGTTGTTTTTGCAAAGCCTCCCGAAGAGTCCGCAGGGCGTCGGCTTTCTGATCCAGGGCGCGATGAAGCTCCGCCAAGGTGTGACGCTCTTCCGCGGAAAGGGCTTCCGAGCGTTGTTGGAGAATCTGCAATGCCCGCGTGAACAGAGTTCGACGTTGCGGGGACTGCTCTGGTTCAGGGTAAAGCAGAACAGCTGCTTTGAGAAGGCGGTTGGGGTCGTCCGGAACGATCCGCTCGGCGGTGGTTTCCAGTCCGAAAGCCGCCACGGAGCGAGCAAGGATGTCTTCGAGGAAGTCGTCGGACAGTTCCAAGCTGCGGTGCCAGCATTGGATCGCCTTCTCACGGTCATCTTCGAGCAGGGCGACCAGTCCGCCGACGTACCACAGTTCGGGATCGACTGGAATCAGGAGCATGGCCCGCTCGATGTAGCGCTGGGCTGGATCGGCCTGGGTGAAGAATGAGCGGTTGGCGGCGAGGCGGACATGGGGCGCGCCTTGCGTCGGGGCCAGGTCTCGGGCACGGACCAGATGCCGCAGTCCCGGAACGACCAGCGTGCTTTGCAGATGGTTTTCAAACTCGTCAAGCGTCGGCTCCCAGACGGCATTGGTCAGAAGCGAATTAGCGGTCGGGCTTAGCAGAGCGTCCGCTGGCGAGCTGGAGAGGACGACGCTCAACCACGGGACCGCCTGGCCCAAATCCTGAGTCAATTCCATGGGCAGCGTCTGCTCCTCCACCGCGGAAAGGTAAGCCCGGCTTGCCTCCAGATGAAGACGGGCCTTGTCCGGGTCGAGGCGGGCCGCCTCGGCAAAATGCGGGAATGCCTTGGTGAAGCGGTCGGGCCGATCCGTGGCCAGCCAGGCATAGCCGATGCTGCGGTGATAATGTACCCGCCAGGTCCGCCACCCTTCCAGGCCGAGCAAGACCCCCAGGAGAATCACGAATCCTCCGAGAACCAACCACGCTTTGTTCCGCCAACCCGTCGTGGCATTCGGCTGGAGACGCGGTTCTTCGCTCGCTCCCAGCACGGAGAGGTGGGCAGCGATCACGGTTGCCAACACGGCGATGGCGGGAATGTGCATGCCGAAGTCCCCGAAACTGTGGATGACAACGGTGAACAGGGCCAAGGCTGCGCCGAGAATCAGTCCCCCACTTTCCTCCCGAACGTAACGCCGATAGGCCCGATAGGCATACGCCACCGCCAAACCGGCCAACGCCGTCACAAGAAAGAGGCCGATCAGGCCCCCTTCGATCCAGGCTTCCAGATACTCATTGTGGGCGTGTTCGTACTGCACGTTGACATCCCGCGGCGATTGCCGATGCAGCGACTCGACCGCCTCGAACGTGCCCAGTCCCGTTCCGAAAAGGGGGAAGTCCCGAACCAGAGGGAAGAGCATGGACCACAGGGGGGCGCGGGTTTCCTGGAGGGCCTCGCCCATCCACACAGTTTTCAGCCGGTCGTTGACGAGATCGAACCCGAACCATGCCGTCAACGCCAGTACCACGCCGCCTATTACCACGGGAAGATCGAGGCGCGAGCGTTGGCGACTGTACAGCAGGTGCAAGAAGCCTGCCCCTGCCGTGGCCAGGAGCAGAGCCACGATGCCGCCGCGCGAGCGGGACAAAAGCACGCTGGTGACCATCAGCCCCAGGCCGCTGCCGAGCCAGAGCACTTCCGGCTGCTGAAGCACCGCCAGGGGTACGTTCGGATGCTGGTCAAGATTGTGATACTCCCGCCGCACGCTCAGCAGCCAGCCCAAGCCCAGACCGATGCACATGTTGAGATAGAACGGAAAGTGATTGCGGCAGACGAACGGGCCGAAGACCTCCGCCGGGGCGGTAAACGTGCCGTAGATGACATTGGGCGGACCCCGGAAGTATTGGAACAGCGCCAGCAAGGCCAGGGCAAAGCCGTTGATCGTGGCAGCAATGGTGAGCCGACGCAGGGACGCCTCGGAGGCGACGTTCTCTTGGACCACGGCAAACAAAGCGAGCAGGGCCAACAGTCTTAGGAGAAAACGCCGGGTCGCCCCGGGATAGACGCTCAGCGTCTTGCCGCGTTCCAGGGGAGGCCGCACTTCTTCGCTGTTGCTCAGAGTCTCCGGTTCGGTGGGAAGCAGGGCGTCGTAAAGGCGGACGGTTTCCGGAGAGAGCATCCGCAGAAGGACCGGCGGCAGGGGAATGATCTGCACGACTCCCAGGGCGAACCAGGCAGCCAGCACGGTCAAAAACGGTGTCCGTCGCAAAAGAGGTCGGCGTTCCAGAACCATCCGGACACCCCAGAGGACGAGCAACAGGCCGACGCCGACCAGT
>JANWWR010000062.1 GCA_025055835.1 Gemmatales bacterium | reverse complement strand
TACCTCGTGGGCGGGGCGGGCAACGACACGATCCTCGGCGGTACGGGGAATGATTCCATCGAGGGTGGGACGGGCAACGACTCCCTGGACGGCGGCAGCGGCAGCGACACCTTCGTGTTCTCCGGCTCCGGCCTGGGCAGCGATGTCATCCTCGAACCTGCGGGCAACGTGGATAACGACTGGCTCGACTTCTCCGGCTTCACGGCCGGCGGGGTCAACATCGACCTGTCCCAGAGCGGTTTGCAGGTGGTCAACGCGGGCAACCTGCTACTGACGCTGGGCAACTCCTCCGCCATCGAGCACGTCCTGGGCACCAATGCGGCTGACAACATCGTTGGCAACGCTGGGAACAACATCCTGATCGGCCTGGGCGGCAACGACGTGATTGACGGCGGGGCCGGGAACGACACCATCGACGGCGGCCTGGGCAACGACTTGCTGCTGGGCGGGATCGGCGACGATTCGGTGCTGGGTGGTGCCGGCAACGACACGCTCAACGGCGGGGCGGGCAATGACACGTTGGTCGGCGGGGCGGACAGTGATCGGTATCTGTTCACGGGCAGCAGCCTGGGCAGCGACTCGATCTTGGAAGCGCCGGGCTGCGTGGACAGTGACACGCTGGACTTCTCGCTGGCCGGGTTTGCCATCAACATCAACCTCGGTCTGACGACGGCCCAGACGGTCATTGCCGGCAATCTGATCCTGCAACTGAATGCTGCGGATGCCGTGGAGAATGTGGACGGCAGCGCGTTCAACGATGTCATCACGGGCAACGGCTGCGGGAACATTCTCAATGGCAACGATGGCAACGACAGCATCCTGGGTCTGGGTGGCAACGACACCATCGACGGCGGCCTGGGCAACGACACGCTCCTCGGCGGGTCCGGCAACGATACGGTTCTGGGCGGCCCCGGCAACGATCTGGTCATCTGGAACCCGGGCGACGGCAATCAGTTCGTGGACGGCGGGACGGGCACCGACACGGTTCAGATCAACGGCAGCAATGCAGCCGGAGACAATTTCGTCCTCCAACAGCACGGTCTTGATCCGACTCGACAGGTCTTCTCCCGCACGAATCTCACCCCCTTCACGATGAACATCGGAACCGTCGAGGTGTACGACGTCAACTCCCAGGGCGGCGACGACACGGTGACGGTGTTCAGCCCGATCAGCGGAACGGGCAACGGCGACGTGACCACCTTCAACCTCAACACGGGCACGGGCAACGACCTGGTCGTGTTCGACTTCACCGCTTCCAACCTGCTGCCCACGACCAGCCTCACTGGCGGCACGGGCAACGACGTTCTGCGGATCGAAGGTGGTGGCACGCCCTTCACGAACGAGACCTATAGCTCCACCGGACCGGACTCCGGCACGATCAACCTCGACGGTCAAGTGATCACGTTCAGCCTGATGGAACGGCTCCAGCAGACCAAGGCGGGGACGAACCTGCTCTTCCAGGCGACCGGCGGCAACGACTCCATCGGCCTGACGGATGGACCGACGGTGAACGGCTTCCCGACGTCGAGCATCAACAGCCTGAACAATTTGTTCGTTGGATTGGACTTCGCCAACAAGGTCTTCGCCACGGTGTCGGGCATGGGCGGCGTGGATTCGTTCACGCTGACCAACCCGAACCCGGCCGCGGGGCTGACGCAGTGGACGGTCAACGGCGGTACGACTGCTTCGGCTGCCTCCGACGCCGATACCTCCGGCGACGTTTTCAAGATTCAGCCGACGAGCATTCCGATCAACGTCAACGGCGGCAAGCCGGTCAACGTCTATCCGGGCGACCGGCTCGACATCCTGCCGCCGAACCCGGGGCAGTCGTTGACGCTGACCGGCAAGCACGACGGCACCTACACCTTCACCGGACTGGCCCCGGTCAACTTCACCAGCATCGAGGACTTCTCGGGCATCCAGATCGTCGTGGTGGGCACGGACTACGGATCGAATCCACGCATCCGGGTGTACTCGGGCAGCGATACGGGTCCGGCGGCCGTGCCGTTCTTGAACTTCCGGCCGTTCGCTGATCTGGGCAGGTTCCGGGGCGGCGTCCGCGTGGCTGCCGGTGACGTGAACGGCGACGGATATCCGGACATCATCGCCGCCTGCGGCCCGGGCACCGGCGGAAGTCTGGTCCGCGTCTTCGACGGGTATCTGGCCCGGCTGGGCGTGGTCAGCCAGATCGGCAACTTCCGGCCGTTCGGCAACGACTGGAACAAGGGCCTGTATGTGGCGGTGGGAGATCTGAACAGCGACGGCTTCGGCGACATCGTGGTTGGCACCGGCGGCCCGGCCAAGGCTCAGGTGCGGGTGTTCAGCGGAGCGGATGTCATCGCCCTGCCCAACCCGCCACGGCAGAAGTTCAACGCCTTCCCGAGCAGTTTCCGGGGCGGCTGCAACGTCGCGGTCGGCGACTACGACGGCGACGGCCGGCTGGACATCATCGTGGGAGCGGGAGCTTCCAGCACGCCGCGGGTCCGCGTCTTCGATGGCACGACCTTTGCGGTCATCGACGACTTCCTGGCCTTCGACGCCGGCTATCGCCGTGGCATCTACGTCGGTGCTGCCGATGTGGACAACGACGGCATCGCCGAGATCATCGTCTCCCGCAACGTCAGCGGCTTGAGCGAGATCCAGCCGTTCGACCTCCAGATCAGCCCGACCATGAACGTTCGGCCAGAAGTGCGAACCTTCGACTTCACCACGAACCAGGGAGGCGGTCCGAAGACGCCGACGGCCACGGCCGAGGTCTTCCCCGCCAACTACACCAGCGGCGTCCGCCTGGGCGGCTACAGCGATGGCGGAGACACGGGCCGCTTCCTGGCTGTCAACGGCCCGGGCGTGGCTCCAGGGCTTCTCAAGAAGCTCGACGCCACCCTGGCCGACAGCCTGTTCACCAATTACGCCGCGGAGAGCAGCGGCTTCTTCGTGGCGGGCAGCCAGCGCCGCTTCGGCCTGCCGCTGCCGTAATCTCTGACGCCGTTGGCGAACTTGGATTATCGCATCGGTAATCCAATCCAAGCCAAACCGAGGCGAAGGCCCTGCCTCTCGCCTCGGTTTTCTTTTGCCTGAGATGGGATTTTCACCGTGGGAAACCAGATAGAGCCGTGGTAAATTAGGCACCATGAGCCTGCCGAGATTTCTTCCCGCCTTGATTTGGGGCATCTTGTGGCTGGGGATCGTGGGAGACACGCGGATCGGTTCGGCTTCGGCTGATCCCGAGCCGGCGAAACCGACCGAGCCGCCCCCGCTCTCCCCCCAGGAAGCACTTCGGCATTTCAAAACGCCGGAGGATCTGCGACTCGATCTCGTCCTTCACGAGCCGACCGTTCGCCAGCCGGTCCAACTCAGCTTCGACGAACGGGGCCGCCTCTGGGTCGTGCAGTACATTCAATACCCCTATCCCGCCGGCCTGAAGATGCTTAGCCGGGACGGCGTATGGCGGGTCGTGTACGATCAGGTTCCGCCTCCGCCGCCGCGTCACTTCCGCGGAGCGGACCGCATCACCATCCACGAAGACGCCGACGGAGATGGCACCTACGAAACGCACAAGGTCTTCGTCGAAGGCCTGAACCTGACGACGGCGGCAGCCCGGGGCCGGGGAGGTGTCTGGGTCCTCAATCCGCCCTATCTGCTCTTCTACCCGGATCGGGACAGCGACGACGTGCCGGATGGCGATCCCGAAGTGCATCTGTCCGGCTTCGGGCTGGAGGATTCGCATTCCGTAGTCAACAGCCTGTGCTGGGGACCGGACGGCTGGCTCTACGCCGCCCAGGGCAGCACGGTTTCCGCGTCCGTCCGCAAGCCTGGCTCCAAGGAGCCGCCGGTCACTTCGATGGGCCAACTCATCTGGCGTTATCACCCGGAAAAACGCCGCTATGAAATCTTCGCTGAGGGGGGCGGAAACGCCTTTGGCGTCGAAATCGACCATCTGGGTCGTGTCTTTTCCGGGCACAACGGCGGAGACACCCGCGGCTTCCACTACGTCCAGGGCGGCTACTATCTCAAGGGCTTCGCCAAGCATGGGCCGCTGTCGAACCCGTTCGCCTTCGGGTATTTCGGGGCCATGCGGCACAACACGACGCCGCGGTTCACCCACACCTTCGCGTTCTACGACGGCACCGGCTTGCCCGACCGCTATCGAGACGTGCTGTTCGGCGTTTCTCCGGTGCTGCGGCATGTGGTCATGAGCGAACGCAAACCGGACGGCTCGACGTTCCAAACCCACGACATCGGTTTCGCCGTGACGACGAATGACCCGTGGTTCATGCCGGTGGACATCAAGCATGGGCCGGACGGGGCTTTATACATTGCCGACTGGTACGACAACCGAGCCGCTCACGGGCAGCATTACGAAGGCAACATCCACCGCGATTCGGGCCGGGTGTATCGGCTCACGGGTCGAGAGACGCGACCGACAAAGGTTCCCGATCTGGGGCAGCTCCGCACGGAGGAACTGGTCCGCCTGCTGGGTCATGCGAACCGCTGGCATCGGCAGACCGCGCTGCGACTGCTCGGCGACCGCAAAGACGCCGCCGCCATTCCACTGTGCGAACAACTCCTCCGATCGGACGACGAGTTGACCGCCTTGGGCGGATTATGGGGTCTGTACCAGAGTGGCGGCTGGACGGAAGCCCGTGGCGTGGAATTGCTGCGGCATCGCCATTCCCAGGTGCGGGCCTGGGCGGTGCGGCTGCTCTGCGACGAGGGTCGCATCAATGACGAGACAGCTTCGCATCTGGCCCAGTTGGCGGTGGCGGAACGCGAGGTCGTCGTCCGGAGCCAATTGGCTTGCTCGGCCAGGCGACTGCCCACGCCACAAGCCCTGCCGGTGATTCGAGCCTTGCTTGCCCATGACGAAGACCGAACCGATCCGCACATTCCGCTCCTGTTGTGGTGGGCCTTGGAGGCGAAAATCACCCAGAATCCCCAGGAGGTGCTGGCCCTTTTCGAGACGAGTGAAATCTGGAATCGGCCGTTGGTGCAGGAGCATATGCTGGAACGTCTGATGCGGCGCTTCGCCGCCACTGGGACGCGGAAAGACCTGGATTGCTGCGCTCGGCTGCTCCAGCTTAGTCCTGGTCCCGTAGCTACCCGCCACCTGCTCGCTGGTTTCGAGGCTGCTTTCCTGGGTCGGACGTTGCCCGATCTGCCTCGGGAACTGGCCGATGCCCTGGCAGCCTACGGCAAGCATTCCGTGGTGCTCGGGCTTCGTCAGAAGCGTCCGGAGGCGGTCGAAGAAGCGCTTCGGCTCATCAGCGATGAACGGGGCGAGCGGAGCAAACAGCTTCAGTACGTGCAAGTCCTGGGCGAGACGGCCCCTCCGCAGGCCCTGCCGACGCTCCTCAAACTGGCCACCTCGTCGCCGGACACGGCCTTGCGATCCGCCGCCCTCACCAGTCTGCAACGCTACGACGATCCGATCATTGGCTCGGCCATTCTCCAAGCCTTGCCGCAGATGTCGGACGATCTTCGGGGACCGGCCCTGAACCTGCTGGGTTCCCGGCCCGCCTGGGCCAGGTCGGTGATCGATGCCGTGGAAGCCGGCCGCCTGGAAAAACGGCTTGTTCCCATTGAGTTCGCGCGGCGGATGCTTCTGACGCGGGACGAGGCCTTGCATGACCGCATCCGCCGAGTCTGGGGCGACCTCGAACCGGCAGCCCCTCAGGCGCTGCGCTTGGAACTCGAACGGCTCCAGACCGTGGTCCATAACGGTTCCGGAGTTCCGAAGCACGGCCGGGAACTGTTCCGACAACAGTGCGGCAAATGCCACACGTTCTTCGGCGAAGGGGGCAAGGTCGGTCCCGATCTGACCTCGTACAACCGCAATGACCTCTCGGCCCTGTTGCTGAACATCGTTCATCCCAATGCGGAGATTCGGGAAGGCTACGTCACCTACGTGATTCTCACGAAGGACGGCCGAACGCTGGTCGGCTGTCTGGCCGATCAGGATGCCGGGGCCGTCGTCCTCCGCAGCGACGAAGGCTCGGAGGTTGTGGTCGCCCGAGACGACATCGAGGTGATGGAAACTCGGAAGACCTCGCTCATGCCGGAGGGTCTGCTTAAGGGCCTGACCGAACAGCAGGTGCGCGATCTCGTTGCCTATTTGCGGATTTCGCAGCCATTAATTGACAAATGACGCCGCCGATCGCCATCCAATACGCTTGCAGCGACGGCATTTCGACGTAGGATGGAAAAGAATCCCGTCCCAGCCCGTATCCTCATTGCATTCCAGTCAGGTTTAAACGTTCGGGAGCAAGTCATGCCTCACGTCGGCGAGATGCACAAACGGGAATGGTTTGCCGGTCAGGCGATGGCAGCCCTGTTGTCGCATCCCCAGCGGATGCCCCAGCAGCCCGGCGAGTCGGACGAGGAATTCGCTCTGCGCGTCGCCATCAAGGCCTATCAGATCGCCGATGCGATGGTGAACGTGGGTTACCGAAAAGACTCGCGGCACTAACATGACAGCACGGAAGCGAAGCCGAAGCACGGGGCGGCGGTCTCGTCCTGCGGGCCGGTCGGCGGAAATGCTATGTCCGAGCAGTACATCTTCACCATCGAAAACCTGACCAAGACCTACGGCAAACGCGAAGTCCTGAAGAACATCTGGCTGGCGTTTTTTCCCGGAGCCAAGATCGGCGTCATCGGCAGCAACGGGGCGGGCAAGAGTACCCTGCTGCGGATCATGGCCCTGGAGGACAAGGATTTCCTCGGCGGCGTTCGGCCGGCCGACGGCATCACCATTGGCTACGTGCCCCAGGAGCCGCGGCTCAATGAGTCCAAGACGGTCCTCGGCAACATCGAGGAGGCCGTCGCCGGCACCCGCGCCCTGCTCAAGAAGCACGAGGAATTGAGCGCCCGATTGGCCGAGCAGCTCGAACCTGACGAGATGGAAAAAGTCCTGGAACAGCTCAGCAAGGTCCAGGACGCCATTGATGCGGTCAATGCGTGGGAGCTGGATCGGCAGCTGGAAATTGCGATGGACGCCATGCGTCTGCCACCGCCGGACGCCATGCCCTCCACGCTTTCGGGTGGCGAACGCCGGCGTGTCGCCTTGTGCAAGGTGCTGCTCCAGCGTCCCGATCTGCTTCTGCTCGACGAACCGACCAACCATCTCGATGCCGAATCCGTCGCCTGGCTGGAACGCCATCTGGCCGAGTATCCCGGCACCGTCGTCGCCGTCACCCACGACCGCTACTTCCTTGACAACGTCGCCCAATGGATTCTGGAACTGGATCGCGGGCACGGCATTCCGTGGAAGGGCAATTACTCCTCGTGGCTGGAGCAGAAGGAACAACGGCTGGCCCGGGAGGAAAAGCAGGCCAGCGCTCGCCGGAAAGCCCTTCAACGGGAATTGGAATGGGCCCGCATGGCTCCCCGCGCCCGGGTCGCCAAGAGCAAGGCCCGCATGAAGGCCTATGAAAAGCTGGCCGCCCAGGAGTTCGAGGAGCATTCCACGGAGTTCGTGCTTCAGATCCCCCCTGGTCCGCCGCTGGGGGATCTGGTCGTCCGGGCCGAGGGGGTACGCAAGGCTTACGGCGACAATCTTCTCATGGAAGACCTCAACTTTGATCTGCCCCGCGGCGGCATCGTCGGCGTCATCGGCCCGAACGGCGCGGGCAAGACGACGCTGTTCCGCATGATCATCGGCGAGGAGAAGCCGGACGCCGGCACGTTGCGGATCGGCGAAACCGTCGTGCTTTCCTACGTCGATCAGCACCGCGACGCCCTCGACCCGAACAAGACCGTCTTCGAGGAGATCACCGGCGGTGTGGATCATCTCGTCCTGGGCCACCGCAAGATCAACAGCCGCAGCTACGTCGCTCAGTTCAACTTCAAAGGGCCGGATCAGCAGCGCAAAGTCGGGGAGCTGTCCGGCGGCGAACGGAACCGCGTCCATCTGGCCAAACTGCTGCGGCGAGGCGGCAACCTGCTGCTGCTCGATGAGCCGACCAACGATCTCGACGTGGACACCCTGCGGGCCTTGGAAGAAGCGCTTCTGAACTTTGGCGGCTGCGCCGTCGTCATCAGCCACGACCGCTGGTTTCTGGACCGCATCGCCACCCACATCCTGGCCTTCGAGGGCGACAGCAAGGTTGTCTGGCACGAGGGGAATTATCAGACCTACGAGGAGATGCGTCGGCAGCGACTCGGAGCCGAAGCCGACCGCCCCCACCGCATCCGCTACAAGAAGCTGACCCGTTAACTTCGTTGGACGGCTCTTCGCCCTGTCGTGTTTCGCGCTGTCAACGAATCGCATCCCAGGTCTTGACTTTTTCCGGATTCTACTACAAATGTTTTAGACAACCGTTTCAATCGCCCATTGGGACTGTCCCAGGCTAAGAATCCGATTTGGGATCCAGGAAACCGTGCCGATGCCCGAGCCAGCACACGTTCCATCCGCCGACGCCACCCAACAGCGCCTCTTGCAGGCCGCTGGCGAGGTCTTCGCCGAGAAGGGCTACCATGCCGCCACGGTGCGGGAAATCTGTGCCCGGGCCGGCGTCCACAACATCGCCGCCATCAACTACTACTTCCGGGACAAGGAAACCCTCTATGCCGAAACGCTACGGTTCGCCGCCCGCAGCCCCCTCTATGAAAACCTGACCACGGAGTGGCCAGCCACGGCAAAACCGGCCGAGAAGCTACGCTGGTTCATCGGCCTGCTGGTCGAAAAGATCGTGCTGGCTTGCCGGGACCGGCCCCTGTGGCACATGCAGCTCATGATGCGGGAACTGACCCAGCCCTCACCGATCGGCGAGCGCATCGCCCAGGAGTTCATCCGTCCGGTCTATGAAACGCTCTGGGCCATCCTTCGGGAGGCCCTGCCCCCGGGCCTGTCTGAGCGCAAGCTGCATCTGATCTCGTTCAGCATCGTCGGCCAATGCATGTATCATCGCCTCGCCCGGCATGTCATTCGGATCATGGTCGGCGAGGACGAACAGGCGACTTACGATGCCGAGACGCTCACGGACCACATCACGGAGTTCAGCTGCCGGGCACTGGGACTGGACTGGAAGCGCCCCGGTCCCAAGCCGGGCACCAAGCGGGTCAGCACCCGGGGAGGCCGGAAATGATCTGGGTGGCGATCCAGATGCTGACCGGCGACCGGGCCAAGTTTTTCGGCATCGTCTTCGGCATCGCTTTCGCTTCGCTGCTGATTTCCCAGCAAAGCTCGATCTTCTGCGGCCTGATGTTGATGACGACCAGCCAGATCAAGGACATCCAGGGGGCGGACATCTGGGTCATGAATCCGAACGTCCGCTTCGTCGATGATCTGAAACCGCTGTCGGAGAACGATCTGTACCGGGTCCGCGGCGTTCCCGGCGTGCAATGGGCGGTGCGGTTGTACAAGAATCTGAGCCGTGCCCGCCTGGAGAACGGCAATTTCCAACAGATCATTCTCCTTGGTCTCGACGACGCCACGTTTGTCGGCGCACCGGCTGAGATCACGATGGGTTCGCTGGCCGATCTGCGCCGCCCCGATGCGATCTTCATCGACGAGGCCGGCTATCACCAGCTTTGGCCCGGGGAGCCTTTCCAGCTGGGCCGCACCTTTGAGATGAACGACCGGCGGGCGGTCATCGTCGGCATCTGCAAGGCCTCGCGGACGTTCCAGACCTTTCCCGTGGTGTACACCCGCTACAGCCAGGCGGTGCAGTTCGCTCCGCCGGAACGCAAGGTGCTCAGCTTCGTCCTGGCGCAGCCGGAGCCGGGCCTGTCTCCCGAAGAAGTCGCCGCCCGCATCACGGCCCAGACCGGGCTGAAGGCGCTGTCCCGCAACGACTTCTCGTGGCTGACCATCCATTACTATCTGCAAAACACCGGCATCCCGATGAACTTCGGGATCACGGTCATCCTCGGCTTCCTCGTCGGCAGCGCCATCGCGGGGCAGACGTTTTACACCTTCACCATCGAGAACCTGAAGCAATTCGGGGCCTTGAAGGCGATGGGTGTCAGCAATCTCGGCGTCGTCGGCATGGTGCTTTTGCAGGCCCTGGTGGTGAGCGTCCTGGGTTACGGCATCGGCGTCGGCCTGGCGGCAGCATTCGGACAGTTCACCCGGAACCAGTCGAAGCTGGCATTCTTCATGCCGTGGGAGGTGCTCGGGCTGACCGCCCTGGCCGTGCTCGTAATCGCTCTGCTCTCCAGCGTGCTGAGCGTGCGGCGGGTGCTCGTTCTGGAACCGGGCATCGTATTCCGCTGATGAACAGCATGCCCGGGTTGGGGCCGAACGACACAGCGAAGCGGGGGCTTTCGGAGGAGAGGCGAGAGTGAGTCAGACAGGGACGCAGTTGGAACGACGGATAACACCGACCGGACGGAGGCAGGCCTCCACCGGAGCGGCCGTCGTCTGTCGGGGCGTGACCAAGACATTTGGCGACGGCGAAACGCAGGTCCATGCCCTGCGGGGTGTTGATCTCGAAGCCCCCTACGGAGAGATGAGTCTGCTCGTCGGGCCGAGCGGTTGCGGCAAAACGACGCTGCTTTCCGTTCTTGCTGGCATTCTGGAGCCGACCGACGGGAGCGTGACCGTTCTTGGCCAGCCGTTGAACGAGCTTCGGGGACAAGAACTCGTGCGGTTTCGCGGGCAGAACATCGGCTTCATCTTCCAGCAATACAACCTCCTGCCCGCTCTGACGGCGGCGGAAAATGCCGCCATCCCTTTGCTGATTCAGGGCTGGCCACGACGCAAGGCGGTCGCCCGGGCGAAGGAGTTGCTGGACGCCGTCGGTGTCGGGGCCCGTGCCCATGCCCTGCCGTCGCAGCTGTCCGGCGGTCAGCAGCAGCGGGTGGCCATCGCCCGGGCCTTGGTTCACGAACCGCGGCTGATCATTTGCGACGAGCCGACGTCGGCCCTCGACGGAGACACCGGCCACGTCATCATGGAAATCATTCGCCGGGTCGGCGTCGGCCCGGATCGGGCTGTCATTGTCGTCACCCATGACAACCGCGTCTTCGAGTTCGGCGACCGCATCATCCACATGAACGACGGCCGCATCGTGCGCACCGAGACCAACGGTCTCGGCGAAACGAAAGGATCCGTTGACACCACTCCAGTGAGCGAAACCCTGATCGAAGAAGCCAAGCAGTCTCGTGGGAGCCTGTCATGATTCGCAAACTCATTTTGCCCTTGATTGCCGCGGGGATGCTCGGTTTCGCCATCTGGCACGTCATGGCCGCCCATCAGACGGTCAAGAAGGTGGAACCGCCCATCGAACCGGCCCGCAATCCGTTCGGCAAGACCGTGGCCGGGGCGGGGCTGATCGAGGCCCAGACGGAGAACATCAACGTCGGGTCGCCGCTTCCCGGCATCGTCACCAAGGTGTTTGTCAAGCCGGGTCAGCGTGTCTCCGCCGGCGAGCCGCTCTTTGCCCTGGATGACCGGGAATTGCAGGCTGAACTTCGCATCCGCAAAGCCGAACTCGATTCCGCCAAGGCAGAGCTGGATCGGCTGGAAAAGCTGCCTCGGCCTGAAGAAGTCCGGATCAAGGAAGCCCGCGTCCGCGAACTGCGGGCCGCCCTGGCCGAGCAGAAAACCCAGCTGGAATTGACCGAGAACTCCTTCCGGGGCCGGGCCGGTGCCGTCTCCGTGGAGGAGATGGTTCGGCGACGGCAGGCCTACGAAATGGCCAAGGAGCAGCTGGCCTGGGCCGAGGCCGATCTGCACCTGCTTCAGTCGGGGGCCTGGGAACCGGATAAGGCCATTGCCCGGGCTGCCGTGGAGATGGCCTCAGCAAAGCTGAAGCAGACGGAAACCAATCTGGAACGGTTGACCGTGCGGGCCTTGGTGGATGGCGAGGTGTTGCAGGTCAATGTGCGTCCCGGCGAGTTCGTCGGTGCCCCATCCACCCAGGCGCTGATCGTGCTCGGAAACATTCAGCAGCTTCACGTCCGCGTGGACATCGACGAACACGACGTGCCTCGCTTCATTCCCGGCGCGGCGGCCTGGGCTGTTCTTCGCGGCGACACCGGAAAGCAGTATCCGCTCCGCTTCGTCCGCGTCGAGCCGTTCGTTATTCCCAAGAAATCGCTCACGGGAGACAACCGGGAGCGCGTGGATACCCGCGTTCTCCAGGCAATCTTCGCCTTCGATCCGACGCCGAGCAACGTCTATGTCGGCATGCAGGTGGATGTGTTCATCGACGCCGAACTACCCAGCGACCCGGCCTCCCCGGGCACTCAGCACGGCGAAGGAAATGCAAACGGAAAGCCCGCCTCCACCACCGCCGAGGGCAACCACAACCACGCCCGCTTACGGTGAAACCTGACACCGTTACAGTATTTGGCCAGAAAAAGCCCTGACGCGCGCTTGGCAGATCAGCGCAAACTTACAGCGGCGGTGGGTTCAGGAGCCGGGGTGCTGCGAAGGACCGGCTCCTCCGCCACGCGAACGACGCAGCAGTTCCTCCCCCGGGCCTTCGCCTCGGACAGGGCCACGGCCGCTTCGTGCCAGAGTTGATCGGCGGACAGATGGCAGTCGGCCTCCAGGACGGCCATGCCGACGCTGACGGTGACGCGAATCTGCTGTCCGTGGTGCTCGACGGTCATGTGCTCCGCCGCGCTGCGGATGCGTTCGCCGAGATTGCGCGCCCCTTCGGTATCGGTCTGCGGAGCGACCACCAGAAACTCCTCGCCGCCCACTCGACCCACCGTGTCCACGCTTCGGACCGACGAATTGAGCGTCTTGCCCAAGCAGATCAAAACCTGGTCGCCGCCGGTGTAGTGGTACAGCGAATTGATGTCTTTGAAATGGTCAGCATCAATGAGGCCGACGGTGAGGGGTGACGGATAACGGGCTCGACGACGGATTTCGGAATGGAGAATCTGTTCGACGGCCCGACGGTTGGGCAGGCCGGTCAGATCGTCGGTCAGAGCCAGCCGTTCCAGAACCGAGGTCTTCTGTTCCAGTTCCCGGGTCCGCTCGTTGACCCGGAATTCCAGTTCCTCGTTGAGTCGCTGCAAGTCCTCGTTGCGTTTCTCCAGCTCCTGCTTGTGCTGCTCCAGCTCCAGATTGAGCCGGCGAAGCTCTTCCAAGAGAATCTGGTTGCTGCGTTCGAGACGAAAGGCGTGGGCGGCGTCGCGAATGACCCGGATCATGTCTTCCAGACGCCAGGGTTTGAACAGGTAGCGGAAGACGTGGCAGCGGTTGATCGCTTCCACGGCGTCTTCCAGTTCAGCGTAGCCGGTCATAAGAATGCGGATCGTCTTGGGATGCTGCTGCCGGACTCGCTCCAGCAGCTCAACGCCGCTCATCCCCGGAAGCCGCTTGTCGCTCAGGATGATGTCGGGAACCTGCTCGCTGATGCGCTCCATCGCTTCCTCCGCCGACGCAGCCGTGCGGACGTCGAACTCCTTGCTCAGGCAGCCGTAGAGCGAATTGAGTATGTGACGTTCGTCGTCAACGATGAGAAGAGAACACCGATGATCTGCCACGGGCGCAAACCCCTCCAGGAACCAGGCAGGAACGGGATGCCAGGTCGGCTTCCCTGCCGGTTTCCGACCGTCACGGGGACAGTCCACCCGGCGGCGGATCGGGGGTTGATCCGGACGCCCTGGCCCTTTCATGACGGCTTACTGCTATATAGCTCAGGCTTGATCGGCTTTCAAATGTTTGAAAAGGTTTCTGTTGGTGGCAAAGTTTTCGGCCCGAGAAAGAATGGCGGCCAGCGATTCCACGGGCAATCCGACGACGTTGCTGACGCTGCCTTCCAGGACGGTCAGGTAGGGATCACCGGCTTCCTGAATGGCGTAAGCCCCGGATTTTCCTTCCCAGGCGCCAGTATCGAGATAGGCTTCCAGATCGACGTCGGAGAGCGCTTTCATGTGGACCAGGCTGCGTTCCTGCCAGCAGATTTGCACCTCGTCGGGCCGCAGCCAAAGGCAGACGCCAGTCCACAATTCATGCACGGTCCCGGACAGACGGCGGAGGATGCGCCGGGCGTCGTCGCGGTCCACGGGTTTGCCGATGATCTGCCCCCCGTGCCAGCCGACCGAGTCCGCCGCCAAGACGATGCCCTCCGACACCTTCGCAGCGACGGCGGCGGCTTTGAGCCAGGCGACCTGTTGGACGAAGGCCCGTGGATCGCTGACCCCCTCGCCACTGGGTTCCTCGACGCCGGACGGTATCACTTCGAACTCGAAACCGGCCCGACGAAGGAGATCGCGCCGCCCTTCGGAGGCACTGGCCAGGATCAGGCGCTTTGACGATGCCATGCCCGCAGATGCCCTTCCAATACCGGCCACAGACGGGCCGGGGTCAGTTCGGCCATGCACTCCAGCCGACCGCAACGCTTCCGATAGCTGGCGGCACACCAGACCCGGGTCGCCACGGCATTTTGCGGTTGGCCATACGGCCCGGTACGGACGACACTGGTGCAGGTGAACGGAGCCACGACCGGGCGGCCCAAGGCGACGGCCAGGTGCAGCGGTCCGCTGTCGTTGGAGAGCATGATATCGGCCTGCTCCAGCACGGCGGCCAGCTGTTTCAGCGATGTTTGTCCGATCAAGTTGAGCAGTGGCCCGGAAAACTGGTGGGAAAACTCTTCGGCCAACGGGGTCTCGCTCGGGGAACCGACGAGAATTACGCTGCCGCCGAAGCGCTGGCAGGCCCGTTGGCACAAATCGGCGAAGTGGGCAGGAGGCCAACGCTTGGTTTCCCAACGGGTGCCCAGATGGACCGCGAACCACGGACGGGGCAGATCAGCCAAGCGTGACCCGGCCCAGGTCCGAGGCTCGCTCCCGATCGGAATGACAAACCGCTTCGGAAACTGGCCGACACCCAGCGCCTCGGCCACGAGCCAATAGCGGTCCACGGCGTGCATCTGCTCCAGCGTTCGGCCCTGGGGATCGTGCAGGCAATCGGTGTAGGCCCAGGCTGAGCCTTCCCGAGCCGAGAACAGCCCCACCCGCCGCGGCGCGCCGCTCCACCAGGTCAGCAGTCCCGTCCGCAGCAGCCCTTGCAGGTCGATGACCAGATCGCAGGCTCGCCGCCGTAGTGCAGCCATGACGCGGACCAATTCGCTGACCGAGCCGAACCGTCCTTGACCCCTGCGGTCAAAGCTCAGCACCTCATTCAAATCGGGATGGCCGTCGAGGAGGTCGGCGTAACTGCGGTGGACGACCCAGAGGATTTCGGCCGCGGGAAAACGGATTCGCAGCGCGGACAAGACCGGCAGGGCGTGGACGATGTCGCCCAAGGCGCTGGGCTTGATGAGGGCGATGCGGCGGGCATCGAGTTCGTGTAGCGGCGGCGTCCTGCGGCTCATGCGTGGCGTGATCCTCCGTGATCTTGACCTCAGGACAACGGGAGCAGCGTCGTTCTCAATCCCGAGCGGGTAGCGTCCTTCGCGGTCCCGAGCTGGTAGCGTTTTTCTCAATCCCGAGCGGGTAGCGTAAGCTACCCGTGAATCACCGAGGGCTTACGCCCTCGGCTCGGTCTTATTGTTTCACTGACGCCCTCGGTTCTGTCTTGTTGTTTCACTGACGCCCTCGGCTCGGTCTCGTCGTGGAGTTACCGCTCTCGACTTGCCGTGAGTCGTTCCCCCCCGCGCACCGCTGCGGGGAAGCGATCCTGAAGCGCCGTCACCGTCAACTTCCGCTGCTTGAGCGCCCGACAGGCCTGCACGGCGGCTTGAGCAGCGGCCAGCGTCGTGATGCAGGTGACGCCGCGTGCCACGGCAGCGCTGCGGATGCGGCTCTCGTCGCTGCGGAAGCCTCGGCCCGTCGGCGTGTTGATAATCAAAGCGATCTGATCGTTCTTCATCAGGTCGAGCAAGTTCGGTCGGCCTTCCTGAATCTTGGGGATCTCCTCGACGGCGATCCCGGCCTGTCTCAAGGTCCGGGCCGTGCCGCGGGTAGAGGTCAGCTTGTAACCCAGCTCCGCCAGCTCCCGGGCAATCGGGATGACGTCCAGTTTGTCCCGGTCGGCGACGGAGACGAAGATCGTCCCGGACAGCGGCAGCGGCGTGTTGGCGGCCATCTGGCTCTTGGCGAAGGCCATCGGGAAGTCGTCGTCAATGCCCATGACTTCGCCGGTCGAGCGCATCTCGGGGCCGAGGATGATGTCCACGCCAGGGAACTTGTTAAACGGGAAAACGCTCTCCTTGACCGAGTAGTGCCGAGGCGTCACTTCCTCGGTCAGATCGAGTTCTTCCAGCGTCTTCCCGACCATGACCAGCGAAGCGTAGCGGGCCAGGGGAATCCCAGTGGCCTTGGAGACAAACGGGACGGTGCGGCTGGCCCGGGGATTGACTTCCAGAACGTACACGTGACCATCCCTGCCGACGGCAAATTGCACGTTCATCAACCCCTTGACCCGCAGTTCGCGGGCCAGGCTGCGGGTTTGCCGCTTGATCTCTTCGACGACTTCCGGCGACAGGCTGTACGGCGGAATGACGCAAGCGCTGTCCCCGGAGTGAATTCCTGCATATTCGATGTGCTGCATGACACCGCCGATCAGCGTCCGCTCGCCGTCGCTGAGGCAATCCACATCGACTTCGATGGCCGACTCCAGGAACTTGTCGATCAGCACCGGCTTGCCCGGCGAGGCTTCCAGGGCGCGGGCCATGTACTGGGCCAGCTGATCTTCTGCGTACACCAGTTCCATAGCCCGGCCACCGAGCACGAAGCTGGGCCGGACCAGCACCGGGAAACCGATCCGCCGGGCGATCTGGATCGCCTGCTGCACGTCGAGGGCCGTGCCGCCTTCCGGCTGCCGCAGGCCGAGCCGCTGAATGAGGTCGTTGAAGCGGGCACGGTCCTCGGCAATTTCGATGCTCTCGACGCTGGTGCCGATGATCGGCGCGCCGGCGTTGGCCAAGGCCCGAGCCAGGTTCAACGGCGTCTGTCCGCCGAACTGCACGATGATGCCGTCCGGTTGGACCTCGTCGCAGATGTTGAGCACGTCTTCGACGGTCAGCGGCTCGAAGAACAGCAAGTCGCTCGTGTCATAATCGGTCGAGACCGTTTCCGGGTTGGAATTGACCATGATGGTCTCGAAACCGGCGTCGCGGAGAGCGAAGGCGGCCTGGCAGCAACAGTAGTCGAACTCGACGCCCTGGCCGATGCGGTTCGGGCCGCCGCCGAGAATCATGATCCGCGGCTTGCCCCGGCCCGGACGGACTTCGCTTTCCAGCACCGTGCTGGCCGTCGCACCGTCCGGCGAGTCCCCCGCCGGCAGCCGTTTCAGCGGCGTTTCGTAGGTCGAGTAGTAATAGGGCGTGTAAGCCTCGAACTCGGCAGCGCAGGTGTCCACGCATTTGAAGACCGGCTTGACGCCGAGGGCCAGGCGATGACGGCGGACTTCCGCCGGGTTGACGTCCCAGACATGGCCCAATTGCACGTCGGAAAAGCCGCTCTGCTTGGCCTCGCGGAGCAGGTCGGCGTCGGCGGTTTCGAGGCTGGGACAGGCGGCGAGCTTGTCTTCCAGGGCGACGAGGTCGGCGATGTGGTTGAGGAACCACGGGTCGATGCGGGTGGCCTCGTGAATTTCCTGGACGGACATGCCGGCCTTGAGGGCGTAGCGGACGTACCAGATGCGCTCGGCGTTGGGGGTGATGAGTTTGCTGACGATCTCCTGACGGCTGGGTTGGTCCTCGGTGCCCCAGCGGTCCTTGCGGTCGCAGCCGATGCCGAAGCGACCCGTTTCCAGACCCCGGAGGGCCTTTTGCAAGGCTTCCTTGAACGACCGGCCGATGGCCATCGTCTCGCCGACCGACTTCATCTGCGTGGTCAGAGTGGGATCGGCGTCCGGGAATTTCTCGAAGGCCCAGCGTGGCACCTTGACGACGACGTAATCAATGGTCGGCTCGAAGCAGGCCGGGGTTTCGCGGGTGATGTCGTTGCGGAGTTCGTCGAGGCGGTAGCCGACCGCCAGCTTGGCCGCGATCTTGGCGATGGGGAAGCCGGTCGCCTTGGAGGCCAGGGCGCTGGAACGGCTGACGCGGGGGTTCATCTCGATGGCGACCATCCGGCCGGTCTGCGGATGCACCGCGAACTGGATGTTCGAGCCGCCGGTCTCGACGCCGATCTTGCGGATGATGCGGATGGCGGCGTCGCGCATCCGCTGGTACTCCTTGTCCGTGAGCGTCTGGGCCGGAGCGACGGTGATGCTGTCGCCGGTGTGGACGCCCATCGGGTCGAGGTTCTCGATGGAGCAGACGATGACGACGTTGTCCGCGCCGTCCCGCATGACCTCCAGCTCGAATTCCTTCCAGCCGATGACCGACTCCTCGATGAGGACGCTGTGGACGGGGCTGAGGTCGAGGCCGTGGGCGATCAGTTCGTTGAACTCGTCGCGGTTGTAGGCGATACCGCCGCCGGTGCCGCCGAGGGTGAAGCTGGGCCGCAGCACGCAGGGCAGGCCGACCTCTTCACGAATTTGCTGGGCCTCAGCCAGGGAGCGGGCCAGTCCGCTGCGGGGCACGTCCACGCCGATTTCCAGCATGGCGTCCTTGAAGCGCTGGCGGTCCTCGGCTTTTTCGATGGCCTCGGCGTTGGCCCCGATCATCTCGACACCGTACCGGTCCAGCACGCCGTGCCGCACCAGGTCCATTGCCGTGTTGAGTCCGGTCTGGCCGCCCAACGTCGGCAGCAGGGCGTCGGGCCGCTCTGCCTCGATGATCTGAGCGACGACCTCCCAGGTGATCGGTTCGATGTAAGTGCGGTCGGCCATCTCGGGATCGGTCATGATCGTGGCCGGGTTGGAGTTGACCAGCACGACTTCGTAGCCCTCCTCGCGGAGGGCCTTGCACGCTTGAGTACCGCTGTAGTCGAACTCGCAGGCCTGGCCGATCACGATCGGACCGGAGCCGATGAGCAGAATCTTCCGCAGGTCGGTGCGTTTCGGCATACGTTGGGTTCGGGGTCAGACACCGGACGACACTTCGGCGAAGTTTACAGCGACCGGCCCGCCTCGATCAAGCCGGGCCAGCCGTGGGCGCGCTTCAGATTTTCCTACGGGAGCCAGACGCAGTTTCAAGCGCAAGAAATGCCGCCAAGCCAATCGCAACTGCCTGGGTTGGGCCACGCCATCAATGCCACGCTGGGGCAGACCAGGTCACGGTGGTCCGCTCCGCTTGCTTTACTCTCCGGGGATCTTTTTGCCGGTCAGCATCTGGAGGACCTGACGCACCTGCTCGAAGCCGACGCCCAGCAGAAATCGGGAATCCCGACCGAAGCTCTTGGCCCCAAGCACGAACAGATCAGGCTCGGAGGTGCGCAACAGCTCCGGCGTCATGGCCGGGATGCGGCCCGCTTCGCCGTCCCGCTCCAGCAGGGCCGCGCCGAGCCGAGGCAGGGCAGAGGTGATCGGACAGCAGGCCAGCTGGAGTTCACCCAGCAGCCCCCAGTCCGGCAGGTAGCCGACGTTGGCAATGAGCCGATCCACCTCCCAGGTCCGCTGCTGCCCGCTTCTGCCGATCCGGGCCGTGACCCGAAAGCCCTTGTCCTGGCCGAGGCTTTCCACGGCGGTGACGAAGCTGTGCGGATGGAACTCGACGTTTCCATCAGCACGGGTGGCCAAGGTGTTGGCTCGCACGGCCAGCCGATCCCGTTCCCGCAGCGGATCGTTGGGCACGCGGCGGATGGGCAAGGTGCTGGAAGTCCGAGCCAGCCAGATGACCCAGGTTTCGGGGGCGGAAGAGGCCAGCTCCGAAAGCATCACCACGCTGGTCGCCGCTGAGAATCCGCCGCCCACGACCAGCGTGGTTCTACCGGCGTAATGGCCTTTGCGTTCCCCCGCAATGTCGTCCAGTCCATAGCAGATGGCTGCTTCGTGGGCCGACTCGCCAACCGCTGGGATGCCGCCCTCGCCCAGCCAGCGATGCCGACCAAAGGTGCCGGTGCAGTCGAAAACGTAATCCGCCGTTTCGATCCGTTCCTTGTTCTTCTCCCGAACCAGCAGGCGAAAGGGGGGCAGGCTGGCTTTTGCGTCGGCCCGGGAGTCGCTCTTGGTCCAGCGTTCCCGACCCACGGCGACGACCTGGCATTCGGTGTGAATCCGATCCTTCAGCAGTTTCGTTCTGGCCAGCGGTTCAAGATAGATGCGGACATGCTCCCGGCCGGTGATGCACTCGTCGTTGGCAGGAAATGTGTGGTCCGGTTTCTCGGCGAGGATGGCCTGCCGACCGGCGGCGGTGCTGTTCATGCCGAAGGGGGTGAACATGCGGACGTGCCCCCAGCGATGGAGGTGTTCCCCGATACGGCCCCGCTCATAGACTTGGACTTCGAAACCGAGTCGAACGCCGAGCAGGGCTGCCTCCAGCCCGACGGGACCGGCACCGAGAATCGCCAGGCGGTTCGCTTCGCCACGGTGCATGGGAACCTCCTTGCCCGATTTGAGTCCGACCTGTGCTGGGCGTGATAGCCCGGCGGCCCCGAAAGCGGCGATATTGTGGCGGATTCGCCTGAACGTCACAAGGCGAAGACGGCGAGGAAGATGGCAAAAGTCGCTGAACGGGCATCTTGCCGACGACAGCACGAGACGGATAATATCCGCTTACCGTGCAAGAGAAACGGCCCGCCGGATCGGCTCCGGTGGGTCGTGCCATCTGCGGTTGCGTGAACGAGCAAAAACCATGGCCGAAGCCGCTGTTTTAGCCGCTGTCGTTCGCAAGGAAACCGGCAAGCGTCGGATGCGTCGGCTCCGCAAGGCCGGACAGATTCCCGGCGTCATGTACGGTCACAAGGAGGAGACCATCCCCCTGGCCGTCAAGGCGGAAGACCTGTGGGCCTTGATCCGTCACGGCCAGCGGGTTGTGGATGTGAAACTCGACGGCAAGACGGAAAAATGCCTGATCCGCGAAGTGCAGTGGGATGTGTTCGGCCGGGAAGTGCTTCACGTGGACCTGACCCGCGTCAGCGCCGATGAGCGCATCCGCGTCACCGTGCCGATCCACCTGCGCGGCAATGCGGCGGGAGTGGCCGCCGGCGGCGTCCTCGATCAGCCGCTGCACACGCTGGAAATCGAGTGCCCGGCGTTGGCAGTGCCCGAGGCGATCCGCGTCAACGTCCAGGACCTTCAGCTGGATCAGGCCATCCACGTGAAAGATCTGAAGCTGCCGGAAGGCGTGGTGGCCTTGGCCGATCCCGAAGCGGTCGTGGTCCAGTGCGCCAAGCCGCTCGAAGAAGCCGCCGCCGAGGCGGTCGAAGGCCCAGCCGAGCCGGAGGTCATCGGTCGCAAGGCCGCCGAGGAAGAAGGCGAAGCGGAAAAGTGATGCCGACGCTCCGCCGGGCCGCGTGAGCAAAGCCGGTTTCCATGAAAGTCGTCGTCGGGCTGGGAAATCCGGGCAAACGGTATCTGGACACGCGGCATAACGTCGGCTTCGTCGTCGTGGACCGGCTGGCTCAAGGCCCCGACGTCGGGCCGTTCGCTTCGCGCTTCGACGCGGAAATCGCCGAGTGGCGGCGCGACGGCGACAAAGTGCTGCTGGTCAAGCCGCAGACGTTCATGAACCTCAGCGGCCAGGCGGTGCGGCGGATCGTGGATTTCTACCAGGTGCCGCCCGGCGACCTGCTGGTCGTCTGCGACGACGTGAATCTGCCGCTGGGCCAATTGCGGATTCGACCTCGCGGAAGCCACGGCGGCCATCGCGGCTTGCAGGACATCCAGCGGCATTTGGGCACGACGGAATACCCTCGGCTGCGGATCGGCGTCGGCCAGCCGGAGGGCGGTGATCTGGCGGAATATGTGCTGGATCGCTTCCGCCCCGTCGAACGGCCCGTGATCGAAGAGGCGATGGGGCGCGCCGCTCAGGCCGTCGAGGTCTGGCTGCATCGCGGCATCGAGGCCGCCATGAACGAATTCAACGCCCGCAGCAGCGCGGGAAAAAAGTCGGATCCAGCGAAGGAGTGAGTCCTTGCCTGCCAACGTGTACGAATTCATGGTGCTGTTCGACAGCAACAAGTATGCGGCCGACCCGGACAAGCTGGTCAAGCAGGTGCATGCCATGCTGGAAAAGCATCATTGCACCATTCTGGCCAGTCGGCCCTGGGATGAACGTCGCCTCGCCTATCCCATCCGCCACCACAAGAAGGGCATGTACTACCTGATCTACTTCCAGGCGGATGGCAAGGTGCTGGACGAATTGCAGGCGGACATCCGGCTCAACGAGGCGATCATTCGCAGCCTGATTCTCAAGATCAATCCGAAGCTGGTGGACCAGATGCTGGCGATGGCCCGCGACGAACACGCCCTGGCCCTCCAGGCTCCGGGGCTGGCGGACGAACCCGCTCCCGCCGCGGTGGCCGCGGAAACCGAAACCGCGAGTTGACCGAAGTCCGGCCAACGCCGGGCCGACGCCGGGATCGCTTTGTTAATCGCTTGCATCATGGAGCGAACATCTGTATAGTAGCGGAAGGATGAAGGAATCAGCCGCAGGATGTCGGCCCGGCCAAGAATCCCCACGACCC
The DNA here is from genome assembly GCA_025055835.1 of Gemmatales bacterium. Classification (GTDB taxonomy): domain Bacteria; phylum Planctomycetota; class Planctomycetia; order Gemmatales; family HRBIN36; genus JANWWR01. The sequence continues at coordinate 17,455 of JANWWR010000062.1, read as the reverse complement.
GCGAGTTTCCGGGGGCTACTGTCATGGCCAATCTCAACAAAGTGCTGCTGATCGGCCGCCTGACCCGCGATCCCGAGGTGCGCACCTTCAGCAACGGCGGCAAGGTCGCCCGGTTCGGCTTCGCGGTCAACAACCGCCGCAAAAACAGCCAGACCGGCCAATGGGAAGATGACCCCGTCTGGCTTGATTGCGAAGCCTACAACCGCGGGGAGTTCGGCAAGCTGGCCGAGACCGTCGAACAATACTGCCGCAAGGGAAGCCAGGTCTTCATCGAGGGCCATCTGCAACTGGATCAGTGGACGGATCGGGACAATCAGAAACGGCAGAAGCTCAAGATCGTCGTGGATGCCCTGCAACTCCTGGATCGGCGACAGGACGGACCGGCAACCCCGGCAGCGGGCCGGGGAGCAGCCAGCCGAACCACGGCGGCCGACGTCCCCGAGGTCCCCGGCGATTTCGACGAGCAGCCGGAATTCGCCGATGATGCTCCCGATCAGAACATCCCCTTTTGACAGGAACCGACCATGGCAGCGAAGGCCAATCCGACGAAGAAGCCCGACCAGCAGACCCAGCGGACTCGCAAACGGAATTTCCCCACCCGGGGACCGCATGGCGGAGTGCGTTTGCTGCTCGTCGAGGATATTCCGAACCTCGGCAGCATCGGCGACGTGGTCGAGGTTCGGCCCGGTTATGCCCGCAACTATCTGCTGCCGCGCGGCAAGGCCACCCTGGTCACGGAACACAATCTCCGCCTCGTCGAGCAGCACAAGGAAAAGGTCCGCAAGGCCCGGGAGGCCAAGCTGGCCGACCTCCGCATGCTCGCCGAACAGATCGCCCGTGTCACCGTCACCATCGAGGCCAACGCCAACGAGGAAGGCCACCTGTACGGCTCGGTCGGTCCCCAGGAAATTTCCAAGGCACTCAAGGGACTCAATCTCCTTGTTGAGCCGGACATGATCCGCATGGAAGGCGTCATCAAGCAGGCCAACGCCCTGTACGAAGTGGACGTGCATCTGGCTCCGGAAATCGACACCAAGGTCAAGGTCGCGGTCATCGCCCAGAAGGAAGCCTGATCTGGCGTCCATGAACGACATCGCCGCCCTGAATGACCGGCTGCCCCCGCAGAACATCGAAGCCGAGCAGTCCGTGCTTGGCAGCATGTTGCGGGACAACACGGTCATCCTCGAGGTCGTGCAGATCGTCAAACCGGACCATTTCTATCTCGACGCCCACCGCAAGATCTTCGAAGTCATCACCCAGTTGTGCAACACCGGGCATCCGGTGGATTTGGTAACGCTCGGCGAGGAGTTGCGGAAGCGCGGCTGGGTGCAGGACATCGGCGGATACGCCTACCTGGGCACGCTCTGGGAGGCCGCCCCGACCGCCGCCAACGCCGCCTACTACGCTCGCATCGTCCGGGACAAGGCTCTGGTCCGCCATCTGATCACGGCCAGCACCGAGGTCCTGCGGGACGCCTACGATCAGACCGCCCCCGCCGAGCAGCTTCTGGAAAACGCCGAACGCCGCATCCTCGAAATCGCCGAATGGGGCGTCACCGGGCAGACCCACGAACTCGAACGCGCCCTGAGCGAGGCCTACGACCGCATCGACGCCCGCCACGGCCGCGGAGAACACAGCATCAGCGGCTTGCCGACCGGCTTCATCGACCTCGATGAATTGACCGCCGGTTTGCAGGATTCGGAACTCATCATCGTGGCGGCCCGGCCCTCGGTGGGCAAGACCGCCTTCACGCTCAACCTCGCCCGGCACATTGCCGTCGAGGAAGGCCATCCCGTCTTCTTCGTCAGCCTGGAGCAGTCCCGCATCGAACTGGCCGAACGCCTCCTGTGCGCCCAGGCCCGCGTGGACAGCCACAAGCTCCGCAAGGGCCGATTGAACTCCGACGAGATGCGTCGGCTCATCGCCGCCGGCGGCGAACTCCGCTCGGCCCGGATGTTCATCGATGATTCGCCGGGACAGAACATGCTCCGCATCGCCGCCAACGCCCGGCGGCTCAAACTCCGCTACGGCATTCGCCTCGTGGTCGTGGATTATCTCCAGCTCGTTGAACCCGACAACCGCCGCGACAGCCGACAGGAGCAGGTCGCCGGCATCTCCCGACGCCTCAAGTTTCTCGCCAAGGAATTGAAAATCCCCGTGCTGGCCTGCGCCCAGCTCAACCGGGCAGCGGAGGACCGCACCGGCAACCGGCCCCGCCTCGCCGACCTGCGCGAATCCGGCTCCATCGAGCAGGACGCCGATACCGTCATGCTCCTGCACCGCCCCGAACTCTACCGCACCTCCAGCGATGAACCCGTGATGGACGAAGGCGTCGTCGAGGTCATCGTCGCCAAGCAGCGCAACGGACCGATCGGCGAAATCAAGCTGGCCTATCTCAAGCAGTTCATGCGCTTCGAGAACTTTGCCGTCGGCGCTCCCTTCGCCAGTTGAAAACGCTCTCGTCTTTCAGGGTTTTTCCCGACTGACCCCGATTGACACCGTGGCGACACTGCCACGGAGCCGGTACCATGGGGACATGGCGAACGGCAAGTGGATCACGGGTCTGAAGCCGAGCATGGCTCCGCAGGACGCTGCCCAGCGCGTGCTGGAGGTGCGGCTGAAGGCGGTCCGCGCCCATTTCCGGCCCGCCGTCGAGGTCCGCGACGCCGACGTGGAACACGTCCATCAACTGCGTGTCGCCACCCGTCGTTGCCGGGCTGCCCTGGACATTTTCGCCGACGTGCTTCGCTCGGAGACGCGGGATCGGCTGCGGAAGCTGCTGCGGGCCATCCGACGCGCCGCCGGTCCCGCCCGGGACGCCGACGTGCTTCTGCTCGATCTGGACGAACGCCTGGCGACAGCCTCCGCGGAAGCCGCTGCGGGGATGCACTGGGCGGCCGGTCAACTGATCGCTCAGCGGAGCCTGGCCCAGCAGCGTCTGGAAGAAGCCTACCAGGAGCTGGCTCCAAGCCTGGAACGGTTCCAGATCGAGACGCTCTCCGGAAAGCAACTGCGGAAGACCGACCTGGGCCGTGCGACGCTCAAGCAGATGGCCCGCCGACTGCTCCGGCAACATGTCGCTGACCTCGAAGCCGCCGGCCGGGAGGCTCGAACCCAGGAACAGTTGCACGAGATGCGGATTGCCGGGAAACGGCTCCGCTATGCGATGGAAATCTTCGGCGACTGTTTCGGCTCGGCATTCCGCCGGGAACTGTATCCTCGCGTGGAAGCCTTGCAGGAGATTCTGGGTACGGTCAACGACGCTTTCAACGCGGCCAAGGTCTATCTCGACATGGAAGGGTCGTGTCGTCGGTTCTTTCCGGACATGTGGCCGAGGTGGCGGGAGGGGATTCGCGTTCTCGCGGCCCAGCAGAGGGAGCGTCGCCGTCGCGCTTTGGATCAGTTCAAGCAGTTCTGGAGGCAATGGCGAAAGGAAGGCGTCGCTGCTCGGTTCGATGCCGTCCTCGGTTGAAGGGGAGCGTCAACGGACGAACGGTTCGGGCGGAGGCGGTTCCGTTGGTCCGGGCCGTCCGAGGACCGCGGGAGGAGGAGAGGGCGAAGGGGCAGCCGGCTCGCAGACTCCGCCTCGGCCTCCGGCGGACGGCATGCGCGGAGGACAGAAGAAGTCCATGACGTCGGCCACGGGGGCCGTGCTGCATCCGCACAGCAACACGATCAACAGCACCAGGCGACGCATGGACAAGCCTCCCGAACCGGCCTCGCGGAACAGGTTCCATACCGAATGGTCATCGGCTTGACAAGGCGTCCCGGTTGAGCCCTGGATGCCGTGCAGGTTCACTTGAAACCACCAGCCCCGGCGATTGCCAGGAGTATCCCGTAGAGCAGGCCGCAGACGCAACTAATGATCAGCAGAATCGTGCTGACGATTCCGAGGATGCGGCCGGCCTGGGTCAGCCCTTCGCCTTCCGGGTCCATGACGCCTCGCCGTATCTTCTCCAGGTCGGAATTGCCCATGACCCAGGCGACGATGCCCAGCGGGGCGCACAGCAATAGCCCGAGCAAGCCCAGAACGAAGATCACCGCGCCGCGATGGGGTTCGTAATCCAGTCGCCGCCGACGCGGGGGACGGCGTGGTGCTTCTTCGTACTCCTCCTGTCCCTCCTCCTCCTCATAGTGCTCCGGCTCGCTGGCGGCAGCGGATTCAGCGTGCGCCTGCATCTCCTCCTCGCTGAGGGCAATGAATTCCGTGCCGCAGGTGGGGCATTTGACATTGCGGCCGTAGAGGTTGTCCGGCACGCGGAGCTGATTCTTGCAGCCGGGGCAACGGGTCATCGTGGGCATGGCGACGTTCTCACTCCGGAAACGGCTACACTGGGAGGCCTCCCGCGATCGGAGAACGAAGGGATTCTAATTCGCCCGTAGCACTGGCACAATGACCGGGGCTAGAAAAACGCCCTGCTCCGGATTGGGGCTAGGGTGGGAAATCGAGAATCGGCTCTTTGCAAGGAATCAGTCGATTTCCTGGAACCGCCACAGGGGGACGTGGGGCGGCAGTTCGCCGCGGAAGTAGGCGTCGTCGCCGATCAGTTCCCGCAGCCGCTTGAGGGCCTGTCGCCGCACCGTGACGTAGTAGTAGTCGCAGCGGGCATCTCGCACCGTGTCCCAGACCTGGTACAGATACTCGACCTCCCGCTGGACGGCCCGCAGTTGGCTGCCCTGGACGGTTTCCATGGGCTGGCGGGACTCGACGTAGTTGCGATAGGCCCGGTTGAAGGCGAGCAGTTCGTTGACCACAGCCCGATCCGGCAGGCGGACGGCGTCGGACAGGTAGGGAGCGTCGCTGAGTTCCTGAAAGCGCCGTTGCAGCATCCGCAAATCGCTGGCGATGTCCTCTTCCCGGGCCAGGACGTAGCGGGTTTCCCGAGGATCAAGAATCTCCCACTCGAGAGCCAGACCCATGAGGGCGAAGCGAAGGACGGGGAATTGCTGGCGGAGGTAGGAAGTCTCGTGCAATTCCGCAGGTCCGGAACCGGCCAGCAGGGCTGCCGCGATGAGCAGATCGGCGATGGTCATTTGCGCCTCCTCCCTGTGTCGGGAGCGCGCACCGTCATCGTTCCGGACGACGAGGGTGCGCCGCGGTCAATGCTTGGTCACAGCGTTTCCCTCAGTTAATCCAGGGGCAGGGTTCGCCCCGACGTGGCCGGCCTCGGTCGGTCTCGCCGGGCCTCAAGCATCGCTGGAACGGCCAGGGTGACTTGACGACCTGCCTCTGTTCCTCAATTCCACTCTAGGTTGTAAGTCCTTGCCTGAGCAAGTGCTTCGTCTATTTCTCTCGGCTTGCGGGGGAGCCGGACTAAAGACGATTTTCCCCAGTGCAAGCTTCATGCCGATTTTTCTCGGCTTTTGCAGAACTTCATGAACAGCTTCGCCGGAGCCAAATTTTGCAGTGCCGTGCTGAGCAAAATACGCCTTCCTTGACCGGCCACTTGGGCGGTTGAACATGCCGACTCAGGCTGCATTCTTGCGCAGGATTGCGCATTGTTTGCCCGATTTCGCAGCAGAAGACTTTGCACCGGACGAACAGGGTCCCATACCATGCCGACCTGATGCCGCCAAGAGCAGTTTGGCTGTCTCAAAAGATGGGGAGCTGCAAGGCTGGTTTCGGACTACGCAGATTGTGGCAGGGAGGCAAACGGGATACAGTTCCGGAAGGTGACACCTCCTTCGCCTTCGGCTTATCAAAGCGCTTCCGTTCGTTAACTTCGGTCGGCCCGATGGTCGGCGGTTCGCATTGACACAACCGGGGGGCTTTGTCACAAGTCCAAAGATGGGCAAAGGATGGGATGGCTCTACGAGGTGTCTCCAAGCCGAGCCGTGGGGGCCGCATGATCGCATCCGAAACAAGGCGTCAGCCCGATTGGCGGGAGTTGTGGCAGTTGCCGGTCTTTCTGCTCGGCCTGCTGGCATTCGCTCTTGCCGTCGCCTGGTGGTTTCTTGCGCGGCCGTCTGCCGAACGGACCCTTGAGCGGGCCATCGTCTCCGCCTGGTCGGCCCTCCGCTCCGGTGATTTGACGGAAGCTGATCGATGGTACCAGTTTGCGCTCGAACATGCCGACCATCTCCCCAATGCGGAGACCTTCGCCGGGGATTTGAAAATGTTGCGCGGAACCTTGCTCTGCCGGCAGGCGCAACAAGCCCCGGACGCTCGCAAGGCCGATCTTTTCCGGCAATCTCTTGCCGTCTTGACCGAAGCCGAGCGGATCGGGGTCCGTGAGGACCACGAAAAAATGTTGCGCTACCAGATCGCCGTGGCGAGCTACCACGTCGGGGGCGACCCGGCACAGGCCGCCAAGGAAATCGAAGCCGTGCTCGACGCCTTGCCATCGGAGCGCGTGGCCGGATACAAGCTGCTAATGGATTTACACCTAGAGCAAAAACCGCCCGATCTCAACGCGGCTTTGCGGGCCTCGGAACGGCTTTTGGCCCAAGCAGGTCTGACTGATCCGAATCCCATTCGGCTCAAACGGGGCCAATTACTTCTCCAAAAAGGCGATGTCGAGGAGGCCCGCATCGTTCTGGGGCGGATTCCCCCTAGCGCCCCCGAGTATCCGACCGCTCGCCACCTGATGGCCTGGAGCCATTGCGAGCATGGGCAGTGGCAGGCGGCGCTCGACCTCTGGGAGCCGCTGCTGAACGGCAACCACGAAATCCGCTCCGTCTTGCCGCAGGCTCTGTTCGGCATGGGAGCGTGTTACCTGGCCCTGAACCGGATCCACGAAGCCCAAGCGGTCTGGCAGCGGCTCGAACGGGAGTTTCCGCGTTCTCCCGAAACTCGTGTCGCCGTCTTCAAACTGGCCCTGCTGCACGCTCAGGCCGGGCACTTCGCCGACGCTCTGAGCCAATTCCGCATCGCCCTGGAGAATCTGACCCCCGACTGGAAAGGCCCCTACGCGGATGCTCAGCAATGGCGGGAAGAGATCGAAGCCCTTTGGTCGGCCTGGCAGCAGTCGGGCCGCTTCGAGCAAGCCGCAGAACTGGCCGCTATCTCTCTGCGAATTGCACCCCCCGCAGAGGCCCAGAGGCGTCGCGGCTTGTCGCTGCGCGAGGAGGGACTGCGGTTACTTCGCGAGGCGGAACGGGAGACGGGGAACAAACGGGAAGAGTTGCTGGCATCGGGCAGAAGCCGCCTGAGCCAATCCGCCGACTGCTTTGTGGAAGCCGTGCGGGAACTGAACAGCGAAGGGGACAGCGGCGAGCTTTTGTGGCTGGCTGCCGACGGCTATTTGCAGGCCCGCCAACTCGAACAGGCCGAGGCGGTTTTGGAATTGGGACTTCGCGGCGTTTTTGCCGCCGCTCGTCGAGCCGACGCCCAATTGGCCCTGGGCGAAACCTACCTGGCCCGAGGCAAACGGAACCTGGCGGCTCGGCTGCTTCGTCAGGCCGCGGGGCAGCCCGGTCCCCACCAGGCCAAGGCCCGCTATCTCCTCGCCTTGGTTCTCGTCGATTTCGGCGAATATGAAGAAGCCGAAGCCCATCTCAAGGAGGTAGTCGCCTTGCCTGCCTTGGGACCGACCGCCGACCTTCAGCGTCTGGCCCGCTTCGCGCTGGTTCATGTGCTGTTCCGTCGGGAAGCCTACGCCGAGGCCGCGGATTATCTGGAAAAGGCCTTAAATGGCGAGAGCCAGCCGCAGATGACGGCGACCCGCTACTGGCTGGCCGAAGCCCATCGCCGAGCGGCCCGGATCGAAGCTCGCAGTCTCGAAGCCTCTGACAATCCAGCCGCCCGCGAGTTTTACCGCAAGCTGCGCCAGGAACGGCTGCAAAAAGCGGTTGAGCAGTTTGATCATGTGCTGGCCGATCTGGACGCCGCTCGACGCCGGAACATCCTCGCCGTCGAGGAACTGGTCCGCTGGCGAGAAAGCCGGGTCGGCCGGGCCGAGTGCCTGATGCTTCTGGGCCGATACGACGAAGCCCTCGCCGACCTGCAACGCTTCGTGGATGAAGAACCGCCTTCCCTTTCCACGCTGACCGCCGCTTTGTATCTGACCCAGGGCCATCTGGCCCGGCAGCAGTTAGAACAAGCTCGGCTGGCCGCCCAGCGGGGACGGCAAATCCTCGAATCGCTCTCCGAACAGGAATTGGAAGCGGCTCGTTCCCATCGAAGGACCTGGCAGGAATGGTTCGACCGGGCCATCGCGCTGACGCAATCGCCCTCCTCACCGTGACATGGGTATGTCAATGTCCAAAGATGACGCATCCATGAGCGATCCTTTCCAGACGGGTCAGGCGTCCGAGCCGTCCAACCCGACATGGCAACTGGACGTGGAGCTGCCCGCTGAGGCCGGTGACGAATCGCCGTCCCCCCCCGAGATTCCCCCGGCCCGCCGACGCTCTCGCCGACCGGCTCCTTGTTCGCCGACGCCTCCGCCGCTGATCCGCATTCTCGAAGCGATGCTGTTCGTCTCCAGCGTGCCGCTCACCGCCCAGCGCGCCGCCGAGGTCATCCGCGGTCTGACGTCGGAGCAGTTCGAGGAAGCCGTCGAACATCTCAATCGCACCTACCGGGAACAGGGCCGACCCTATCTCGTCGTGCAGCACGAAGGGGGCAAGGTGCTCATGCTTCGGCCCCGCTTCCGCTTCGTTGTCGAGAAGCTCTACGGCGGACCGAAGGAAACTCGGCTGACGCAGGCGGCAGTCGAGGTGCTGTCCATCGTCGCCTATCGTCAGCCGGTCACGCGGGCCGACATCGAAACGCTGCGGGGCAAGGATTCCGCTGGGCCGTTGCGACAGTTGGTGCGGCTCGGTCTCGTCGAAGTGGTAGGTCGGGCTGAAGGAGGCGGGTCGGCGGTTCGATACGGAACCACGCCGCGGTTTCTGGAGTTGTTCGGGTTGTCGCGGCTGGAAGACCTGCCGGAAACCGATGATCTTTCGCGACTATGACCCGCTCTTTCTCCGCTTCAGCGAGCGGGAACCGTCAGCTTCCCGGTGCTTTGCCTTCGGCGAGCGGGAACCGTCAGGTTCCCGGTGCCCCGCCTTCGGCGAGCGGGAACCGTCAGGTTCCCGGTGTACCCCAATCCGAGGACACACCTCCGCCAGAGGACAACTCTCGCATCGCGGTTTGCGAGCCTGACAGATCTTGCGACCGTGATAGATCATGCGATGACCAAACGCCACCCATTCCTCGGGCGGAAGAATCTGCATCAAATCCTGTTCCACTTTTTCTGGGGTTTTTTCATGGGTCAGTCCGAGACGCCGGCTGAGGCGAAGGACATGCGTATCCACGACGATGCCGGGCACGCCGTAAGAGTTACCGAGCACGACGTTGGCGGTCTTGCGGCCCACGCCTGGCAGCCGGACCAATTCTTCCAGCGTCCTCGGCACCTCGCCGCCGTGCTGCTCGACGAGGGCCTTGCAGCACGCGATGATGTTCCGGGCCTTGTTTCGGTAAAAACCCGTGGATTGAATCAGCCGTTCAACCTCCTTCGGGTCCGCTGTGGCAAACGCTTTGGCATCCGGGAAGCGCTCGAACAGCGCCGGCGTCACCAGGTTCACCCGCTCATCCGTGCATTGGGCGGAAAGAATCGTGGCGATGAGCAGTTGCAGGGGATTGGCGTAGTGGAGGCTGCACACGGCGTCGGGGTATTCCCGAGCCAGAATTCGCAGCACCTTGGCGGCATGGCGTCTGCGGTCGTTCAACTCAGCGCGGGTTTTCGGCTTGGTCATGCCGCTCATGGTAGCGGATGAAATGCTCCTCCGACAATCCTCCGGGAAGCCAGAGTCGTCTTGATACAATGAGGGCATTACGAACCCGTCTTGCGAGGTAATCTCGGCCATGACATCTCGAAGAATAGCCGTTTTGGGGATGGTCCTGACCGTGGTTTGCGGAATCTGGGCCTACGCTAACAATCCACCGGAGAACGTGGTGCGACATCGCGCCCAACTGGCCATGAACAACGGCAATTGGAAGGACGCCTACGAGGACTTCCGCAAGCTGGCGTTGAATCCGAACTCCGATCCGAAGGAGGTCGGCAACGACCTCAGCTCCGGCATCGGATGTCTGATCAACCTGGGCCGGGAAGACGAAATCGACGAATTCCTCGAAAGCACCATCGCCGCCCATGCCAAGAACTGGCGACTCCTGCGGACCGCCGCCCAGCAGTACCATCAGATCAATCACTTCGGTTTCATCGTGGCGGGAAAGTTCCATCGCGGCCATCGCCGCGGACAGGGCAAATACGTCAGCAGCTTTGAACGGGACCGGGTTCGCGCCCTGCAACTGATGCATCAGGCGATGCCGCTGGCCGATGCCGATCCCGCTAAAAGCGATGTCGCCGCGTTCTATTTCCAGTTCGCCGAGTTCCTCAAGGCAGGCACGTTTGGTCCCGATTCCTGGCGGCTCCAGTATCTCACTGATCTGAAGGAGTTGCCGGATTATGGCGAGGCCCAGGGCTTCCGTTGGCGGCGTGGTTGGGGCGTCTCGCAGGACAAGGGCGCGCCGGTGGACGCCGAGGGCAAACCGATCTTCTACACCGTGCCCGAGTCGTGGGAAGCCGCTAAAAGCGACGGCCAGCGCTGGCGCTGGCTGCTCCGCAAGGCCGCCGAGACCGACAAGAACGTGGCCCTCCGGGCCGATCTCGTCTTCGCCGACTTCCTGGCGAGCGAGTTCGGCGTCCAGACTCTGGCCGGGTTCGCTATGCCCATTGCCGACGACACCCGCAAGGACGAATCGGGCACCTACGCCCTGCACACCCTGACCGACGACGAAACCATCGCCCGGCTGGCCAACGGCATCAAGCGATTCCCCCTGCCCGACGAATTCAACTACATCAAGCTCTACCGCAAGATCGCCGAGGCCGGCCGCTCTTCGGAGGGTGAAGCCGCCCGGGATGCCCTCAGCCGCATCTACCTCGATCGCCGCCAGTACGTCAAAGCCGCCGAGGCCGTCCGCACGGCCATCCGCGAATATGGTCCCGGCTCCAACGACCAGCGGCAGAAACTGCTCGATCAGATCGTCGGCAACTGGGGCCGTTTCGAGGGCGTTTCGTCCTTGGCTGCGGGAAAGAAAGCCACCGTGGATCTCCGCTTCCGCAATGCCACCCGCGTCGAATTCGAGGCCTGGGAAATCAACGTCAGCCAGTTCCTCGACGACATTATGGCCTATCTCCGCAGCAGTCCCCGGCAACTCGACTGGAATCGCATCCACGTCGAGAACATCGGCTGGCGCTTGATGGAGGAGCGGCAGTCGAAGTACATCACGAAGCGCGTCGCCGCCTGGTCCCAGGACCTCAAGCCGCGTCCTGAGCACGTGGACTCCGTCATCACCATCACCACGCCGCTCGACAAGTCCGGGGCCTATCTGCTCACCGGCACGATGAACAACGGCAACACGACGCGGATCATCCTCTGGCTCAACGACACGCTGATCGTTCGGAAAACCCTTGAAAATCGGCTCCTCTATTTTGTCACGGACGCCGTCACGGGGCAGCCGTTGTCCGGTGTCAACGTCAACTTTTTCGGCTGGCGGCAAGAGCAGATCGGGCGGACCAACAACTTCCGCGTCCTGACCCAGCAGGTGAATGCCGCCACCGACGCCGACGGCATCGCATTCCTCAACGGCAATCAATTTCCAGCGGAACTAGGCTGGCATATCATCGCCCTTGTCCGCACCGCCGACGGCCGACTGGCCTATCTCGGCTTCAATCACTTCTGGTCCACCCGGATATATGATCCGGAGTATCAGGCGACCAAGGTCTTCACGATCACGGATCGGCCGGTGTATCGGCCCATGCAGCCGGTCCGCTTCAAGCTCTGGGTCGCTCACGCCAGGTACGACCAGAAAGACGCCTCGCCCTTCGCCGGGCAAACCTACAACGTCGTCATCAAGGATCCGATGGGCAAGGACGTTTTCAGCAAGCCGTTGACGGCGGACAAGTACGGCGGCCTGGCCGGCGAGTACGAACTGCCCAAGGACGCCCCGCTCGGCGTCTACAGCCTGGTCATCCCGGAACTCGGCGGCGGCAATTTTCGTGTCGAGGAGTACAAGAAGCCTGAATTCGAGGTCAAAATCGAGGCCCCGAAGGAGCCGATCAAGCTCGGCGACGCCATCGAGGCGACGATTCAGGCCCGCTACTACTTCGGTTCGCCGGTCGTCAATGCCCGGGTCAAGTACAAGGTGCTGCGGACTAACCACTCGACCCGTTGGTTCGCCCCGATGCCCTGGGACTGGCTGTACGGTCCCGGCTACTGGTGGTTCTCCCCGGACTACGGCTGGTATCCCGGTTTCGCCCAGTGGGGCTGCTTCAAGCCGCTGCCGTGGTGGTGGGGCCTGCCCGCCGACCCGCCGGAAGTGGTCATGGAAAACGAGGTCGACATCGGCCCCGATGGCACGGTGAAGGTGGTCATCGACACGTCGCTGGCCAAGGAACTGCACGGCGACACGGATCACAAGTATCAGATCACCGCGGAAGTCACCGACCAATCCCGCCGCACCATCGTCGGCACCGGCGAAGTGATCGCCGCCCGCAAACCGTTCAAGGTCCATGTTTGGGTGAACCGCGGCCACTACCGGATCGGCGACACGATCCGGGCCGACGTCGCAGCCCGCACGCCGGACGGCAAGCCGGTCCAGGGCAAGGGCAAGCTGACGCTCTACGCCATCCGCTACGATCAGGGCCGCAAGCCCACGGAAACGCCGGTCAACACCTGGGAACTCGATACCGACGTCGAAGGTCGAGCCACCCAGCAGATCGCCGCCTCCCAGGCGGGGCAATTCCGCCTCTCCTACGTCGTCACCGACGCCAAGGGGAACAGCATCGAGGGCGGCTACCTGTTCGTCGTCCGCGGCCAGGGGTTCGATGGCCGGGCGTTCCGCTTCAATGACATCGAATTGATTCCCGACAAGCAGGAATATGCTCCCGGCGACACGGTGCGGCTGCTCATCAACACGAACCGGGACAACGGCACCGTGGCCTTGTTCGTCCGACCGACCAACGGCATCTACCTGCCGCCGAAGATCATCCGCCTCAACGGCAAAAGTACCGTTGAAGAAATCGGCGTGGTCCAGCGGGACATGCCCAATTTCTTCGTCGAGGCGTTGACCGTGTCCGACGGCCGAATCTTCGAGGAGGTCCGCGAGATCGTCGTCCCGCCTCAAAAGCGTGTCCTGAACGTGACCGTGGAACCCTCCGCCAAGGAGTTCCTGCCCGGCCAGGAAGCCAAAGTGAAAGTCAAGCTCACCGACTTCTTTGGCGAACCGTTCGTCGGTTCCACGGTGCTGACCATCTACGACCGCAGCGTGGAGTACATCAGCGGCGGCTCGAACGTGCCGGAGATCAAGGCGTTCTTCTGGCAGTGGCGTCGGCATCATCAGCCGGCCACGGCGAGCAACATCCAGCATTTCTGGCAATTGCTGCGGCAGCACGAGATCCCGATGCAGACGCTCGGCATCTTCGGCGAAAGCATCGTCGAGGAACTGGCTGAAAGCGACGCCATCACCGGCAAACCCGGGGCACGCCGGGAAGTCATGCTTTTTGCCGACAAGGGCGGCGGTTTCGGCGGTGGACTGGGCGGTGGTCCTGGCAATTTCGCCCGGGATCGGGCTGCTGCTGCTCCCGAGGCTGCTCCCGCCGCGCCGTTGGCCAATGGCATGGAACTTCGCAAGGCGGAAGGTCAGGCTGCTTTTCTGGGCGAGGGTAAACAACAAGCCGGTCCTGAAGCGGGGTCTCTCGTGCAACCGACCGTTCGCAGCCAGTTTGCCGACACTGCCCTTTGGGTCGCCGCCCTGGAAACCAACGCCAACGGCGAGGCCGAGGTCAGCCTCAAGATGCCCGAAAACCTCACCGGTTGGAAAGTGAAGTGCTGGGCGATGGGCCAGGGAACCCAGGTCGGGGAGGGCGAAACTGAGGTCGTTACCCGCAAAAACCTGATCGTCCGCCTTCAGGCCCCGCGCTTCTTCGTGGAAAAGGACGAGGTGGTGCTGTCCGCCAACGTCCACAACTACCTGAAGAATCCGAAGTCCGTGGCCGTGAAGATCGAACTTGACGGCGGCACGCTGCAACTCGTCGGCGACGCCGACCGCCAGGTCGAGATCGCCGCCGGCGGTGAGCAGCGGGTCGATTGGACCGTCAAGGTGCTCCGCGAGGGCAAAGCCGTCGTCCGCATGAAGGCCCTCACCGATGAGGAGTCCGACGCCGTCGAGATGAGCTTCCCCGTCTTCGTTCACGGCATGCTCAAGATGGACTCCTTCAGCGGGGTCATCCGGCCGGAGTTCCACTCGGGCAAGGTCACGTTCCGCGTTCCCAAGGAACGCCGCATCAACGAAACGCGGCTCGAAGTCCGCTGGTCGCCGACCCTCGCCGGGGCGATGGTGGACGCCCTGCCCTACCTGGTGGACTATCCCTACGGCTGCACGGAACAGACGCTCAACCGCTTCCTCCCCACGGTCATCACGCAGAACATCCTCAAGCGGATGAAGCTCGACCTCAAGGTCATCCGCGACAAGCGGGCTAATCTCAACGCCCAGGAGATCGGCGACCCGCAGAAACGGGCCGAGGGCTGGAAGCGCTTCGACCGAAATCCCGTCTTTGACGAGGCCGAGGTCGAGAACATGGTCAAGGTCGGCCTCCGCGATCTGGCCGGGATGCAATGCTCCGACGGCGGCTGGGGCTGGTTCTCGGGCTTCGGCGAACGCTCCTTCCCGCACACCACGGCCGTCGTCGTTCATGGCCTGCACATCGCCCGGCAGAACGGCGTTGAACTGCCCCCCGGCATGTTGGAACAGGGAATCGCCTGGCTGCGAACCTACCAGGCCGAACAGGTCCAGAAACTCAAGAACGCCCCCGCCAAGGTGAATCCCTGGAAGGAACATGCCGACGCCGTGGACGCCCTGGTGTACATGGTCCTGGTCGAATCCGACGTCGCCGACGCCGACATGCTCGAGTTCCTCTACCGCGACCGGACCAAACTGCCGGTGTACGCCAAGGCCCTCTACGGGCTAGCATTGCATCAGCAACGCCAGCAGGAAAAGCTGGCCATGATCCTTCAGAACATCGAGCAGTTCCTTGTCCTCGATGACGAGAATCAGACGGCTTATCTGCGTCTCCCCGCGGACAATCCGTGGTGGTACTGGCACGGCAGCGAAACCGAGGCCAACGCCTTTTACCTGAAGTTGCTCTCCCGGGTGAATCCGAAGGACGAACGGCCTGGCCGTCTGGTCAAGTATCTGCTCAACAACCGCAAGCACGCCACCTACTGGAACTCGACCCGTGACACGGCCTACGCCATCGAGGCCCTGGCGGAATACCTCCAGGCCAGCGGCGAGGATCGGCCC
Source organism: Gemmatales bacterium (assembly GCA_025055835.1). Classification (GTDB taxonomy): domain Bacteria; phylum Planctomycetota; class Planctomycetia; order Gemmatales; family HRBIN36; genus JANWWR01. Next base: position 2,166 of record JANWWR010000062.1, on the reverse strand, counting down.
GACTTGACGGTCGAAGTCTGGCTCGACGGCAAGAAACTCAAGGAGACGACCATCACCGCGGACAATCTGTTCACCTTCGACGGCACCCTGGTTCTCGAGGGTGATGCCGTCAGCGACGGCGAACACGTCCTGGAGCTGCGGAAGAAGGGCGACGGACCGCTCTATTTCAACGCCTATCTGACCAACTTCACGCTCGAGGATTTCATCACCCGGGCCGGTCTGGAGGTGAAGGTCAACCGGAAGTTCTACAAGCTCACGCCGGTGGACAAAACCGTCAAGGTCCAGGGTGCCCGGGGCCAGGCCGTCGATCAGAAGGTGGAGAAATACCAGCGAACCGAGTTGCCGAACCTGTCCCAGGTCGTCAGCGGCGATCTCGTCGAGGTGGAACTGGAGATCGACTCCAAGAACGACTACGAGTACCTGGTCTTTGAAGACATGAAGGCAGCGGGGTTCGAGCCGGTCGAGGTCCGCAGCGGATACACCGGCAACGAGATGGGGGCCTATGTCGAGTTCCGTGATGAGCGAGTCTGCTTCTTCGTCCGCTGGCTGGCACGGGGCAAACACAGTGTCAGCTATCGGCTGCGGGCGGAGATTCCGGGCAGCTTCAGCGCCCTGCCGGCCCGCGGCTCAGCCATGTACGCCCCGGAACTCAAGGGCAACTCCGACGAGATGAAGATCCGCATCGTGGATCGCTAAAAAACAGAGGCCCCCGCGACGCACGAGGCGTGCAAGGGACCCCTGTCTCGGTGGAGGATGCCAAGCCTTCGCCTCCTCGGCGAATCGTTGGCCCGACGACGCCCGAGAACGTCGCTCGGGAAGGATGAATTCCCACGGGGGAAGTCCGGCTCGTTCGGGGAGCCTGCATCAATTGGGCGGGCAGTGCACCAGCGAGGGGAACCGGCACCTCTTTGCAAAATTAGCTCACCGGGCGACGGGGGTCAAACGCCGGGCCTGCTTTCCGCATAAACGCCGGCGCGGTCAGTGTCACCTTAGTGACACTTCTGGGCAGCCATCCAGAGCATGTAGGCGACCCGCTCCCGCAGGATGCGGCGACGGCGCTGGAGGGCGTACTGATAGAGCCGGTAGATGCAGTGGATCGAGACCACGGCCAACACCGGCACCAACTCCGGGTTGAGCATCGGCACACCTGCTTGTTTCAAGGGGTTTGGCGTGTTGCCGCCAGAGGGGTTCACCACAAACCTAGGTCACGTCCGCCGCCGATGCAAACAAAAGTCCCTGTTTTTCCCGAGGTTTTTGCGTGGTTGAAAGTCAAGCTGGCAGGAGAGAAATGAAAAACCGAGGCGACCTACGACGGCGGAGGCTGACGCTCGGAGGGCGATTGGCGTAGAGTCCGCCAGCGGTCCAGGCCCATGCTCAGCAAGCCGAGCACGACCACGGCAGCCACCTCGACGAGCAGGATGATCCAGCCGTTCTGGAAAAACCACGTCGGCTGATGCTGCGGCGGCACCAGGGCATAGGCCAGCACGGTGACAACAAAGACGACGCTGACCGCCACCAGCAGATCGTAGAACGGATTACGCGGCTCGTCGGACATTGCGGAGCGGCCTTTCCTGGGAATCACGAATCGCTTTTCGCGGAAGCCCCTTCAAATAGTGATAGGGACCGCTGCTTGGAGGCAACAGGTTCGAAGCCGAGAGAAGCCTCTCAGCGGGTCTTCAGCCAGCTTTCATGGCCTCCTTTGGCCATATTGCCCGAATCGGCTTGGTGAGGTAGTCCTCGGCAGGAGACGTGAACTCCATCTTGGCCAGGGTTAACGCCCCTCGAGCCGAGTCCGCCTGACGAGGAAATCATGGCCGGAAGTCCCCGGCGACCTCTCTGCCGGAGTTGACGGAGTGGATCAATCGGCTTAGGATACGCTGGAGAATCCTACCTGCACCCGTAGCTCAACTGGATAGAGCATCGGTCTACGGAACCGAAGGTTGCTGGTTCGAATCCAGCCGGGTGTATTCACGTCACGCGTCCCGCGCCCAGTTTAAGTCGGCATTTTGTTGAGGCCGTCAAATGTCCTCTTCTGCCCGATAACGACCTTTTCATGTTACTGTGGCGGTGAACGTCCCGTCTCTCAGTCGAAGTCGAGCCGTCGGCAATTAAATGGCAATTCCGAAACGTCGCCGAGACTCCGTAAAGCCCACGATGCTGATAATT
>JANWWR010000006.1 GCA_025055835.1 Gemmatales bacterium | reverse complement strand
CAGGCGGAAACGGGTCGCTCGGAGCAGCGCTTCGCCAGTCAACAGGAGCAGAGCGGCGATCAGCGGCAGCGGATACCAATCTTCCTTAGGCACAAAATCCTGACGGGTTATCCGGCTCTTCTCCAAGCGGTCGATTTCCTGGTACACGGCGATTAATCCGTCAGTGTCCGTGGCCCGGAAGTAGCGGCCGCCGGTCAGCGATGCGACCCGTTGCAGCGTCGGCTCATCGACGGAATCCGCGGAATTGGAACCGGTCAGACCGAACAGCCCTGAACTGCTTTGTTCTTGATTGCCGATGGTGCCGATGGCATAGATGCGGATGCCCAGGTCAGCTGCCAGACGCGCCGCCGAGACGGGACTCATCGCATTGGCGACGTTGTGCTTGCCATCGCTGACCAGAATCAACACCTTTTCCCGCACCGGGGCGCGACGGAGGCGATCCAGGCCCCACGCCAGGCCGTCGCCGATGTTCGTGTACGGTCCCAGCGTCACTTCATCGAGACTGGCCAGCAGGACGTCATGGGCTGTCGTCAGTGGGCACAGCACGTCGGGATGTCGATTGAAAACGACCAGGCCGATGAGGTCGTCGGAGCGCCCGGCCAAGCCGAGCCGAGAGTCACCCTGGACAAAGACACGAATTGCGTGCTTGGCGGCGTCCATGCGAGTGATCGTCTGGTCGCCATGAACGTAGTCCGAGAATCCCATGCTCAGGCTGGTGTCAAGCACGATCTGGATGGCGATCCCTTCGCGGCGGTGGTCCCGACGGGCCGAGGCAGTCTGAGGACCGGCCAACGCGATGACCAGACAGGCCAACGCGGCAGCACGTACAGCTTTGAGGAGCGCAGGTGCCCAACGAGTCCAGACGTTTGATTCGGTGGAAAGTCGTGCTGCCGCGGGAAGCGCGACAGCCACGCGCTGGTGACGTCGCCACGGCAGCCAGACCAGCGGCACCAACGCCAGAAGCACCAAGGCCTCGGGGAAGGCCCAGGACATACGCTTCCTCCACCGCAACAAAGACACGCAGGGCTGGGACAAGCCGATCCGTGGTCCCGAACAACTATACGTTGCATTTTGACGAAAAGTCGGATCGCACCAACGATTCCGAAGATACCGGGTTTGCGGTCCCAATGTGGCAGGATGAGCGGGAACCCCTCTTTGGCCCTTGGTGGTGATTCGGGGCTTGCCTGAGGTTATGAGCGGGATTACCTTTAAGGCGATGGCTGAGCGCACCGCCAAATCAGAACGATCGGTCCTGGAAGACTGCCAGGAACGGCTCGAGTACCGCTTCAGGGATGCGGACCTTCTCCGAGCGGCATTGACCCACGCCTCGGGAGCGGATTCGCGGCTGACTTCCAATGAGCGATTGGAATTTCTCGGCGACGCGGTCCTGGGTCTGATCGTCTGCGAACGCTTGTACGAAAAGTTTCCTGAGTTTCTGGAAGGCGATCTGACCAAGATCAAATCCGAGGTGGTCAGTCGAAGGACTTGTGCCCAGGTCAGTCGGCGTCTGGGCTTGGATGATTTTCTCGTTCTCGGCAAGGGCCTGAGCCAGGGACCGGTGGTTCCCGCCAGCGTTCTCGCCGACGTTTTCGAGTCCTTGGTGGCGGCCATTTACCTCGACGGGGGCCTGGATGCCGCCCGGCAGTTCGTCCTCCGTTACATGGGACCGGAGATCGAGCGGGTCGTCGAGGGAGCCCACGGCGGGAACTACAAGTCCCTGCTTCAGCAGGTCGCCCAGCGGGAGTTCGGCACCACCCCGACGTACCAGCTCCTCGACGAGAAGGGGCCGGACCACAGCAAGTGCTTTAAAGTAGCGGCTGTCATCGGACGGAACTCCTACGCCCCCGCCTGGGGACGCAACAAGAAGGAGGCCGAGCAGAAGGCCGCCCTGAACGCCTTGTGTCAAATCAACGGCGAACCGGCTCCCTATCCGGGCGACTAAGTCCCCCGATCCAGGCGTCTCTGGAAGCGCGCACATGGCCAAGTTCAGCTACACCGTGTCCTGCACCACGCGGAACTGCCTGAATCGGGCACACTATAAAATCGCCGCCCGGTGGAGCGACGGTGTCACGGCCGAGTTGAAAACCTACGGGCTGGTCTGCGAGAAGTGCCTGCCGGCGGCGTTTGAAGAAAGTCTCCGCAAGCAGGCCGCCTGTCGCCGGGCCCCCAAGGAAATCCTCGAACCTCCGGGCATCTACCGCCTTGAGCCAGGAAGGGGAGACTTGGAGCTTGAGCGGCTGTTCGAGTTGGAAGAACGCCTACGACAGACCAGCCCCTCACCGCCGATCCCAACAGAGACCGTCCCGGACCGCGACGAGGCATGATCGAAGTCGAAATGAAGTTTCCCCTGGACGACGTGGATGCGTTCACAGTCCGCCTCGCTCAGGTGCAGCCGACGTTGATCGGCCAACGTGACGAAAGCGACGAGTATTTCCAGGCCCCCGATCGCGACTTCGCCGCCACCGACGAAGCCCTCCGCATCCGCCGCGTCGGAGACATCACCTATTTGACCTACAAGGGGCCGAAGCTCGACGCCGTCACGAAGACCCGCAAGGAAGTTCAAATTCGCCTCGACGACGGACCCTTGGCAGCCGACCTGGCCGGGGCCTTGCTCCGCGCCTCGGGCTATGAGCCTGCCTTAACCGTGGTCAAAAGCCGTCAGGTGTTCGCCGTGGACTTGGGCCGCTTCCGAGCCGAAGTGTGTTTGGATCGGGTCCAGAATCTGGGCGACTTTGTGGAAATCGAAGTCGCTGCCGAACCGGGTCAGGTGGACGAAGCTCGTCGAGCGGTTCAGTCCTTGGCAGAGACGTTGGGACTGAGCGGGAGCGAACGCCGATCCTATCTCGAACTGCTTTTGGCAAAGCGAAGTCAGGGGTGAGTATGGAACTTCTTCGCACCGTGGAAGAAGTGCGGCGATGGCGAGCGGAGGTGCGATCCGCCGGCCGTCGTCTCGGCTTCGTGCCGACCATGGGGGCACTGCACGCCGGCCATCGCTCGCTGATCGACACGGCCCGCGCCGCCAACGAGGCGGTGGCCGTGTCCATCTTCGTCAACCCGACCCAATTCGGTCCCCAGGAGGATTTCGCCCACTATCCTCGGCCATTAGAAGCCGACCTGGCCCTGTGTCGAGAAGCGGGGGTGGATGCCGTTTTTCATCCCGAGCCGGAGACCATGTATCCGCTGGGCTTCTGCACCTGGGTCGAGGTCCGGGGGCCGTTGGCAGAGTCGTTCGAGGGGGCGGTCCGACCCGGTCACTTCCGCGGCGTCGCTACCGTGGTCCTGAAACTGTTCGAGATCGTCCAGCCGGACCGCGCCTACTTTGGCCAAAAAGATGCCCAGCAGGCCTGCCTCGTCCGCCGGATGATCGCCGACCTCAACCTGCCCGTGGAGCTGCACGTCTGCCCCACGGTGCGGGAAGCCGACGGCCTGGCCCTCAGCTCTCGCAACGTGTATCTGACACCTGAACAACGGCGAATGGCTCCGATCCTGTTCCAGGCCCTTCAGCGCGCTGAGGCCGCCATCCTCCAAGGTGAGCGGCGTGCTCAGACGGTGATTCAGATCATGGAGGAAACCATGGCGACAGTCCCGGAGGCCCGACTGGACTACGCCGCCGTGGTGGACCCAAACAGCTTTCTGCCAGTAAAGACTATTTCCGACGACGTGCTTTTGCTCCTCGCCGCGCGCTTCGGCAACACGCGGCTGATCGACAACTTGCCGATCAGTTTTCCACGCAACGCTTAAGAGAACCAGCGGAACCTAATCCAAGCCGAAAAGCCGGCGGGCATTGGCTGTCGTGATCTCAGCCAGTTGTTCCGGGGTCATGTCGTGGAGACTGGCCAGACAGGCTCCAGTCAGCGGGACATGGGCCGGTTCATTGCGGCGGACCTTTCCCCGCAACGGCACAGGCACCAGGTACGGCGAATCGGTTTCGACGAGCAGCCGATCCCACGGCACTTTTGCTGCCACTTGGCGCAACGGCTCGGCGTTCTTGTAGGTCAGCATTCCGGCGAAGGAGAGGTGCAAGCCCATCTGAAGACACGCCTCGGCGGTTGGCCAATCGCCGGTGAAGGAGTGCATGACGCCGCGAATCGGACCGTGGCGGTCGAAATGCTCCCGCAGCATCGCCACGGTTTCCGCGAACGCCTCCCGGCAGTGAATGACCACGGGCAGCCCCGCCTTCGCCGCTTCTTCGAGGTGCCTCGCAAAGTATTCCTGCTGCTGCGCAAATGGACTGAAATCCCAATACCTGTCCAGCCCGGTTTCTCCCAGGGCGACGACCTTGCGCTGCCGCAACAAGGCCATGATGCGATCCCAATCCCCGGCCTGGGCCTCGGAGACGTGATTCGGCTGAATACCAACCGCCGCGAACAGTTCCGCATATGTCCCGGCAAGCTCCACGGCTCGCCGACTTGTTGCCGCTGTCGTTCCGATGGTGATCACGCACCGCACCCCGGCAGCCTTGGCCCGCTGGAGCACCTGGGACAAGTCCTCGGCGAAGGCCGGATCGTCGAGGTGCGCGTGGGTGTCGATCCAGTCAGCCGCCATGACGGGCCTTTCCCCTCACAGGAAGCGGAGAGGCGAATCAGCGAACTGTGGCGTGGGCGGGAGACCGAGAGGCCTCGGCTTGGAGCTTTTCCAGTTCGTCCAGATGCTTTCGGGTTAATTCGATAACGGGTCGAGCCGCCTGGCGTGCGGCATCGTCTTCCAGAAGGGCCAGATCCTTTTCGTCTTCAGCGACCATCCAGCGGTAGTACGGCACCAGCCAACGCAGATAGGCTTCCAGGGCCATGTAATGGCTGGAACTGAAGGCCGGCGAAAAGTGGACCGGGGCGGGCACTCCCTTGTTTTGAATGATTTCGTTGGAAAGGCTCTTGCAGACTTCGCTGTCTTCCTCAATCAGCCGTTCCAGCCGCTCCATGATCGCGGTCTGTTCCGGCGGCACCCAGGACTGGGCGAGCGGAATGTATTGAAGCAGCGAACTCAAGTGGCGAACCAGAATCCGATTGAGGATCGTGAGGTCCTTGGCAGTCATGGTCCCGTCACCTCGCTGTCACCGCGGCGGCTGGAGCGGAAGCAGTCGGCGGCTGTCCGGATGGTTTGATCGGGCGGAACTGGCTGACGGCGCGTCCGCTGCCGTGCAGGGCCAACGGATCCCAGGCCACGATGCCCACTGTGACCACCGCCGCCAACAGGGTGACGAAAATGATTTGCCCAGGAGGCGCACGAACCGGCCCGGCCTCGCCAGGAGCCGGATCGAGAATCATGACCTTCAGTACGCGGACATAGTAGAACAGGCTGATCACCGTGTTCAACAAGCCGATCACCAGCAGCACCAGAAGCCCGATATTGTTGAAGTCCTGGTAGGCCTTCCACAAGGCGGCGAAGATCTGGAACTTGACCATGTAGCCCATGAGCGGCGGCAGGCCAACCAGACTCAGCAGAAACACTGCCAGCGTCACGGTCAGCACGGGGGCTCGCTGAATCATGCCGCTATAGCCGCTCAGGTCTTCCGTGCCGGCCAGATCACGGAGAAATGCCACGACCGCGAAAGCACCCAGGTTCATGAACAGGTAGGCGATCAGGTAGAAAAGCGCAGCGTCGAGACCTTCACGGGTCAGCGTCGCCAGGGCCATGAGCATGTAGCCGGCGTGGGCGATGGTGGAGTAGGCCAGGAGCCGCTTGAGGTTCGTCTGGGCGTAGGCAGCCAGATTGCCGAAGGTGGTCGTGATCGCTGCCAGCAGGGCCAGCGTCGGGCCGAGATAGAGAGCCACGCGCTGCCACATGTCGTAAGTCGCCCATTCGTTGGGTAAGCCGCCGACCAGCGCCAGCGTAAACCGTCCCGTCAGGGCCACGGCCGCACCCTTGGAAGCCACCGACAAAAACCCGGCCACTTCCGCCGCGGCTCCCTCGAATACGTCCGGGCACCAGAAGTGGAACGGCACCGCCGACAGCTTGAAGGCCAGGCCAATGACGATCATCAGCAAACCCACGAGCAAAGCAGCGTCCACCGGCCCCTGCTGCATGGCCACGGCAAATCCAGCCGCCACTTCGGGCAGGTAGCCGGTCCCGAACCGACCCGCCAACAGGCTGATGCCGTAGAGCATCACGCCGGAGGCTGCTCCACCATACACGACGTATTTCAAGGCCGCCTCGCTGCTTTGACGCCGGAGCTTGAGAAAGCCTGCCAAGGCATAGCTGGGTAAGCTGGCCATCTCGACGGCGATGTAAACCATGAGCAGGTGCGTCGCCGAGCACATCAACAACATGCCCAGCGTCCCGCCCAGCAGAAGGACGTGAAAGTCGCAGGAATCTTCCCGCTCCGGCAGGTTGGTCAGCAGCGTGAGAACCACCACGAGAGCGGTAAAGCCCAGCAGCAACAGCCGCATGTACACAGTCAAGGCGTCGGCCGTCACCATGCCGGCGAAGACGGGCCGGGTGTCGTATTCGCCGTTGACCCATTCGATCCACGACACCACCAGGGCGGCCACCACGATGAACAGAGAGAAGTAGCCCAGATGCACCCGCTCCAGGCTGGGTAACATCCGCAGCAGCAGCAGGATGATGATGCCGCCGCACAGCACCAGCTCCGGCGCGAATGCGATCAGACTGCTTTGCAATTCTGCGAGGTTGATCGTCGGCAGCATGGGATTACGACCCAAAGATGCTTGCGAGACTGCGAACCAGTCCGGTGACGCTCGGCTCCATCCAGTACAGGATCAGACTCGGATAGACACCCATGACCACCGCCAGGATGACCAGCGGGATGGCGACCAGAAGTTCCCGGGCGTTGATGTCGGGATAGCCCTCGTAGGCCGGGTTAGAACCCAGATAAACCCGCTGGAGCGTCCACAGGATGTAGGCCGCGGTAATGACCACCGTGAGCGCCGCCAGCACGGCGAAGACCATGCTGAAGTTCCAGGTGCCCAGAATCGTGAAGAACTCGCCCACGAACCCGCAGAGCCCGGGCAGCCCCAGGGCGGCAAAAAAGATCACCGCACTCAATGCCGAGTACACCGGCATGGCGTTGTTCAATCCGCCGAAGCGGTTCAGGTCGCGGTGATGGGCCCGGTCATAAATCACGCCCACCATGAAGAACATGCCTGCCGACGAAATGCCGTGGGCCAGCATCTGGTACATGGCCCCGTTCATGCCCCACGACCAGAAGCTCGACCGATCCAGCGTCGTCCAGACGGCGATGCCGAGGATGACGTAGCCCATGTGGCTGACCGAGCTGTAAGCGACGAGCTTCTTGAAGTCGGTCTGGGCCATCGCCGCGAAGGCCCCGTACACGATGCTGATGACGCCGAACAGCCCCAGGTACCACGCCAGCTCGTAGGCCGCCAAAGGACAGATCGGATAGGCGATGCGCAAAATGCCGTAGCCGCCCATCTTCAAAAGCACGCCGGCCAGGATCATCGAGATCGGCGTCGGGGCTTCGACGTGCGCATCCGGCAACCAGGTGTGGAACGGTACCATCGGCACCTTGATGGCGAAGCCGATGAAGAGCAGCAGGAACATCACCATCTGGAAGTCGCGGCTGAAAAGCCAGTCCTTGTTCTTCTCCACGGCGGCGCGGGCGGCATCCACGGCTTCCCGAGCCTGACGGACCTCATCGGCGGCATCCGTCCCGGTGGCTTCGAGGGCCTTGGCGAAGTTGCGTTCCGCCTCGTCCACCCGAGCCAGGAGCTTGGACGATTCCCGCCCCAGTTTGTGCAGCAGGAAAATGTCGAAAGTGTTGACCGGCGCTTCGGCAGAGGTCTTCTCCCGCGCCACCAGGGCATGCACGGCCTTCCATTCCAACTCGGCGGCCTCGGCCTGACGACGTAGCGGATCGTTCGGCCCGGCCTGAGCCGCATCCGCCGCAGCCTTGGCCTGCGTCATTTCGTTCTTGAGATGCTCCTCAAACGTCGTCAGGTCCTTGAAGTAAAAACCGAGGATGGCAATGAGAATGAAAACGGAGCCGAGCAGCGTGTACAGGAAGAACTTGATCGCGGCATACTCACGCCGTGGTCCACCCCAGATGCCGATGAGGAAATACATCGGCAGGAGCATCACTTCCCAGAAGATGTAGAAGAGGAAAAAGTCGAGGGCCAGGAACGTGCCCAGCATGCCCGTTTCGAGGATCAGGTAAAGGATCAGATATCCCTTGAGATTGTGTTCGATGTTCCAACTGGCAATCAGAGCGAGGAACGAAAGCAGGGCGGTGAGCAAGAGCAGGGCCATGCTGATGCCGTCCACACCGAGAGCGTAATCAATGTTGAAGCGTTCGATCCACCGCACTCGGGCGGTCAGATCGCGGTCGTAGGGCTTGCGGGCCTCGGCATCCTGCACCGCCGCCTGATCCATGCGGTAGCCCAGGTGCGTCTTCTCGACGTGCCCGGTGGGCAGAAACTGGTCCATCATCCCCAGGAAATCAATGAACAGGAGGATGGTCAGCAGCAGGGTGATAAAGGTGCCGACCAGGGCGGTATAACGCATCAACTCTTCGCGCCCTTTGCCGAAGATCGGCAACAGCAGCAGCAAAGCAAACACGGCTGGCGTGAAGATGACGCCGGTCATGATCCAGAGGTCGATTTCGTTCATGGTGGATTATCCCGCAAGTGCGACCACGTAGGACAGCACTGCCACGATGCCGACGGCAGCCAGGGCCAGGAACAGAACGTAGTTGCGGATCGAGCCGGTCTGGAAGATCCGCAGCCAGCTGCCGACGCCGTACACCACGTTGGCCGTGAGGTTCACCAGTCCGTCAATGATGCCCAGATCGAAACGGCCGTCGAACCACGACAGCCGCACCGTGCCCAGGGCCAGATTGTCAATGATGCCATCGATCACTTTAAGGTCGAACCAGCGCGCCCATCCGGCGACAACATGCGCCGGTCGGACGAACATCACTTCGTAGGCCTCGTCGAAGTACCACTTCTCCCACAGGAAGCGGAAAACGCTCTGGAACTGGGCCTTGGTCTGGGCGGGATCGAGGAACCCGAAACCGTACACGACGAAGGCCATGGCGATGCCGAGGCCCGCCGCCAGCAGGGCCAGCCCCCCGGCCAACTCGTGCAGGCTCGGCAGATGCAGCACATTCAGGTAGGCATTCTTGTCCAGCTGGTACGCCACCAGGGCTGGCAGAATGGCGTCGTTGCCAGCTTCGGCCTTCACTTTGGCGTCGTCCTCGGCAACGCGATCGGGCATCACGGTCGGGTATTCGTGGTGGATGGCGTGCTCCAGGGCGCTGCCGGTTGCGTCCAGGGGATTGAGGCCCCAGGCAACGGTGACGCTGAAAAAGGCCAAGATCATCAGCGGAACCGTCATGACGTACGGCGACTCGTGAGCATGTTCATAGACATGCTCGTCACGCGGTTTGCCGGTGAAGGTCAGGAACCACAGGCGGAACATGTAGAACGCTGTCAGGCCGGCGGTGATGAGCGGCAACAGGAACAGCAGGAGGTGCTGCGGCCGCAAGGTGACGAAGCTGAGCGCACTGGCCAGCACGGCATCCTTGCTGTACCACCCGGCAAACAGCGGCGTGCCGGCGATGGAAAGGACGCCGATGAGCATGGTCACGGCCGTGATCTTCATCTTGGGGAACAGGCCACCCATCCGGGTCATGTCCTGTTCGTGATGGCAACCGTGAATGACGCTGCCGGAGCCCAGGAACAGCAGCGCCTTGAAAAACGCATGGGTGATCAGGTGGAACAACCCCGCCGCCCAGCCCCCCACGCCCAACGCCAGCATCATGAAGCCCAACTGGCTGACCGTGGAGTAAGCCAGCACCTTCTTGATGTCCGTCTGCACGATGGCGATGGTAGCGGCGAGGAATGCCGTGATGCAGCCGACGTAGGCGATGAGGACCAGTACCTCCGGAGCGAACAGCGGAAATGCTCGGCCTACGAGATAGACACCCGCGGCCACCATTGTCGCAGCGTGGATCAGGGCGCTGACGGGCGTCGGGCCTTCCATCGCGTCCGGCAACCAGACCTGAAGCGGGAATTGGGCCGACTTGCCGACGCAGCCCAGAAAAATGCCGATGCCGCCCAGAACCAGGAGCCAATACGGAATCGAGCGATACTGATTCGGCTTGGGAGCCACCGCAAGATAGATGCCGTCGCCGTAGCCGTCCTCGAACTTCTCGGCATCCGGCCCGACGCCATGCGGGTGGTCGCCCGGCTCCGGCGGGAACAGCAGGGCTACCGGACCGTCCGAAATCGTCCGCGCTCCAGCCTGAAGCAACTGGCTTTCCAGTTTCTCGAACTGCTCGTGACCAAGGGCCGCTTCGAGAGCGTCGCGGAAGGACTTGGCCCGGTCAAACGTCTTGCCGTCCAGAGTCCGGAGTCTGTCCAACGTCTCCTTGTCAACAGCTCCGCTTTTTTCCAACTGGGCGACATCCAGGCGAAACTCCACGACGGCGAGATACTTCCGGTCGCCGAGGTCTTGTTCGGGAACCAACCGGCCTCGAACGATCTGACCGGCCAGAGAGTTCTTGCCGTGAGCGTCTTCCGGCGGACAGCGAAGCTGGCCAAAGATTTCCTGAAAGTTGAACGTCCCGCAGTAGGTCCAGAAGATCAGCAGCCCGATGATGAAACCCGCATCGCCGACGCGGTTGACGATGAACGCCTTGTTTGCCGCCGTGGAGGCGCTAAGACGCTCGTAGTAGAAGCTGATCAGCAGATACGAGCAGATGCCGACCAGTTCCCAACTGACGAACACCTGGAAGAGGTTGTTCGCCAGGATGAGGTTGAGCATCGAGAAGCAGAACAGCGACAGAAACATGAAGAACCGCGAGTAGCGGCCCTTCCGGGTGACGTGGGCCTGGTGGTCTTCGACCTGATCCTGGAGTTCCTCGGCCATGTAGCCCATCGAGAAGACGTGGATGAGCGTGGCGATGAAGCTGACCATGACGAACATGAGGACGGTCAGGCCATCGACGTAATAGCCCAGTTCCAAAGACATAGCCGGTTTGTCCGCGGTGCCGCCGACCCAGGCCCAGTAGATGCTGCCTTGCCACGGCGGGCCATGATCGTGCTCTTCTTTGGTACCTGAGTGGGGGTCGGCCTTGTGATCCTGCTTGGGATCGTGACCGTGGTCGGCCTTCTTGTCGGCGTGGGCGTCGGGGTGGTGATCGTGGCCGGGGCCATCATGGGCATGACCGGCGGCGTGATGGCCGTGATGGTGTGGAACGTTCGAGAAATAGGCGACCGCTCCGATCAGGCTGCACACGCAGGACAGCCCGATGGCGGCGGTGGCGATGTACGCCCCGAGCCTCCCCATCCGCCTCCCGCCAAGGAACAGAATGAGGAAAGAGGCCAGCGGCAGCAAGGTAGCGACGACGTACAGCAGACCGTAATCGAAGTCCATGCCGAGGCTTCCGCTGTCAGGGTTTGCGTTGTGCCACACCTTTCAAACGATGCGTGGTCCTGCCGAGGCCGATCCGGTCCCTCGGGACCATTTCATCCCTTGAGGTCTTCCGCGGCATCCACGTCCACGGTCACATGGTTGTTGTAAAAGTTGAGTACGATGGCCAGAGCGATGGCGGCTTCGGCGGCGGCCATGATGATCGTGAACAGGGCGAAAATCTGGCCCTCGATGTTGAACAGGTTGTGGAAGTAGGCGAAGGCGACGAAGTTCACGTTAGCCCCGTTGAGGACCAGTTCGGTGCCCATGAGGACGCCGATGGCGTTCCGCTTCGTGACCATGCAGAGAATACCGGCCACGAACAGCACCGCACCGACCAGCAGCACTTCCTGCAAACCCACCGTGGTCATGTCCTGGCTCCTCGTCGCCGTCGAGCACGGGCCAGATAGGCCGCTCCGATCAGCACCACCAGCAAATGGACCGACACGATTTCAAACGGTAAAAGGTACGCAACTCGGCTGCGCTCCACGGGTTGGTCGCCGGGATGGACCGGCAGGGTTCCCGGCGGGGTGGCATCCCGAGACCCGAGCAAAGCCAAGCCGAGGTCGTTGGTATAGCGACTTGTGGCGGGGTCCGGCGGCTGGGTCGGCAAAAATCGCCAGTCGGTCATCAGGAAAGCGCTGCCCAGCAATCCCAGGAGCAGCAAGCCGACGACGATGGCGACGGCCCATTCCCCGGCCCCGGCCCGGAGATTCACGAACGGTCCCTGGGCCGTCAGCATGACGCCGAACACCAGCAGAATCAGGATGCCGCCGACATACACGAGAAGCTGAACCGCGCCGACGAAGTCGGCCCCGAGAAGGAAGAACAATCCCGCCGTTCCCGCCAGGGTGAACAGTAGCCACAGGGCCGCCCGGACGATGTTCTGCGTGACGACGACCATCACGGCAGAAAGCCCAGTCAGCAGGGCCACGACCCAGAACAAAAAGTCAGCGAAGCTCATGCGAGTCCCTGCGGGTCAACTGCGGTGGCTGAGTAGATGACTGAGTTCCGTCGTCGAAAGCAGGCTGCATTGCCTGGCTAGTGGGCATTCGCTGAGTCGCGGGCAGCACCGGCAAGGCTGGGGGATTTCGGAATGGAAGTCGTGGCAATCCCAGCGTATTCCACAGCAGAGGCAACAAACTGGCGAGCAGCAGGAGAGCGCAGCTGATCGGCACCAGATATTTCAGGCACATCATCATGACCTGGTCGATGCGGAGCCGCGGCAGCGTCCAACGAATCCACATCATGACGAAGACCAGAAGCCAGCTCTTGGCGATCAGCACGATGACGCTGAGGAAGCTGGCCAGGATGCCCAGCGGCGTCTCGAAGTCGCCCGGCATGAAGTCAGCGGGGAACAGGCCCGTGTGCCAGCCGCCCAGAAACAGGGTGACGGCGAGAGCGCTGGCGGCGAACATGGCCCCGTATTCGGCCATGAAAAACAGGCACCAGCGGAAGCCGCTGTACTCAGTGTGGAAACCGGCGACCAATTCGCTCTCGGCCTCGGCCAAGTCGAACGGGGCGCGTTTGCAGCCCGCCGTGGCGACGGTGAAGAAGACCCAGAACGTGAGAAACTGAAACGGGTCGTGGAAGATCAGCCAGTTCCAGAAGAAACCAGCCTGTTGCTGGGCGATGAGTTGCAGGTCAAGGGTTCCGGCGGCAAGCACGGGAATCACCACGCACAAGGCCCGTGGCACTTCGTAGCTGACCATCTGGGCCGCTTCCCGCATTCCGCCGAACAGGGACCACTTGCTGCCCGAGCCGTACCCGGCCAGGATGATGCCGAACACCTCAGTCGAAAGCACGGAAAGCATGAAAAACGCCGCGATGTTCATCGGCAGGCCGACGATCTCACGTCCGAACGGCAACACCAGGAACGACAGGAACACGCCGACGAAGGCGATGTAAGGGCTGATGCGGAACAGCAGCTGGTCAGCGTGAGCGGGAATGATGTCTTCCTTGGCGATCAGCTTGATGCCGTCGGCGATAGTCTGAAGCCAGCCGAACTTGCCGCCGACCCGCGTCGGCCCGAGACGGTCCTGGATTCGTCCGGCTACCTTGCGTTCCATCCAGATGAAGATGATGGCCGAACCGGCAACCAGCGTCACTAGAAGAATTGAAGCGAGTAACGCGCGAATCACCGGCCAATAGTCGGCAAGCCAGTCCACGAACCTTCTCCCGCTTTTCGGTCCCTATGCGGCTTGACTACGGGCCTTACTGTATGACGCGATTTGGACAACGGCTACGGAAAGTTGACCAGATCACGAAAGATCGAGACAAGTTGGCGGGTCGGTCTGAATCATGCGAATTTTGCGATCCTACAAGTGCGTTGACATCGATTTGGCAAGAAGTTGCTGCCAGTCTGGGAGGCTGGTCAGCGGACGCGTGCCTGGAAGCTCACCACGCCTTTTTTCCCCGGCGGAAGCGGATCGCGGATCTCCCACCGGAGAATCAGGGAACCCGCATCGTTTTCCTGAGTGACGAAGACGGCTTCCCGATCCGATTTCGCGGATCCGGGAACGTACTCCAAGCGGCCGGTCAGGCTGTCCGAGATGGCGATGTCCTGGATCGGCTTGCCCCCCAGGTTGACGTACTTGATGTAGAAGGTGATGACGTCGCCGACTTGAGCGGCGTCGGTCGAGGCCCATTTGCACAGATACAGCGGCTTTTCCGGTAGCTCCGGCTCGCCCGGCATGCAGATGCAACTGAATTCGCGAAGATCCGCCGAGCCGGTCACCTGACCCAACCCGACGACATGGCCAACCGCCTGCGGACCGTTTGCCGCCTGGGTGCCGGCGGGTGCCTGCTCCTTCTGAAGTTCCTGGGCGAGTTTGAACTGGCGGGCCAGACGCAGCTTGTCCTCGTCTCGCAGCGTCAGAGCCGCTTTAGTCCCCAGATACGCTGCCAGGCCGATGTCAATCTCGGTGCCCTGAAGGACTTTAACTGTCTCAACCCGGGTGGCCCGATCTGTGCTTCGGGCTGCCTCGAGGCGCTGCCGGTGACGGAATTGCTCGGCTTCCTTCAGGCCACGCAGGGGCCGGGAATTCTGTTTTTCGGCCAGCAGGTTCTGCCGCTTGGCGGCATCCACGGCGCTAATCGCCTTGGCCGCATCGAACCGGGACAGGCCCGTCTCGTGCTTCACGACAAACCAGCGGGGGACGAAGATACAGACGACGTTCGATGGTTTGAGCTTGAGCCTCCCGGTCGAGTCACGGTATTCCGCCACCGTGTCACTGGGGTCAAGACCGCCGATGCGACCCGTGGAATTGAAATGGGCGGGTGTTCCTTGATCTCCTCCATCCCGCAGACATTCTTCCAACGGATCGAGCAGACCCTTGAGCGGCAGTTCCGGCGGGACCTTGTGGAACAGCTGCGAAGAGGACGGGGGCGGGAGCGAGACCATGTCCGGAAAGAGGATCATTCCCGGTCCCAGACGGGCCACTTCGGCCGCTTCCGGTTCGCGCGTCCCGAGGCGAACGATCAGCAGGGGCCTGCCGAGCATCTGGGCATACTTGAGCGGATCATCCTCGGGATTGACACTCACTTCAGCCGGTTGACCGGAGAACAGCGGCCCCAAAGCCGTTTTTTCGGCATCTTCCAGACCGATGACCTTGGTGACGAGCACACCCGCCAAGGCACTCTCCGCATCAGCTTCAGAAAAAATCACCGGAGCGGGGAATTCGCTGGCCTTTTGTCGTGGAGGCAGATGCAAAGTGCTGCGGACTTCCAGGCTGGCATAAAAGTTCACGCCTGGACGATTAGGAAAACCGCTCAGACGCAGGCGGTAAATGAAACTGGGACGCAGGCCCACGGTCACCGGCTGGTCGAAGGTGCGGCCGCCGCGGGAGTCGAGGAAGGTGACAGCCATGCCTTCAGGCCCCTGCACGCGGACGAAAAGCAGCGGGGCCTTGACCTCAGAACGTTGAAGGATGACGTGTTTCTCCTGGGCCTGCGAGGTAAGACGAGGAATCGCCACGACCGAAACAAAGACGAGAACGAAGCACAGTCGGCTCAACGTGGAAGGGGCATTTGCTCGCAAGTTCAGACGGCCGATCATGGTCCGCATCCCATTGTTCCCGCTGACCAGCGGCACAGTATTGTTGTCCCATCCCGGAAGCACTCGGGGGCAACGGCTCCCTTGAACTGGTCGTCGTTGCCCCCGTAAGTACATCAGCGACTTCTCGTCCTCGCGGATCGGGATCCCTCGGTCAGGCGATCGTTCTTACTGCCCGAACAGGTCATCCAGGATGCCGCGACGCTTCTTGCCTTCGCATTCCGTGCAGGTTCCAGATTTCGCAGGGGCCGGAATCGTGGTCTGCGGAAACCGGACTTCTTGCGTAGGTGGCATCGAAACCGGATAGTGTCGTCCGTCGCTGCCGATCTGGTAGGCAGTCTGTTGCACTCCGGAGCCATCTCCGTTGCTCTTCGCGCCCGGGACTGGCGGAGGCGGCAGGGTACCGGGCTTGGCCGGAACCATCGGACCGGGCGGAGCCGCCTGGGGCGGATCGAAGCGGGGCATCGGAGGATTCACCATCGGGGGCGTGGGCGGAAGACCGGCGGGCACCGGGTTGACGATGCCCGGTAAGGTCGTCGGGGCTGCGGCCGTCGCCGGAGGCAACATCTGCATCGGAGTGTTCATCGGCATTGAGCCGCCCATGGCCCGCGGCAGACCGAAGGGTCCCGGATTATCCAGGGCCGGCGTGTTGGCGGTTTCCAAGTCGATCCCACCCATCCGCACCACAAGCAGGATGTGACCGCGCTTCATCGCTTCCGCACAAGGATCCTGTCCCGGTTCCAGCCGGGTCGAGACCAGCGTATCAACGCCACCCTCGGCCGGGGCCTGATACTGCGGATCGGGCAGGTAGATGACCTTGGTGATGTAGTTGCCCGCAGCGACCTGATCAAAGTCTTCCTCGGTGAATTCAACTGGAATCGCGTTGTGAGCGAGGAAGGCCTCGGTCTTCGGATTGCCCGGAACCACTTCCAGGGTGGGATAGAAGGCAACGCCCTGACGGCCGGGGATGTCGCTCAGCTTCAAGCGGTAGATCGAAGCCTGGAGGAAGTTGTACCGGCCTGGAACGTCCAACTGATGCGGCAGCAGCACTGGCTTGCCGTCGCTGCCTGCGGGGCCGGGAACATACCAGCCGATCTTGGCCCCCGCCGGACCCGCGAAGCGAACCTGGGTTCGAGCCACGGGGAAGGCCGGAGCCGCGCTGGCCGCGGCACCACCTCCTGCGGGAACGACACCGCTGGTCGGCATCACGCTTCCCGGCAGGCCTGGCATGCCAGCGGCAGGAAGCAATCCCGGAACCCCCATCGGCGGCATGGTCGCCTGAACGACTTCCGGCCCAACGGCTCCGACAGCTCCGGGAGCATGAGGTCCGACCGGAGGCGTCATGCGCACTGTTTCGCCCCACGGTCCAACCGCCCCACGCAACGGCGGAGGCGCCGGGGGAGCGTGGGGCAGGGAACTGACCGTCGGCCCGGCTCCGGGATAACCGACCATGTCTCCGGTAGAGGCACATCCGGCCGCAACGGCCAGCGTGACCAGCAACCCCGCTGCTCGTTTCATCTCATCCCCCTCAATCAGGCGTAGGGTGCTTTGCCGCACCGACGAGGCCCGAGGTCCCATTCCGCGTTCGGCTCGGAAGCCGTCCGCCATTCCTTCCGCGACGGCCCCCAGCCGCTCATCTCCCCCACCGGATGCCGTGCGCAAACTTGTTGGCAGGCATCCTTGGGGATATACTCGGCCATCGGAGCGGCGTTTCTTTCGACAAATCCGGAAAAGGCGACCCATGCAGTGCCTTCGCTTCGTCCTCTCAGCATGCCTGATTCTCCCGGCGGGCCTTGCCTCGTCTGCCCAAGACCGACCCGCCGACCCAGTTATGCTCTTTGAATCTTGTCTGGAGAAGCTGGGAAAGTTGCCTTGGCTTGAAACCGCCTACCGCCACCACGTTCACGGCGGAGTTTCTCATCTCATGTCCGAGGGCAAGTACATTGTCGCTCCCGAACGCAAGGCATCCGTGTACACCTGCCGGGTCAGCGTGGGCAAGTCCCCAGGCGAACTTCGGATCTATTGCGACGGCGAGAGAATCTGGCGAATCCTGGACAACGGGCCGAGCCGCGAAGTGCGGACCTACACCCTGGCGAAACTGCTTGAAGCCCGGGAACAAATCGACAAAACGCTGCTAGGTCCGGAACTTACGGCCCAATTGATTCGGGACGACGATGCCGAGCACGGCTTTCTCGGTCCGCGCGGCGTACTGCTTGAAATGAAAGAAAAACTGGTCTGGTCCGGCGTGAAGCACGGCCAGCTGCCTGGCGGCCGATCCGTTTTCATTCTCGAAGGGGAATGGACCAAGGCCTTCGTGGACAAACTGGCACCGGCCCGCAAGGAGGGCGGCTCGGGACCGGATCTGCGCGAAATGTGGACGAAGCGGACCGGCTTCATCCGCATTCCGCGGCGCTGTCTGCTTTATCTCGACAAGGAAACGCTCTGGCCGTATCGCGTCGAATGGCAGGGACCAACCGTCCCTGAAGGCAAGGATGAGGCCCTCGTCATCCTGGAATTTCAGACTCCTTCTCTTTCAGCGCCGGCATCGCCCGAGGCATTCGCCAAGATTTTCCAGCCCTCGGACTCGGAGAAAGAGGCCGCCCAGGAGATGGATCCCGCTCTCATCCTGCAAACGCGGGAACGGAATCTTCTTCGGCAGACGCGGCAGGAGGCGGAATCATCTCGTGATCAGCCGCTTCTTGATCCGACCGCTCCTCACAAACGTCCGTGAACGCGTCGAATTTCAGGCTGCGCGGCCCAATCCGATGAGGTGAAATGCCGCGTTGAGCGTGACCAGGCGGACCGAGCCATCGGTTCGCTCGATCACGGACAATCCGCAATTGTCGATCTTGACCCGCTTGGCCTCGGACGGACGCAGCCCGAGCAGTCCCGCCAGGTAAACGCGAGTCACGATGTGATGGCTGACGACCAGGATGGTTCCGCTGCGTTGTTCCCGAAACAGCGCATCGAAGAAGCGCTTGGCCCGTTGGAAGACCTCGCCGAAGCTCTCCCCCTCCGGATAGGGATGCACTTCGGGGTTTTCCTCAAACAGCCGATAGGCTTCGGGATCGCTGCTCTGGATTGCCTCCCACGTCATGCCTTCCCATCGCCCCACGTCGCATTCCACAAGCTCCGAACATTCTTCGATGGGCACGCCATGCGGCTCAGCGATGATCGCTGCTGTCTGGAACGCTCGACGCAACGGACTGCTCAGAACTCGTTCGATGGGATGCAGTGCCAGGTAGTCGCGTGTTAATTCCGCCTGACGGACACCCAGGGGGTCCAAAGGCATGTCCAAGCCTCGTCCCTGAAGGCGATAAGGCCGGGCCAGATTCGCGGAGGTGGCCGCATGTCGGAGCAGGTAAACCGTCGTCATGACTTCCTAGCCGCACAATCGGGCTGCTGCCCGCACCGCTTCGATCAGTCCGCCCGGATCAGCCACCCCCTTGCCGACAATGTCGTAGGCGGTGCCGTGGGCCACGCTGGTTCGTACTATGGGAAGTCCCAGGGTGATGTTGACCGCCCGATATCCCGCCAGAAGCTTCATAGGAATGTGTCCTTGGTCGTGATACAGGGCGATCACGCCGTCGAACCTGCCCACCTTGGCATGCAGGAATACGGTGTCACTGGGCATCGGTCCCGAAACATCGTATCCGCGCTCCTGGGCCAACCGCACGGCCGGTTCCAGGATTTCGATTTCCTCCCGGCCGAACAAGCCTCCTTCTCCGGCGTGGGGATTCAAGGCGCACAGGGCCAGTCGAGGTCTTCGGCCCTCCAAAACCTCCTTCTTGAGCCGGGCCAGCATCTTAGCGGTTAATTCGATCTTTTCCAAGATGGCTTCCATCTTGAGATGACTGAACACCTCGCGCAGAGCCATATGCAATGTGACGTGCGTCACACCCAGGCCGCCATGATACAGCATCATGCCGAAGCGGTTCGTGCCGGTTAATTCCGCGAGGATTTCAGTGTGCCCTGGAAACGCCAAGCCTGCTGCTTTCAGGCCTTCCTTGTGCAAGGGCAGCGTCACCATACCGTCGGCAACACCACCTCGAATGCACTCCACGGCTCGAACGAGAAAGTCGTAGCTGGCCTTCCCGGCCTGGCGGCTGACCTGACTTGGTTTCACGTCGAAAAGCAGTTCTCTAGTGCCCTGCACGACCGGCATCAGACGGACGCCGCCAGCGAGATGACCGGGACGATTCACCTCCACGACCTGCACGGACGGATTCCAACGCTGGGCTTCGCGCTGCAATACGCCGACGTCGCCGATCATCGTGAGGGCGGCGAGTTCGTGCAAGGCGGGATCGGACCAGGCTCGCACCGCCACTTCGGGTCCGATACCCGCCACATCGCCCAACGTGACAAGCAGACAGGGTGGGACTGACGCCCCCATAGGCCAAGAAACCTCCGGGATGTATTGCCCCTTTGTTGTAATTCTCGAAGCCGTCCAGTATAGTCATGGTATCCGCACAGGAGACGCTCGGAGGAGTTCCCACCATGCTCCGCTCGATGGTCCTGTTGATTCCGCTGCTGCTCGTCGCCTTGGTACAGGCCGACGACGGGCAGAAAGCCAACCCCAAGATCCAACCCGGCGAGATTCCTGACCTTGTCAAGAAACTCGGTGATCCCAGCTTCCAGGTGCGAGAATCTGCCCTGAAACGACTGCAAAACGCAGACCTCGACCTGCTCCCGGCGCTTCGCAAGGCCCTTGAAGAAGTGGAAGACGCTGACGTTCAGCGGAAGCTTAACGACATTGTTGGCAACCTGGAGCGCAACCAGTACCTTTCTCCGACCAAGGTCACCCTGAAAATCGCTAATCTCCCCGTCAAGGAAGCGATCCAGAAATTCTCTGAGGCGACCGGTTATCAGTTTGAGGCTGCCTCGGGGGACATGGGAGAAAACAAGCTGATCGAACTGGAATTCAAGGACACCCTCTTTTGGCATGCCTTTGAGGAGTTCTGCAATCGGGCGGGACTTGTTTTCCAGGAAGGCTACTACGGTTCGAACGCGGACGCGATCCGTCTGGAATACGGTGACAGCTTTCCGGGGGTCGTCCACGTCAGCGGCCCGTTCCGCGTCTCGGTGCGGGGGTTCAACTACACGCGGAATATCGAGTTCGCTTCCCGTTCTCTGCGGTCGGCGGATGCCCCCGCCTCGCCGATCCGCCGCACGGAGTCCTTGACGATCCGTCTGGGCCTGACGGTCGAACCGAAGTTGCCGCTGCTGACCTGCGGTCAGCCGATCATCACCGAAGCTTTCGATGATTCAGGCCAACCGCTGACGCTCCCGTCCCAGATGCAATTCTTCGGTGCCCGATATTACTCCGGGTATCGCACCTTCAGCCAGGAGGTACATGCGAATCTGCAACCGGCCCCGGGTTCCAAGGCGATCAAATTACTTCGAGGCACGATTCCCGTGACCGTCGTGGCCTCTCAAAAACCCCGCATCGTCATCGAAAAGGTTATGGAAGCCCAAGGTCGCACCTTCGAGGAAGGCAACGTCAGCCTGAAAATCGAGAATATCAGCAAGAACGGCCAGCAGATCACGTTCCGCATCAACCTCACCGACGGTGCTCAGCAAGGCAAGCGTGATTACTCCTGGATCAACCAGTTGATGCAGCGGCTCGTGCTTATCGACGCCAAGGGCAACAAGTGGCAATGCTATGGTCCGAGTTGGGATGGCAACGGCTTCAACGGCGGAGCAAACTTCAGCGGGTCGATCACCTACGCCAACAACGGCAAGGCGGGTGAACCGGAGCGCATGGTGTACTACGACTGGCACATTCTCTCTCACTCCGTCCCCTTCGAGTTTCAGGACCTGACTTTGCCCTGAGGATTGGAACGGCACGCAAGCTTGGGAACGAGCCAAGCGACGGGCATGGAATCGCCGTGTTGTCAGCCATTAAGTGCAGGGGCGTCTTCAGCAACACCGAGTCGGCAGCACATCTCATGGAATCGCTGCCTGTATTCCTCGGTAGTGGCGTGGAAATGCTCGACCTCGCAGATCAGCTTCAGGCGGTCGTTGCGGGGAATCCCGTGCTGCTCCAGGACGGATACGAAGGGGCTGAGGTTATCGGCATAGACGAACAGAAGTTTGTGTTCGTCCAGTTGCACCTCGGTGCCGCTGGCCGATTCCAGGACCGCTATCCCGGCGCAGCCATCGTTCAGAAGCACATCCTCGTAGTCCCACAGATGGCTTAACAGGACGGGCAAGTCGATGCATTCCCTCCACAGGTCTTTATGGCGACCGTCCTGGGAATCGTGGCTGGTTTCCAGAATTACATCCACGACGCCGTCCAGGCCGTGAACCAGCTCGAGGAAGACATCCAGCAGCCGCTCCCGAGATACCGCGGCAACAAGCATCGGAATCGACTCGCCCGATTGCTTGTCAAGGAAGCGGCCAAGCCGGTAGCCGGTGGTGGGAACGATCGAGGCTCCGGGGGCCGGACGCACAGCCTCGGTGAGCGTGAAGTCGCTGCCAGCAGCTTTCATCGAACGCCGGGAGATGCGGGACACAGTCACCCCCAAGCTTTACGGACCAGATGGCCCTTTCCATCAGCCCTTGAAGTATAGGCCGCAGTTGGCCGCCGAGCCAACCGTCCGCGAACTTCTATCGGTCGGAACCGAAGCCCAGCCAAACGCCGCACCGAAGATGCTGGAGTCTCGGTGATGGGACATGCTGCGTCAGTCGCTACGGGAAGCCTTGATGGTCTTCCTCCACAGGACCGCTGTCGTTGCCAAAAGCGGCGTTTTCGACCGAACCGGCGGCTCAGCGATCTTCCGTTGTTGCCTGACGACGGCTTCGGTTACTGGGCGTCGGCTCCTCAGCTGCTCGGCCATTTGCCGAATCCTCCTCGGACGCACCGGCAGCGGATGACAGCAGGCCGCGCTTGGCCAGGATCTTCTGGGCGATTTCGTCCATCAGGTTCGGGTTCTCGCGGAGGAATTGCTTGGCGTTCTCCCGTCCCTGTCCTAAACGCGTATCCCCATAGTTAAGCCAGGCCCCGCTCTTCTCGATGAGCCGATCTTCCAAAGCCAGGTCGATCAGATCCCCTTCGCGGCTGATTCCACGGTCATGCATCAAGTCGAACTCCGCGCTGCGGAACGGCGGAGCGATCTTGTTCTTGACCACCTTGGCCTTGATCCGGGAGCCGATGGTTTCTTCCCCTTCCTTGATCGAAGAGATTTTGCGGACGTCGATCCGCACCGAACTGTAGAACTTCAAAGCCAATCCGCCAGCGGTCGTCTCCGGATTGCCGAACATCACGCCGATCTTCTGGCGAATCTGGTTAATGAAGATGATGCAGGTCTTGGTTTTGGAAATGATCGGGTTGAGGATCCGCAAGGCCTGGGACATGAGGCGGGCCTGTAAGCCGACGTGGGCTTCGCCAATCTCCCCTTCGACTTCGGTACGGGGAACCAGAGCGGCGACCGAGTCGATGACAATGATGTCCACGGCATTGGACTTGACCAGCATCTCAGCGATCTTGAGGGCTTCCTCCCCGTGCGACGGCTGGCTGACGAGAAGTGCTTCGAGATTGACGCCGAGCCGTTTCGCCCAAGCGGGATCGAGGGCATGTTCGGCGTCGATAAAGGCAGCCACGCCGCCCTGCCGCTGGGCATTGGCAACGGCGTGCAGGGCCAACGTCGTCTTGCCGCTCGACTCCGGGCCAAAGATTTCGATGATACGGCCCCTCGGCAGTCCCCTCCCACCCAGGGCGATGTCCAGACTCAAGGCCCCAGTCGAAATGCCGGGAATGTCGGTCAGGGCGTTTTCACCCAACTGCATGATCGCGCCCTTGCCGAACTGCTTCTCGATCTGGCTGATCGCCAATCGCAGTTCTTTCTCCATGTTCTTGTCGTTGAACGCCTCGGCCATGACCTGCTCCTTGTCGCAGCCCCAAGGGATAGTGAACGTGTGTTAATATACGCCATGAAGGGACGGGGAACAACGGGCCGGTCAGGAATTTTCACAACGGCTACTTTTTCCGAGATTTGCCGGTTTCCTGAGGAGGCCGATGGCGTCTCAACGCGGCCAAAGTGCGTTCCATGTCTTTCGGCAGGTGGGCTTGGGCCTCGATCCAGCGCCCGGTACGCGGATGCTGGAAGCGGAGGCGATGGGCATGCAGGGCCTGTCGGGAGAGCAGCACTTCGTCAGCATCGGGAGCGAGTTCCGGAATCAAGTCGCTCAAGTGGAGGGCGCTCCGGCCCCCGTAGGCTTTGTCCGCCAGAATCGGACAACCGACGCAGGCCAGATGCACGCGGATCTGATGGGTTCTGCCGGTTTTCGGCATGCACTTCACGAACGTGAAGCCGTCGAAGCGCTCAATGACCTCGTAATAGGTGCAAGCTTCCTTGATGTTGCGCTCTTCGTCAGGGTGAAGATAGGCGGCCTTCTTCTCGCGGTCGTGGGGATGAGGCCCGATGGCCCGTTCGATGTAGTCGCTGTCTCGATCGAGCACGCCGGAGGTGATCGCCAGATACTCCTTGTACACCTTCCGGGTCTCGAACTGCATCGAGAGGTCGCGATGGGCCGATTCTTCCTTGGCCACGAGGATCACGCCACTGGTGTCGCGGTCGAGCCGATGGACGATTCCCGGTCGGTAGTCGCCGTTCAGCCCGCTGAGATGGTCGAAATGGAATCGGAGGGCGTTGACCAAGGTACCGCTCCAGTTGCCCTTGGCCGGATGGACTACCATGTCGGGCGGCTTGTTGATGACGACCAGAACGTCGTCCTCGTAGAGAATTTCCAGGGGAATGTCTTCCGGGACGGGAGCGTGGGCCTCCGGATCGGGCAGCCAGATGCGGATGCGGTCGCCGTCTCGCAGCCGATAACTGGCCTTGGTCGGCTGCCCGTTGACCGTGACGGCCGTGGCCTCGATGGCCCGTTGAATGGCCGAACGGCTGTGTCCCGGAAACGTGGCCACCAGGTATTGGTCCAATCGAGTCCCAGCGACCCGAGCATGGACTGTCAGGTCCACAGATTTGTCGTCAGCCGTCGGCGGAGTCTTGAGCAGGTCCATGGCGAGCGCGAGCTATCGACAAGACGAACCGAAGTGCGGTTCGCCTATACCCCATCGTACTAGGCGAAAAGGTTTAAGGACTCTCCGTGTTGCTGCCGGGCAGCGGCGGCAACTCCCCTGGCGGAGTGGGTGACGACGTCTTTTCCGATTTGGGAAGCCGCTGGGGCCAAGCCTGGCGTCCTTCCGTGCCGTTGTAGAAGGCGAAGCCGTCTCCGCTTTGCAGTGCCTTGAGCCGTCGGCGAGCCTCGGCGACCAGCGGATGTTCTTCACCGCTCGGGCCTTGGAAGAGCGAGCCGTAACGGTCCACGACTGCCTGATAGGTTTCCACGGCCTTTGGCAGATCGCCAGCCGACTCCTTACACCGAGCTGCCCCGATCAAAGCCCGCAAGGCAACTTCGCGGGAACTCGCCGTGCGGCTCAGCGGCTCGTACACGGCATAGGCTTCTTCGAACAGTGGAACGGCTGCCGAGGCCGAGTCCCGAAACATGGTCTTGTATGCCTTCTCGTAAAGCTGATCTGCCAAGGTCAGCTGGGCAGCCTGATCGGCGATCGTGCCCCGGGCCTGATCGGCAATTTTCTTCAGTTCCGCTTCCGGCATGAATTCCAGAATCGCCCCGGAACTGCGGTCTTCCCACCAGTTGATCCAGGTCTGGGAAATCCGATTGGCAGTATTGCTGGTCCACCACCAGTAGGCCAGAAATAACGCAACCAGGAGCAATCCCACTCCCAGCAGCATGCTTCCCGATCCCTGAGCGCTCTGGACGAGCTTGCCCATGCCGGCGGCCAGATCGTTCTGTTGTAGTTGATGACGCTGTTCCGCCTTCATGCGGCAAGACCCTCCGTGCTCTTTGAGTCGGGATCGTTTGTCGGCCTAATTCTAGGTCTCGCTGCAAGATCGGTCAATGCGAAGGCTGACGCAGTCGGTGTTGGGCTTTTCGGGCTGGATTGACCACGGATCGGCACATGGATTATGGTACTCGCCTTCGTACCAAGTCTCGGCTGCATGGAGGCGGAATGACGGAAGTTGTCCTCTCCAACGAGGATTTGAATCGTTCTGAGGAACACGAAGCCGATGAGATTTCCGTCTCGAGATTGGCTTGGCTGCTGGTCCAAATCGGTTGGCCGTTCCGGTATCGGCTGGCACTGACCGGGCTGCTTGCCGCCTGTCGGGCTGGCTGCCTCGCCCTTCTGGTGTTCTTCCTCGATCACACTTTGCGTCGCCTCGATCCTGAGATCCTTCAAAGTGCCCCACTCCCTTTGTTCCTGGCTGTGGCGGGCTTGCTTGCCTGTCAGCTCGGAGCAGCCGTCTGCCAGTATCTTTCCGACGAAACGCAACGCTGGTTTTTGGCGGGTGTCGAAGTGGCCACGTTCCGCTGGGCAACCGAACGGTTGCTCCTGCTACCCGCCGACTATTTTCGCACTCGTTCCCTGGTCAAGTTCGTCCTTCACCTCGACAAGCTTCAACTTGCGGTCCGTGCCTTCCTGAGCATGGTCACGACCGCGGCGACGCGGCTGGTTGTCATCGTGGGTGTGGTCTCGACAGTGCTTGTGCAGGCACCCCTTCACGCAGCGATTGGCCTGGCGCTGCTGGCGTCCTTGAGCTTCCTGGCCTGGCAACGCATGAGCCGTCTGCGGCAACTCGCCCGTGAAGAACTTCGCACCGACCTTGGATTCATTGACCGCGTTCTCGTCATCTTTTCCAACCTGCACGATCTTCACGGACTCGGGCTGAGAGAACAGGCCTTAAGCCAGTTCGACGAAGCCTGTTCCGCCTGGACAGCCCGGACCCTGCGGATGGCCCGTATTCAGGCCGGCGGAGCCGCGGTAATCAACGTGCTCGGCATCGTGCTATTGGCCCTGGCGGTTGGTGTCGTTCTGCTCACCGGCGTGGCGGCAGCCAGTGCCATGACGGCCTTCGTCGCTATGACGATGCTTCTGGAACCACTTGGCGAACTGGTCCGCATCCAAATCGCTATGCAAACCAAGGTCGCCAAACTTGGCGACATCTTTCAATTCAACGAAGGACGGTTCAGCGAACGCCGACAGCATGACGCCGGCACTCCCTTGGCGGAGCCGATCACTTCCTTGCGTCTGGAGCAGGTCGGCTATGAACTGTCTGGCGTTCCTTTGCTCTCTGAGATCAATCTGGAGGCGCGCCAGGGAGAGATCATCGGCATCATCGGCCGCAGCGGAGCAGGGAAAACGACTCTGGCTCATGTCATTCTTCGCCTCCTCGATCCGACCACCGGCCGCATTCTGGTCAATGGCCGCGATGCCCGAGAAATCTCCCTGGCCAGTTTCTGGCAACAGGCTTCCGCCGTCACGCAAGTTCCCGTTCGCCTGGAGGGGACGCTGGCCGAGGAAGTCGCCTGGGTTTATCCGCAAGCCAGCCCGGAAGCGGTTATTGAGGCCCTTCGAGAAGCCGGGATCGATCCCAACCTCCGTCATGAACACCTCGACCGTCTCGGAGAGAGAACCACAGCCGTCTGGCACACCCGCAGCCTGCAACAGCGTGTCGAATGGGCTCGCGTCTGGCTCCGGCCGGCGAGTTTGGTGGTGTTCGATGAACCGACAAGCCTCTGCGACTCCGCTCTGGAACAACGATTTTTGCACAGTCTTCTTCAGCGACGGCACCACTGGATCACCTTTCTGATCTCGCACCGCCCAGCGACGCTGGCCGTCTGCGACCGTCTCATCGTGATCGATCGCGGCCGAATCGTTGCCGAAGGACCACGAACGCAGATTTTGGCCCGGTGGCTGCCAACTTTAGAAGCGGAAGGAGTCCGGGCGGGATGATGCCACCGCTTATGTCGCTGCGCGAACTCATTTCTCCTCCCATGGCGGCACTGCTTCGCCAAGCCTTTCGAGAATCCAGGCGGGTTGTGCTGTACTTCGCTGCCCTCCTGACAGCTGGAGCTTTCACCAGTCTGCGCTTTCTGCTCCTCAGCCGACTGTTGCAAGCCGGTCTTGACGGCGATTTCATCGCCATCGCCTGGGAACTTGCCGCTTTAATCGGAGTCTGGTTCCTGGGACAAGCCGCCGAATACGGTGCCACCAGTGTCAGCCTGTTGTTTGAAAGGTCGGTCGGCGTCGAGGTAGTGCGGAAGAAAGTCGAGTCCCTCCTGAGCGGCTCCCCGGACAACGTGCAGTCGCTAGACGCCCATCAGATTGTCCATCTGCTCCGCAATGGCCTCATGGTGGTGGCTCGGACGCTGCGTTCGGCTCTCGGGGCGGTTCAGCGCCTCGTATCAGCCATCATGACCGCAGGGGCGGCGCTGATCTTACAGCCGGAGTGTGGGATCGTTGTTCTGGTGGCGGCAGTTGGGGTCTTACTATGGACAGCCCGTCTGATCGGTCGGCAGCGGCAAGGTGCAAGCGCGGCATTGCAGGGGCAGCAGGAATTGCACAACCGGCTCTGTCGGCTCTTCGCCGCACTGCCGCAGATCAAGCTCTACGGGGCTGGAGAGGCACAGTTGGACCGGCTCGCCGAACCCATCGGGAAACAACTCGGCGGAGAGGAAGCCTCATTACGGGCGCAGCGTCTCGGCACTCTAGAAACCCACGTGGCGTCCGCCATCACGGGATTGCTTTTACTTGCCCTTGGAGGCTGGCTGCTGACTTTGGGACGCACCACCCTGGCGGATCTGGCTGCACTTCTGGCCCTGCACCAATCGCTTTTCCTGGGACTGCGCCAAGTCCTGCAACAATGGTCGCTGGCCGAGGAAAATAGCGAATACCTGAGCCAACTCCTCGACCAGGCCAACTCCGTGCCCGCCGAAGCCTCCGGAACACCGGAGGTAAAGTCGACGGGCAAGCTCCTCGGCGAACCGATCCGCGAAATCGCTTGCCGGGAGGTCGCGTCCGCCGTTGGCGATCTGGTTCTGGTTCGGGACGTCACCTGCCAATTGAGCGTTGGTCTCCTTTACGGTGTCGCAGGGCCGAGCGGTTCCGGGAAATCCAGGCTTCTGCACCTGCTTAGCGGATCTTCGCGACCTCAATCGGGATTGCTGACCTACAACGGGTTCAAGGTCGAAGACTTGGATCCCGGGGACCTGCGTTCCCGGATCATGCTCTCGGCCTGGCCGCCGCTCATCGTGCAAGGGACGCTGCTTGAAAACCTCAAAATCGCCAAGCCCGATGCGTCCGCCGAGTTGATCGAACAAGCCCTTCGACAAGCGGCGTTGGATAAAGATGTCGAGCAGTTGAGGCCAGTCGGCGGACTGGAAGCGCGGGTTGGTCGCAAAGGTGTGCAGTTGTCGGTAGGCCAGTTGCAGCGTCTTGCTTTAGCTCGGGCCTTCCTTCGCAATCCCGAGGTGTTGCTGCTGGATGACCTTCTTACAGGGCTTGATCCCGAGACAAGTCGCCGGGTCTTGGAGTCGTTGAAGGAATGGTCTCGGCAGCGCTTGGTGATTTTCGTGCTGCCTGGCGAAATGGCCCTGGATTTTTGCGACGAAGTTCTGATTGTGCGTTCGGGACGATTCGTGGCTCAAACCTCGCCGGAAGAAGCCCAGGGCCATGACGACTTGTTCCGCCTCGCTCGGCCTGCCGCCTAGTCCAAATGATGAATAGCTTTAACCGCCAATGGCGTGCATGGTCCGCAGCGGTTTGATGAAGCGAGCCGTGTTGATTTCGTGTCCCTCCCATTTGGCCGCGACGTTGGCTCGGAAGACCTCGGCAATGTCTTCATCCGAACCACCGTTCCGCAAAACGCTCTTGAGGTCGGCTTCCTCCAGGGCAAAAAGGCAGTTGCGGAGCTTGCCGTCCGCGGTCAACCGGATGCGATTGCAGTGGTGACAGAAGGGCCGCGACACGGAAGCGATGATGCCTACACGTCCGGAGCCGTCCGCCAGGCAGAACTCCATCGCCGGGCTGCGAGGATCGTAGTCGGGGGCCGGGATTAGGGAACCGATCTCGTTTTCGATCCGCTCCATGATCTCATGAGCAAAAAAGACCTTGGCCCGTTCCCACGGTTCAGCCCCGATGGGCATGTACTCGATAAACCGCATCTCGAAACCGTTTTCCAGGGCAAAACGGACCAGCGGCACGATGTCCTCATCGTTAACGCCGCGGAGGATGACCGCATTGAGCTTGATCGGATGAAAGCCGATGGTGCGGGCCGATTCAAGACCGGCGAGGATTCGGTCCAGTCCGTCACGGCGAGTCAGATGGCGGAACACTTCGGGCCGCAGGGTGTCGAGACTGACGTTGATGCGGCGCAGGCCGGCAAGGTGTAGCGCCTTGGCTTGCTCGCTCAAAAGCAGGCCGTTGGTCGTCAAACTGATGTCTTTGATCTCCGGAATGGCGGACAGCATGGCCGTCAGGCGGTCCAGATTCCGCCGCAGCAGCGGTTCACCGCCGGTTAGACGCAATTTGTCGATACCGAGCTTGACTGCGACGCGAACAATGCGGGCTATCTCTTCAAAGGTGAGCAGTTCATCACGGGGAAGGAACGTAACTTCCTCCGGCATGCAATAAGTGCAGCGGAGGTTGCAGCGGTCCGTGACGCTGATCCGCAAGTTGTTGTGAACGCGGCCGAAGCCGTCGATCAATCGTGGCAGCACGGCTGCGACTCCGGATGGACCCAGGCGGTGGAGCCGTCGTCCCAGTTTTCCTGTTTCCAGATGGGGACAATGGCTTTGATCCGCTCCATAGCGTGGCGGGCAGCCTCGAAAGCCTCGGCACGATGGGGAGCACTGACGGCCACGGCGACGCTGACTTCACCCAACTCCAGCCGCCCCAGCCGATGAACCATCGCCACGCCGACGACCGGCCAGCGTTGCCTTAGTTCCGCTTCGATTTCGGCCAGTTTTTTCTCGGCCATTGCAGGGTAGGCCTCGTACTCCAGATGCGTGGTTCGTCGGCCGTCCGTGAATTCCCGGACAGTGCCCAAGAACAGCACCACGGCCCCGGCCAGCGGGGACCGCACCGCCTCGGTAACGCCAGCATAATCAATGGGTTCATGTTGAAGGCGAATCATTGACCGCCACTCACGGGGGGAATCAGGGCGACGACTTCCTCGGGACGCAGGACCGTCTCGTCATCAGCAAATTCTTCAGCCACGGCGATGGCGCAGCGACTCAGCAGCGGTCCCAAGGTGGGGAACCGCTCGCTCAGCCCTCGCCGTAAATCAGCCACCCGAGAGCCGGGTTCCAGTTCGATCTCCACGGCTTCCACACCCATCCGCTCCCGCAGCGCGGCAAAAAGGAGAATCTTAAACCGCATGGATGGTGCCTGGACCGGGTTGCCGTCGCTTGGCCCCAAACCTGTCAACGAAGAGACGATCCCGTCCGAAGCTGCGGCTCGGAAATCAACCCGTAAGCAATCGCCAACACTTCGATCGGATGCAGGCATCGTTTCCGCGTTCCCTGTTCCATCTGCATTCGACAGGCGCTGCACTCGCTGACGCCGATCTGAACATCCCGTTGTCTCAGCCGTTCCAGCATCGGCCTTCCGGCTTGCAGGGACGTTTCGAAACTTGTCGCTTTCAGACCGAACGTGCCTGCCATGCCGGAGCATCCGAGATCGATTGTAAGGAGCCGCAATCTGGGGATCAACGCAAGCAAGCGACCTGTCGGCACTCCGACGCCGAGGGCTTTCAGATGGCAGGGCACATGATGCCCGACACTCCAAGGCAGCGGCCGAAACTCGGTCTGAAGTCGCCCTTGGTCCTGAAGGTCCGCCAGGAACGCTGTCAGTTCCCAGGTTCGGGAAGCGATCAGTTCCGCATCGGGATCTTCGAGCAGCAAGGGATAATCCTGCTTGAACATGAGCGCCGCGGTCGGTTCCGAGCAGATGACGACGTAACCGGAACGGACCAACTCCGCCAAGACGCGGACATTCTGGCGGGCGGCTTTGCGGGCCGAATCGACATCGCCAACGGACAGCGGAGCCATCCCACAGCCGACCTGGCCGGGCGGCACATAGACCTCAATATCGTGATGGTGCAGGACGGCGACGGTGGCTTCGGCGATCTGCGGTGCATTGTAATTGGCGAAGACATCGACGAAATAGACGACACCGGGTCGTCGGCTGGGACGGGTCCAGCCACGCCGCTCGGCGATCTGAAGGAAGCTTCGCCGAGCGAAGGCGGGCAATCGCCGCTTCCGGGAGATGCCCAGCCATTTTTCCAGGAGCCAGCGTAGTGTTGGACTTCGTAACAGGGGATTGACCACGTCGGCGAACGCGCTGCCCAGCCAAGCCAGCGATTCCGTTCTAGCCAAGGCCCAGTCATCCCAACTGATGCCATTCTCCGCGACATTCTGGGCTTTTGCCTCCAGCATCAGTTGGGGGATGTTGACCTTGGCCGGGCATTCGAGGGCACACATGCGGCAATTGATGCAGAGGTCAGCAACAGCCCGGACCTCATCGTGGTGCAATTTCGCCGCGTTTTCAGGATGGGACAGCAAGGCCCGCAGCAGGTTTGCCTTGGCCCGGGGAGCGGCGGCCTCGTGGTGCTGGACACGGAAGATCGGGCACATCCGCTCCGGCAGCGATTCAGTGCGACAGCTTCCGCAGCCATTGCAGCGATTGCATTCTTCAGCGACCTGCTCGGACTTCCAAAGCAGGAGCCAACCTCCGGGAGGGGCCGCAGTCGCTCGACGCCGGATGAGTTCCGACAGGGTCTTGCCGGGCGCTGTTGGATTTCCGAGGTCCACGATCTTCCCCGGATTGAACACGTTGTTCGGATCGAACAGGGCCTTGATTTCCCGAAACACCTGGTAAAGCCGACCGTACTGTCGGGCGACCCAGGGCGTCCGTCCCAAGCCGACGCCATGCTGTGAACTGATCGTTCCGCCTAAGTCGAGAACGATACCGTACAGCCCTTCTGCCAGTTCCTGAAGGCGATCCACGGTTCCCGGTTCGTGGATGTTCAAGAACGGCCGGAGATGCACTTGGCCGCTGCCGGCGTGAATCAGATAGGACGCGGTCATCTGAAGTTTGCGGAGAAGTTCTTGCGAGCGGTGCAGAAGGTCGGCGAGATGCTCAACGGGGACGGCAATGTCCTCGACGAACGGCACCGGCGGCGACGTGCCAGGCAGGCGATAAAGCAGAGGCAAGGCTGCGTTGCGGAGTCCCCACAAGTGTTCGATCTCTTCCGGTTTGACGCCGATCGCCACCCCGGTTAGCGGATGATCCACCGCGAGGGCTCGGCTCAGCGATTCCGCGACTAGTTCGGCTGAACCAGGTTTTTCTCCTTCGATCTCGACTAGCAACGCTGCCTGGGTTCCCGGTCGAAGCACCCGCTCATATTCGGGATGCACTTCCCGAGTGAGCGTCAGAAGGCGATGCTCCAGCAATTCGCACGCAGCAGGTTCGGCGACCAAGCAGGTTGGCAAGGCTTTCAAGGCCGCCTCCATGCTTGGAAAGCCGACCACCAGGACAGCTCTGCTGTTCGGCCACGGCACGACACGTAGAGTCGCCTCGGTGACGAGGGCCAGCGTCCCTTCCGTGCCGACCAGCATGCGGGCCATGTGCAGGTGTTTCGGCCCCAGAACATCATGCAGGAGGTAGCCGCAGCGATTGAAACGAGTCCGCGGAAGGCAGGATCGGATCAGGTCGGCGTGGGATTCCAAGAGGGCCGCCAAGCCGGCCACCAGCTGCCGCTTTCGAGTCGTGATCTCTTCACCATGGAGCAACGGTTCCTCGCTGAAGTCGACCGCTTCCGCGGTGTCCAGCACACAGCGAAGCCGAACCACGTAATCCCGCATGTACCCGTGACGCAAGGCGCGGGGGCCGGAAGCATTCGTGGCCACCATGCCGCCGACGGTGCATTGGTCCGCCGTGGCCGGGTCCGGAGCGAGTCGCAGCCGCATCGGAGCGAGGAAGTCGTTAAGTTGGCGGCACACGACGCCGGGCTGCACCCGCACCGTCTCGCCATCCATGCCCAGAATGGCCCGGAAGTAGCGACTGAAGTCAAGGACGATGCCGCTGGTCAGCGACTCCCCGCTCAGACCGGTTCCCCCTCCTCGGGCCGTGATCGGGATCTTCTTCTCTGCCGCGTACCGGACGATCTTCTGAACTTCTTCCTCATCGCGCGGCACGATGACGGCCAGAGGCTCGACTTGGAAGATGCTGGCGTCGGTGCTATAGAGGCTGCGATGGTATTCGTCGGCGTGCAGATCACCGCGAATCAGGTCGCGCAAATCTTCCTGAAGCTGAAGCTGCTGCGAAGCCACCGCACACCGAGGAACCGGCTTTCAGAGGATGCACGTTGGCGATTATTCTACCCCGGCGGTGAACCTCGTCACGCCGCGATTCTGCCCAATTGATCTCGTCTTCAACGGGATTGGGAAGAACGGACGGATGACGCGGAGTCTCCGCCCAGGAGACGCTTCCGCAGCCGCTCCTGGCGATACTTCTCCGCCACCCCCAAGTCGAAATTGCCATGCCCCGGATTGACCGCGAACCCGTAGTGCTCCGCTCCGCAGCGATAGCAGAGGGTGACGTTGCCCATCAGGAAGTACAAAAGCGTATCCAGGATTGCTGCCCCGAATAGGCAAGCCCAGGCCGCATAGAACCAGTACATCCAATGAAACACCAGGAATCCGATTCCCGCGAGGATCACCACACCCATGCCGAGCCAGTTCGGGAATGCTTTTTGAACATACATTTCCGCGTTGCCGCAGACCCGACATCGCGACAAGCTATTGGCATCTTCGCTCGCCGTGGGATTGGGAACATCAGCCGCGCAATAGGGGCACTTCCACAACGGCGCAGAGACGACCTCCGTGGCGATTCGACTTTCGCATTCTGGGCAGGAAAACCGCAACTTCGGCATGGCATTTCCCGACAAAGAGTTTCGCGGAGGATCACAATTATTGTGGCAACTCCGCCAGATGGGCATGCAAGAGTTGGGCCGTCAATTCTCCAAAGAAGGCGAAGATCGTGACCACATACAAGATGCCTGTCGCCGACTGCGTCGAACGAATCCGGGCGGTCCGCCAAGCCAAGACCGTGAGGATGCCCAGCCCGGCGAAGCCGACAACCCAACGTAACGCCAGCCACAACCAGCCCAAGGAGTCCAGCGTCGCGTCTCCGGTCAGGATCAGGCTCATATCCGCCAACGCGGTCAGCATACGCAGCCCCACTGCCCCAGCCAAGGCCGCAATCAACCGGATCAGGGGGTCTATCGCCATTGTCGGAGCGATCAGATACCAGTGCCCCACGAGCATCGCGGTGGTTGCCAGCCCCAGCACTGCCGAGGAGGTGAGGTCGTCAGCGATCAAGTAAGCTAGGCCCAGCTGCACCGAAGCGGATGTACCCGCCTCCGTGTGCAGACCCGCCAGAGCGATCAGCAGCCCTGCCGCGGTCAGCACTACCGACCCGCCCGCCGCCAGACTGGCGTGGGCACTCCAGAATACCGATCCAAGAAGACAGGCACCCACGGCCAGACCGATGCCGAGAAAGAAAGCACTTTCGGCCCGGGACCAGGCCAGTACCACCGTCACCGTGGTCAGCCCCAGCACGATCACTGACTGGATACGATGAAAGCGCGGATTGATCTGCCGCGGAGGCAAAAGCAGCAGGGCCATCACCAATCCGATCGCCAACCGCAGGCAAAAGACCTCGAGAAATGCCGCGTCCATCACCGAGCTACCGCACCCGGGTTCCGTAGATGAGGGCCATCAGTTCGGAGCGAGTCGAAAGGTTGGTGCGGAAGACGCCGCGCATGGCACTCGTGGTGCAAATGCTGTTCGGCTTATGGATGCCGCGGACGGTCATGCAGGTGTGCGTGGCTTCGAGAACCACGGCCACGCCCTTGGCGTCCAACTCGTCCATAAGGAGATCGGCAATCTCTTGAGTCATCCTCTCCTGCACCTGCGGCCGATGGGCCATCACTTCCACGACCCGAGCCAATTTGCTCAGACCCACAATCCGTCCTTTGGGCAGGTAGGCAATGTGGGCCTTTCCCATAAACGGCATCAGGTGATGCTCGCAAACGCTTTCGAAATCAATGTCCTTGACCAGCACGATCTCGTCGTACTTCTCCGTGAAGCACTTGCGCAGATGCGTCCGAGGGTCTTGGTTCAGGCCGCGGAACAACTCGGCATACATCCGGGCGACCCGGGCCGGCGTCTCCCGAAGGCCATCCCGATCTGGATCTTCGCCAACCGCAATCAGGATTTCTCGCACGGCAGAAGCGATGCGGTCGAGATCAACGGCATGGGCTTGTCCGTTGTTCTGACGCTTGGGCCCTGGCAGGGTTCGTGCCTTACGATTGGAGGACGAATCCGACATGCTTGCCTCGATGGATGCGGATGCTGCGGTCGCCGGAGTCTCAACCCAAACCTATGTTAGACCGCACATCGGCTTCGTCAAACGCCGCTGCTGAAGCGGAATCTGCCCGGGTAACCAAGCATGAAGTGTCTGGTCGTCGTGCTGGATGCGTGTCAACCAGCGTATTTAGGCTGCTACGGAAACGATTGGCTGGTGACGCCGACCTTGGACGAACTGGCCTCCCACAGCGTGGTCTTCGATCAACATTTCGCTCCGGAACCAACGCCATCTGCGGTGCGGTGGAACTGGCTGACTGGCCGATGGTTATTGCCCGATGCGGCGACGGGACGACGCCGCTTTCCCCGCCTCCCCCAGTTGCTCTGGGAACATGACATCGCCACGGTTTTGATCGGCGATGAGCGTTCGCCGTCTCGCAATCGCTTGCCGGGACGGGGCTGGGAAGCGATGCACTGGATCCGCCAATGCCGCGTGGGTGATCTCGAACAGGAAAGCCCGCTGGGGGGCACCGTGCAGACCGCCGTGGAATGGCTCAAGACCAACCAGGGCCTGAAGAATTGGCTTGTGTGGCTGGAACTCGCTTCGCTCCGCGCTCCCTGGCATCCGAGCGAGTTCGACAAGGAAGCCCTGGAAGGTCATCCAGAAGCCGACCTCGAACCGCTTTTCGATCCGCCGCTGGGTCAGGTGCTCTCCAAAGATATCGTCACGGCTGAGCCATCCGAGGCCAAATCGCTTGTCGAGAGGGCAGCCGCAACCTACGCCGGTGTCGTGTACGGCGTGGATCAGTGGTTGGGCATGCTACTCGATCAGGTTCGGGAACTGGGCATGTACGACGAACTGCTGATCGTGATCACTTCGGATGTCGGCTGGCCACTCGGCCAGCACGGCGTTGTTGGTGATCAGCCTGCCCATCTGCACGAGGAACTGATCCATCTTCCGCTCGTTGTTAAATTGCCCAACCAGGAACAGGCTGGCCGTCGAGTCCAGCAACTCACCCTGGCTGTCGATCTCATGCCGACCCTTGCCGAGGCGTTCGGTATTCCGGTGCCGGAGTCGGTCCACGGCTTCGGCCTGCTTTCGACGGCCCGGGGCCAGCCGCTGCAACGGCGGGAATACATCTGCTCGCATTCGCGGATAGAAAATGCGGATCAATGGCTTTTACGGACCCACGAATGGTGTCTGCGCTTGAGCGGACAGACCGGGCAGTTGTTCGTGAAACCTGAGGATCGCTGGGAGGTCAACGACGTGGCCAACCTCCATCCAGAAGTGGCCGAGCATCTGGAACTGACTCTGCGCCGCTTCGCCGAAGTGCTGCGGCAGGATCGGCTCGACCTCGTGCCCCTGGTCCGACGGGAGCTTCTGCGACTGGCTCAGTGATTCGGTCGGTCTTTTGCGATCGGAGGGCAAAAAATGGCAACGGTGAAATTGGTCGAAGAAACCACATCGCATCCAAAGGTCCGAGCCATCTTCGAGGACATCAAGGCAACAAAAAAGATTGACCGGGTGCCCAACATCTGGCGGGCCTTGGCCACCAATCCCGACCACCTTGAAATCTGCTGGACCCGGCTCAAGGCCATCATGCAGCCCGGCAAGATCGATTTGCTGACCAAGGAAATCATCGCCTTGGCGGTTTCAGTGACGAACGGCTGCACCTATTGCATTAACTCCCATACAGCGGCCGTGAAAAAGCTCGGTCTGGACAACGAAGCCCTGGGAGAAGTGCTGGCCGTAGTCGGACTGTACAACGCCATGAACCGTCTGGCCGACGCCTACCAGATCGAGCCGGACATTCTGCCCGATCCCGAATAATGCCCAAGCCTCGCCATCGCATCGCCATCGTCAACCACCAGCGACTCGTGCCCGTCAACCGCAAATTGCTCCGGCGGGCGATCAGAGCCGTGCTCGAAGGCGAGGGCATAGATGCGGCTGAGATCAGCCTGGCCATCGTATCCGACGGTGAAATCGCCAGATTGAACAAGACCTATCTGGACCACGAAGGGCCGACCGACGTGATCACCTTTCCGTTGAGCCGACCCGGAGCGTCGCCGCTTGAAGGAGAGATTGTCGTCAGCATCGAGACGGCCGTTCGGGAGGCTGGCCGACGAGGCTTGCACCCCGATCGGGAGTTATGCCTGTACGTTGTCCACGGCATGTTGCATCTGTGCGGTTATGACGACCTTGACCCGAAAGCTCGACGCCGGATGCGTGGTCGAGAACGGCATTATCTAAAACACTTGGCGGACTCGGGCCTCGCTTCGAGCTAGTAACGCAGTTCCAGCCCGGCATTCAGCCCATGCACCCAAAGATCAGTGTCGCTCCAGACGAAGGCAGGTCGGGCGGGGCCGGAGAAGGGCACCGGCGAACCGGGCAACTGCGTCACATTTACGACCCGATCCACGGTTTCTCCGGGCCGGACGACGTTGCTCCAGTACAGGAACGAATACCCGGCGAAAATCCGCAGTCCTTCCGTGACTTGACAGCCGACGTTGATTCCGACTTCCGGGACAACGCTGAAGACGGTCCGTTCGTACCGGCCGATGTTGGTTGGCTGCGTGAGCAAACCGCCGCGGCGGATCAGCGTCTGGCCATTTGGAGCGGTGGCGACCGTGGCCCCGTCAATGCTGACTTCCTGCCTCGTTCCTCCCAGGGCAACCAGGCCACGGAGGTTGACAAACCAGATGCCTCGGCGGAACTCGGCCGTGGCTCCCAGTTGTCCGCCGAAGAAACGGTTGTCTGCGCGAAATTCGTCGTGGAGGACGAATCGCGTGCCGGGTGGCGGTCCGAGATCCACCTGCTGCCGGGTAATCAAGTCCTCGTCGATCTGAAGCGTTTCGCTCAACGACAGAAAGCGAAAACCGCCAAGGAGATCGACGCTGTAATTCGTGCAGCGGCGGGTCATTCCGTAGCACAAGCTCTTGCGGAGATTCAAGTCCGCCCCCCAGAGTCGGCTGTCGAGATTGGCGACAACAACGCCGGAAAGTTCATTGGGAAAGGCGACATCCTGAACATCCTCGCCGACGAAGGGCGGAATCAACGTCGGCGAGTTGTTGAAGAACGGCCGAAACAGCGGCGGATTGCCTTCGGACCCGGCCACATAGGTGACGCCGCGGTGTTCCAGACCGAATGCCCCGCCTTCGATGCCCAGCGTCTGGCAGGGATCGAACCAGTAGCCAAGCGTCCCGCGGACGCCCGGCGTCCAGCCGTGATCAATATCTCCGCCGAAGAGTACCACGGTACCCGGTGAGCCGATGGCTCCGGGGATGAATGGCACGTTGCGTGTCAGCACGCTGCTGGTGGTGATGAGCGGAGGCGTTTTGCTGTCGCGCAGATTCCACAGGAGAAACTCCACGGTGCCGTACAAGTTGCCGGCTGGTCCTCGAATACACGTCACCGGCCCGCATTCCAAACAGGGATCCCCTTCCGCGACCGTCACCGGCGTAGGAGCAGGAGCCTCCGTTGGGGCCGACGCAGCCACGACGGTCACCGGCTTGTCGTCGCTCGGGGGCAGGAGTGGATTGCGGTCGGGACTTTGAGCGCGGACAGTTGTTGGCGTTGGTTTCCCAAGCACAGAAAGCGACTTGCCCACCGGTCGGCCCAGACCGACGCTGGCGGGCATGGTCGCGTTCGGAATCGAAGCCGCAATTGGCGGGTTTTCCGCTGAGTTCGCGGGGGGAGACAACCAACCTCCCACGGCCAATCCAAGTCCCACGATCCCGGCAGATGCGTACCGCATGACAAGGCCCTTTCGGGTCAGGTTCCGGAGCGATCAATTGCCATTGCGTCGGGTCGAGCCAAGGAAGAAGAACTTGCTCAGCTCGTCGTTGTTCCCCTGCGAACCGCCGTCAGACTTCCGCTTGGCTTCGCCGAAGTTGTAGTCCCGACCGTCCACGCCCGCGCCAAGGACGATGCCGTAAAACTCATCCTCACCGGCAAAGCCGCCGGCGGTTCCGAGGCTTTCCTTGCCGTCCAGCCAGCCGCCCGGTTGCCTTTGCGTGATCGTATAGGTGCCTGGTCGAAGGTTGCTGAAGCGATAGCGTCCGGCGCTGTCGGTCCGCGTGGTCATCAGGACCGTATTGCCGAGATCGTCCGTGCCGGTCAGCGTGATGAGGACGCCTTCGATGCCTTTCTCGTTGGCATCCATCCGACCGTTGTTATTTTTGTCATGGTAGACAAAGCCGCTCAAACTGCTCGGAACCAACTCGCCGAAATGGTAGTTCGTTGCGTTATCTCCGCTGCGAAGCACAACGTCGGCAATCCGGTCATTGCCGACCGATCCCCCGTGGCTCCCCGCCGTGTCCTTGCCGTCCAGCCAGCCGCTCGGTTGCGTCTGTGCGATCGTGTAAGTGCCCGGTCTCAGTCCGGTGAAGCTGAACGAGCCGTCCGCAGCAGTCGTAGCGGTCAGATTGACTGTCTGGCCTCGGTCGTCGATGCCGGTCAGGGTGATCCTGACCCCGGCGATTCCCGACTCGCTCGCCTCACGCACTCCGTTATTGTTCAAGTCCGAATAGACCGAGCCGCCGAGTGTGGCCGGTTGCAGTTCACCAAAGTTGTATCCCGTCCCTTGCGTCCCGGACGACAGGGTGATGTTGCTGATGCGGTCGTTGGCACTGAGCGATCCCCCGGCTGAACCCACTGCTTCCTTGCCGTCCAAATAGCCGTCCGGCTGCGTCTGGGTCACGGTGTAATTTCCCGGTCGGAGATTGTCGAAGCGGTAGCCGCCGTCCCCTCCCGTGACCGCCGTCATGCGGACCGCGTTGCCGAGATCGTCCGTGCCCGTCAGCGTCAGCGTCACGCCAGTGATTCCCAGTTCGCTCGCCGACTTGACCCCGTCGTTGTCCGCGTCCACATAGACGAAGCCGCTCAAACTGGCGGGGCGAAGTTCGCCGAAATTGTAATTGATCCCGTTCTGCCCCATGCGAACGGTGATGTTCTGGAAGCGGTCGTTGCTATTCGTTCCGCCGAGCGAGCCGAGGCTGTCTTTGCCATCCAGATAACCGCTCGGCTGCGTCTGCGTGATCGTGTAAGTGCCCGGACGCAAGTTCTCGAAGCGGTAGCTGCCGTCCGAGCCGGTCGCGACGGTGAGCGTCACCGACCGGCCGACGTCGTCCGTGCCGGTCAGCGTGATGGTAACGCCTCCGATCCCGGCCTCGCTCGATTCGCGGACGCCGTTGTTGTTGTCATCCACATACACGGAGCCGCTCAGGCTGGCCGGTAGAAGCTCACCGAAATTGTTGTTGACCAGGTTGCGGTCCCGCAGGGTGACGGCGATGGTGTCGCTGCCGACGCTGTTGGGCAACACCACTCCATCCCGCGAGTCCCTGCCGTCGAGGTAGCCGGACGGCGTGAATTGATGGATCACGTAATCGCCG
The DNA here is from genome assembly GCA_025055835.1 of Gemmatales bacterium. GTDB lineage: Bacteria > Planctomycetota > Planctomycetia > Gemmatales > HRBIN36 > JANWWR01. Next base: position 94,003 of record JANWWR010000006.1, on the reverse strand, counting down.
GGTCTCAGGCTGGCGTCGGCTCGATAATGATAGACGACTTCGACATTGGCTCCGGCAACGCTGTTGATGATCGCTGCCAGGTTGCCGCCGCTGACGCGGGAGGTGGCCGCCGTCGTCAGGCTGAACGATACGGTCCCGGTGCCGCGGTACGCATTCAGGTCGCTGGAATTCGTCAGCATGAAGTTGCCGCTTCCCGTGACGGTCCTTGCTCCGAAGTCCTTTCCGCTCGGACCGGCGAAGTCCAGCGTGCCATCGAAAGCGGCTGCATAGAAGACCTCGGAAGCCTCGGGAGCATTGACCTCGCTGGAGACGCCCGGTCCGACAAGCACGACGAAGCCACCGACCGTGGATGTGATGGCCGACGCTGCCGGATCGAGATTCTCGACTCGGATGTTACTTACGAACCGCCCACCAACACGGATTTCCACAGACTGTAAAATGCCAAGAGCCGGGTCAAACTGCGGCACCTGACCTAAGCGTGTCTGATTGGCCGTCGCTTCGGGGAAGCTGAGCAGATGCGTGATCTGCTGCGGTCCTGTGTTGACTCGGCCGTCGCGGTCAAACAGGTAGAATCCCAGGGCGTCGGTCACCGTCTGACCGACGAGAGCTCCCGACGGTGTTCGCAGCTCGACGACGCTTCCGGCAATCGGCGACTCCCCGGGATCGAATAGGCCGTTGTTGTTGGCATCCACGAAGACGTACCCGGAAATGGTCGCGGGCACCGTTCGGCTCTCTAGCGGTTCAAGCGTCAGGGGTACGCTTCGAGATGGGCTTTTCCCGCTCCTGCCCGCCCCGCTACCGATCAACGACGCCAACAGTTTTCCCAGGTTCATTGCGAAAGCCTCCCTGCGCAACGGGTCTTGGGCGAGACGGATCCCTTCCCGCGCTTCAGCGACCGGAACCGATTTGCTCGGACAACGACTTTGCCGGACTCTCCCCGACTTCCAGACAGGTCCCACGCTCCCGGAACCGCACTCAGCTTCCCAAATTGACGTTGGGTTCCCCCGCCGAGCCGGTCTGTTCCTTCCGGGGGCGAGGGCTATAGTCAACCGATCCGAAAAAAGAAAGGCGAATTGCCAAGGCCTTCCCGGAAATTTCTTGCGGCAGTTGTGGGTTTGATTGGATGGGTTCGAGGTCCCTTCGCTTTCCAGTCATCATCGAGTTTTTCGGCGAATCGGCCTGCTACAATGCAAGGCATGGCAGAGGAAACAACGGAGCGATTGAACAAAGTCCTGGCGGCCGCGGGATTGGGATCACGAAGGCACTGCGAGGAGCTGATCACGTCCGGCCGTGTCACCGTGGACGGCCAAGTGATCCGCGAACTCGGCTACAAAGTCAGTCCAGGCCAGCAGGTGGCCGTGGATGGCAAACAGATTCAGCGGGAACGCCTCGTCTACTGGCTGGTCAACAAGCCACGTGGCTACCTTTCGACGCACTACGACCCTGCCGGAAGGCCGCGGGTGATTGATCTGCTCCTTCATGTCCCCGAGCGGGTTTACATGGTCGGCCGACTCGACGAGGAGAGCGAGGGACTGATGCTCATGACCAACGACGGGGAACTCGCCCAGCGGCTCATGCACCCGCGTTACGGAATTGAAAAGACCTACCATGTTCAGGTCGCTGGCTTCCCGAGCAAGGAAGAACTCAAGCAACTTACCGAAGGCATCTGGATCAGCGATGGCAAGGTGCGGGCCAAGCGGGTCAAGCGGCTTGGTACTCGCGGCAAGAGCACGTTCCTGGAGATCGTTCTGGCTGAGGGAAAGAACCGTGAGATTCGCCGGATGCTGGCTAAGCAGGGGCACAAGGTCATGCGGCTTAAACGTATCGCCATCGGGCCGATCCGTCTGGGCCGTTTGAGGCCCGGCAAATCGCGGCGTCTGACCTTGCCGGAACTGCGGCAATTGAAAGAAATCGCCTTCCGCCCCAGGGACAAGGACAAGTCTCGATCCAAGAAGGCGGGGAAGGAGCAATCGTGAGCATGGTCCCGGTCCAGGCAAGTACGGCTGAGGTCGTCGAGCGGGGGCCGATGGCCCGGGACACCTATCGCTTGAGGATTGCCTGTCCGCCGATTGCCTCCCGCATCCGCCCCGGTCAGTTCGTCATGCTGCGCCTGCCACGGCGAACCGATCCGCTCCTTGGTCGTGCCTTCGCTTTGTACGACACGGATGGACACGATCTCGACATCGTCTTCCTGGTTGTCGGCAAGATGACCAGCCTGATGTCCCGGCTGAATCGTGGGGATGAGGTGGAGTTGTGGGGCCCGCTTGGCAACGGCTTTCCTGGATACGAGGGGGTCGAGCATTTGATTCTCGTTGCCGGAGGCATCGGCCAGACGCCGTTTCCTGCGCTGATCCGGCGGGTCCTGGGTCGCCACGGATACGGGAGCGATCAGCCAAACCGGGAGGTTAAACAAGTCACGCTGTACTACGGTGTACGTACCGCTGATCTGCTCGCTGGGCTATCCGACTTCCTGGAACGGGGGGCCGAGGTTCGCCTGTCCAGCGACGATGGCTCAGTCGGATTTGCTGGGCGAGTGACGCAATTGCTCGAACACGATTTGGCTGCCGGGCGGCTGACTGGCCGGATGCGCGTCGTCGGTTGCGGTCCCGAGCCAATGCTGCACGCCTTGTCGGACTTGACAGCTCGTCACGGCTTGCCTTGCGATCTGTCGCTGGAAACGCCGATGGCCTGCGGCATCGGCATCTGTTTTGGTTGCGCGGTGAAGGTAGCCACGCAAGAAGGCTGGGACTATCGACGGGCCTGCCTGGATGGGCCTGTGTTCCCGGCCTCCGAACTGCTGTGGGTCTGACCCGAGGAAACAATCCATGCACAGCGAATTCATCTTCGAGAATGCTCCGTTTCGCTCCTGTCACGCCTCCACCATCGTCGAGACGGAACCGGGAAAGTTGCTGGCAGCGTGGTTCGGCGGGTCGGACGAGGGCAATCGGGACGTGCAGATCTACTGGTCCCGGCACGACGGCAGCGGGTGGTCGGCTCCCGAGATTGCCTCGCAGGAACCCGGTGCTCCGTGCTGGAACCCGGTACTTTTCCGCAGCAAGTCGGGGACCCTCTTTCTCTTCTACAAGGCCGGGGAGAATCCCCGGGGTTGGTCGGGACTGGTTCGGCGTTCGACGGACGGCGGCAAGACCTGGAGTGATTCGGAACTGCTTCCCGCCGGCCTGCTCGGCCCGATCAAAAACAAGCCGATCCAAAGGGCCGACGGCACCATCCTGTCGGGAACCTCCGTCGAAAGTTACAAGACCTGGGCGTGCTGGGTTGAACGGTCCAACGATGATGGCAAGACGTGGCGACGCTTTGGACCGATCTATGTCCCAGATCAGTTGTACGGCATCATTCAGCCGACGCTTTTCGAAACCCGTGACGGTCGGGTCGTCATGTACTGCCGATCGCGGAACATCGGCTTCATCTGTCGTTCGGAGTCGCGGGACAACGGGGAAACGTGGACGCCGGCGGAGCGGACAATGTTGCCCAATCCCGGCAGCGGCATCGACCTGGCGCAGACCCGCGAAGGCCGCCTCTTTCTCGTGTACAACCACTCCAACCGCAATCGCTATCCGCTCAATCTGGCTGTCTCCGGGGACGAAGGCCAGACGTGGAAAATGGTCCACGAATTCGAGACGGAACCGGGCGAGTTTTCGTATCCCGCCATCATCCAGACCTCGGACGGCCGATTGCATGTGACCTACACTTGGAAGCGACGGCGAATCAAGCATGTGGTTTTGGACCCGATGCAGTTTCGGGGGTAAACTCTTGCGGTGCTGGGCAGCTCTTGGTTGGGTTACTGGATAGCTATGGGTCGGCTACCGGGCAGCTAACGCTGCCCGCTCGCTGATTGGGGGAACTGCCCGCTTGCCCCTTAAGTGCGAATAACACGCTGAGAAACAGGCGAAAACACACACTATCGCGGGCGGCAAGCGTGAACACACGCTACAGCGAGCGGCAAGCGAAAGCACATACACTATGGCGAGCGGCAAGTGTAAGCTTGCCGGTGCCTGAAGCGAATTAGCGACCGCGACCGCAGGGCTTACGCCCTCCGCTCGCCTGACACAGAAACCCGAAGCGTCAGCGAGGGGGTAACCGGGGCACTAACGTGCCCCGCTCGCCTGACACAGAAACCCGATGCGTCAGCGAGGGAGTAACCGGGGCACTGGCGTGCCCCGCTCGCCTGACACAGAAACCCGAAGCGTCAGCGAGGCTGAAAGCAGATACTCGCAGAAAGTGTCTCGCATCAGAGAACGCGAGCAGTTATAATCAGCCTGAGAACGAAGCTCGCCCAACCCTGCCCGAAGTAACGGCCCGCCGCACGGCCTACCGATGGAGTCCTTCACGGGGGTACGCCATGCACTACCCAACCTGCCTACGATTTAGCTTCCTTGGCCTTGTCATGGTTTCTATCTGCCTCAAAACCGTCCGTGAAATCCGTGCCGACGAGGCTAAGGCGGAACTCATCGGCCAGCCCACCGCCGTCGAAGTGGTCCCGAAGGAAATCACCTTGCCCGACGCGCGGGCCATGCGTCAGATTCTCGTGACGGGCCGATACGCCGACGGACAGGTGCGGGATTTGACCTCGATTGCGTCCTACCGCGTGGAGTCTGACCAAATCGCCTCGGTGGACGAAAGCGGCATGGTGCGGCCTAGGGGCAACGGCTCCACGACCGTGCAAATCCAGGTGGGATCGCACACGATCATGGTGCCCGTGGCGGTTGCGAACATGGAGAAACCTCGGCCAGTGAGTTTCCGCCAGGATGTCATCGCGGCACTCAATGTCGGTGGCTGCAACGCCGGTGCGTGCCATGGCACACCCAGCGGCAAGGGCGGTTTTCGCTTGAGCCTTCGCGGCTACGATCCCGACGCCGACTTCATCCAACTCAGCCGGGACGCCTTGGGCCGACGCACCGCCAGCCTCCATCCTGATTCCAGCCTCGTGATTCAAAAGGCCCTGGGTCGGGTTCCGCACGAGGGCGGGCCACGCTTCGCCGCCGGTTCGCTGCCTCACGAAGTGCTGGCCGCGTGGATCGGCCAAGGGCTGAAGGACGACCCCAAAGATTTGCCGGCCTTGCAGAAGCTTGAAGTGCTTCCCGGCGACCGCGTGCAGTTGCATCCCGCTCGCTCTCAGCAATTGGCCGTGTTGGCTTATTTCGCTGACGGGTCGGTCCGTGACGTGACTTGGCTTTCCAATTTCAGCAGCAGCGATCCTGGCGTTGCCGACGTGAGCCGCACCGGCCTTGCCGAGTTCAAGGTGCCCGGCGAGGTGGCCGTGCTGGTGCGCTATCTCGAAACAATGGTCACGATCCGGCTGACCTACCTCAAACCCAAGGCCGAGTTCGTTTGGTCCAATCCGCCAGAGCACAACTACGTCGACCAGCTGGTGGACAAGAAGTTGAAGATGCTCAACATCTTGCCGTCGCCGCTTTGCTCCGATGAAGAGTTCCTCCGCCGTGCCTATCTGGATTTGTGCGGCATCATTCCGACGGCCCAGGAAGCCCGTGAGTTTCTGGCGAATCAGGAAGCGGAAAAGCGAGCGAAATTGATCGAGAAGCTCCTGGAGCGACCAGAGTATGCGGACTTCTGGACGCTCAAATGGTCCGACGTGCTGCGTTCCAATCGCAAGACCATCCAACTGGCGGGAGTCCACAAATTCCAGGAATGGCTACGTCACTGCATCGAGGAAAACCGGCCCTTCGATCAAGTCGTGCGGGAGATTATCACCGCCGGGGGCAGCACCTACGCCAATCCGCCAGCGAACTACTATCGCATCGCTCGGGATCCGACGAGCTTGGCCGAGACCACGGCCCAGTTGTTCCTCGGCATCCGGATGCAATGCGCCAAGTGCCACAATCACCCGTTCGAGCGGTGGACGCAGGACGATTATTACAGCTTGGCAGCATTCTTCGCACGGGTGAAGCAGATGCGTGATCCGAGCGAGGATCGGCCTCGGGAGGGCAATCCGCCGCCGGGTTCGGAGTTGATTTTCGTCGACCGCAGCGGCGAAGTGGTTCAGCCGCGGACCAACAAGCCCATGCCGCCGCGCTTTCCTGGCGGTGACGCGGCCCCGATGGAATCTAAGCAAGACCGCCGCGAAGTGCTGGCCGCCTGGCTGACCAGCCCGGAAAACCCGTACTTTGCTCGGGCTACCGTCAACCGCATCTGGTACCACCTCATGGGACGCGGCATTGTTGATCCCGTGGACGACTTCCGCGATTCCAACCCGGCCAGCAATGAAGAATTGCTTGACGCCCTGGCCAAGGATTTCGTGGCTCATGGCTTCGACGTCAAGCACATCATTCGCACGATCATGAACTCGCGCACCTATCAACTTAGCGCAGCAACCAATGAGACGAACAAGGACGACAACCGTTACTTCTCCCACGCGGTGACGAAATTGCATACCGCGGAACAGTTGCTGGATGCCATCTGCGCTGCCACGGCCGTACCGGAGAAGTTCCCCGGCCTGCCGCTGGGAACGCGGGCTACCCAGCTGCCGGATGGCGAGATTAATCACGTGTTCCTGAAGACCTTCGGCCAACCGGCTCGGGAACTGGCCTGCGAGTGCGAGCGGGAGAGCGATAGCAATCTCGCCCAGGCCCTCCAGCTGATCAACGGACCGACCATCCACGAGAAGCTCCGCAACCCTAACAACCGTATCGGGCAGCTGATGGCAGCCAACAAGTCGGACGCGGAGATCATCGAGGAACTCTATTTCGCCACGCTCTCCCGTCCGCCGCAGGAGCCTGAGGTCAAGGCCATCTCGGAACACCTGGCGAAATCGCCGGACAAGCGAAAAGCCTGGGAAGACGTGCAATGGGCTTTGATCAATTCCAAGGAGTTTCTCTTCCGGCATTAATCAGGCCCGACAGGAATGTTGAGATAGAAACTGTCCCGCCGATTTGACTGACGGCTGTTCTTGACACAAGTTTGCGGTAGCCGACCCCCCAAACTGTCTTGGGAGCAGTCCGTCATGGCGGTACAGTCTGCGCTGGAGTTCCGTGAGCTGGTTGCTAAGAGCAGCCTGCTGAACGATGAAGTTTTGGACAAGTTCTACGCGGAGACTTCCCCGACTTCTTCCAGCGAAGCGGCCAAGCTCCTCATCGAGAAGGGCCTGCTGACGCGGTTCCAGGCCACCATGCTCCTGGCGGGTCGGTATCGCGGTCTGGTTCTTGGGCCCTATAAGCTGCTGGAGCAGATCGGTCAGGGCGGCATGGGGGTCGTTTATTTGGCCGAACATGTCAAACTGCATCGGCAGGTCGCTCTGAAGATCCTGCCGCAGAAAAGCACCAAGGACAAACTTGCTCTGGAACGCTTCTACCGGGAGGCTCGGGCCGTCGCAGCTTTGGACCATCCGAACATCGTTCGCGCCTACGATGTCGGAGAAGTCGATGGTGTCCATTACCTGGCGATGGAATATGTGCCTGGCGTCAACCTTCAGAGTCATCTCGACAAAAAGGGACCGATGCCGTGGCGAACTGCCGTCGGCTTCATCGCCCAGGCCTGCCGTGGTCTGCAACACGCCTTCGAGCGGGGCATGATCCACCGGGACATCAAGCCGGGTAATTTGCTGGTGGACCGCCAAAACACGCTGAAGATTCTCGACCTCGGTCTGGCTCGCTGTTTCCACAACGACCGCGACAACATCACCGCTCGCCTCGCCCAGAACGAGGAACTGACCGGCTCGCTGGATTACATGGCTCCGGAAGTAGCCCGCGGCGAACAGGCGATCGACATCCGTTCCGACATCTACAGCCTGGGTCTGACGCTCTACGCATTAATCACCGGCAAGCCGCCGTACGAGGGAACCCCGGCACAGAAACTACTCTTTCACCAGATGAAGGAACTGCCGCTGCTCCATGAGGTAATTGCCGAGGTGCCCCCGGAACTGTCAGCGGTGGTAGCCCGCATGATTGCCAAGGATCCGGCAGCACGGTATCCGACGCCCGGCCACATCCTGAACGATCTCCAGCCGTGGATCGAAGGGACTCCAACCGCACCGCTTTCGGCAATTCGCCTCAAGCCGGGCCAGACTCAGACGTTTTCTGCCGATACGCGGAATGGCGACACAGTTCCTCGGCTTACCTCCCCGACGGAGACGCTGCCCCAGGCGATCATTGAAGATGATCAACCGATGGCAAGCAAAGCAGCCGGGTCTTCTCCGAAGTTGCCTGGCAAGCCAGCGGCCCGGTTGACGCCTGCGGCAAACACCGGCCCCATCCGCGTCGCAGCCCCGACACCGAACACGACGGCGATTCCGTCTCGCAACGGCGCAGCCAAGACCGTGCCGGCTGCCAGTGCGACGAGTTCGACCCATGCGACCACGAAAATCAAACCGGCTTCCGCGACTCAAACGGTTGCCAAGGCGATGGTGATCTCCTCAGCCGTCGAAGATGAGGAAGAAACTGCCGAGGACGACGATGGCAGCGCGGATTCTTTTCGCCGCAAAGGCAAGGGCAAGAAAAGGAAGTTCAAGAGCAAGAAAGCAGCTCAAAAGTTCAATCTCTTGCTCGGTCTGGTGATCGGTCTGGGTGCGGCGGTCATCGTCATCCCGTTGGTTGTACTTGGGTTCGTCTTCGACTTTGCTTCGGACATGGCCCGCCCGAACCCGACGCTGGCGGCTCAGGCTAAGCAGCCGTCGGAGCCGAAGCGGCCACCCACCACCGGCTACACGGATACGCAGCGCAGCTCGCATCAGCCGCCGCCTTCCAATCCGCCCTCCGGCATTCCTCAGCCGCCCAGCGGGACCGGCGGTCTGCCTGGAGGAACGATTGGATCGGGCGGTGCGGTGAATGGCGCGGGCTTCCAACAGCCGGGTCGGCCTTCTTCGGGCCAGACAGGTTCTTGGGTGCCAGGGCAGGAGCCGCTTGTCGGCATGCCCGCGCCGGAAATCGACGGGGAGGACCTGGGAGGTGCCTGCCTCCGCCTGTCGGACTTCCGCGGACAGGTGGTCTTGCTCGACTTCTGGGGTTTCTGGTGTCCGCACTGCCGCAATATGATCCCCCACGAACGCCAGCTCGTGGAGAAGATGCGGGGTCGGCCGTTCGTGCTGCTCGGCGTCAACAGTGACCGCGACCCAGTGAAATTGCAGTCCGATCTGATCGTCCATCAGGTCAACTGGCGGTCCCTTAAGAACACCCGTTCCGACGGCGGCGAGAGCATCTCCAAAATCTGGGGAGTCCGCGGTTGGCCAACCCTGTACCTCATCGACCACAACGGCATCATCCGCGAAAAGTGGGTTGGCGCTCCGGATAACGCCATTCTTGATTCCCGCATCGAAGCCCTGGTCCGCGAGGCTGAGCGTGCCTCTCGCAACAAGCCGTCGTGAGGCCACATGCAAAACCTGCCCAGACCCCTGGCGCCTGACCTGTTCCTGAATCAGGCTTCCTCGATGGCTCCGCCAGCAACCGGCTTGCACAACGGCACAAGCTCGCTGACGAGGTCGGCCACCTGAGTACGGACGACAATCATTTCCCGGTGCCGCGGTTTCAAGAAGCCTTCCACCACGGCTCGGTCCATCCAGGCTATTAGCGGGTCGAAAAAACCATGAACGTTGAGCAGACCGATGGGCTTGTCATGGAGGTGGAGTTGTCTCCAGGTGACGATTTCGAAGAACTCCTCGGCTGTGCCGAATCCGCCGGGAAGGGCAACGAAGGCGTGGGCCAGACCGGCCATGAGGGCCTTGCGGTCATGCATAGTGGAAACGATATGCAACTGGCTGAGTTTCTCGTGAGCCAGTTCCTCCTCCACCATGAAGCGAGGAATGACTCCGATGACCTCGCCCCCGGCCTGTAGGGCAGCGTCGGCCAGGACACCCATCAGGCCGACGTGACCGCCTCCATACACAATTCCTACTCCGCGTCTCGCCAGCGTCCGCCCCAACTCCCGGGCCGCTTCCGCATGCTGGGGGTCTGTTCCTGTCTTGCTTCCGCAGAAGACGCACCAGCGCAGGCGGTCGGAACTCATGATTCCGGCTTTATCCGGGGGTTTAACTTCGATCAGTGGCTTTCAATCAGAGGAATGTTGTGCATCGCGAACGGCAGCTCGATGGCTGCCACGCGAGATGCGGAGATCGTTAAGCGCTGGGGTTGGGCCTTGGGATTCTGCGGCCGGAAAATCAACCGATAGTCCAGACTGATGTTGTTAGGGGGACCGAACACCTGGGTGTACTGGGTGCCGACGAGTTGATAGGGGTTTCCATCGGTGTCGGTCAGCGTGAAAGTCGTTGCTCCGGCGGAGGCCAGGCCCATGCGAACGGCATTCAGAGGCATTTGTTGATTGGGCACAATTTGCACCGGCACGTTGGGATTCAACCCGGCCAGCATCAATGCATTTGGAGCCAACCGCATCGCCACCGTCACCTCGCCGACGCGCCCTACCGTGCAGGAGGAAATCGTCGCGGAGACACCGTCTCTGCCCGCGATCTCCTTGCCGATTGCCTCCATGATGTTTTCCACTGTGAGAAGCGGCATCACCGGAGTTCGGACCTGGGCTGCAAGAGTTGCCTGAAGGTCGGCGAGAACCTGTCCCGGTTGATCCGGCAATTTGAAACGAAGGGGGATCAGTCGCGGCGTATTCTCCAAAGCCAGGATGTCGCTCGGAATGCTGCCCCGGTTGACGATCCACTGGCGAATGACGACCTGGTTGCCGTTCCGGATGACGACCTGTTGTTCTTCGGGACCAGCGGTCGGCTGTTTGGCGGGCTTCAACACCGGAGCCAGCGGCTGATTCCGGTCGTCAAGCGCTTTAACGACGTTGACATCAAGAACCTCATGTCCCAGCAGCTTGGGCTCCAGGCAGATTTCCAGGGTCATAACCGTTTCACCGGGTGACTCTTCCGAAATTCCAGGCAGGTTCACTGCTCCGGGAGGCAGAAGGCGAAGCCGCAACGCTCCGGCGTAAAAGGTCGGATAACGGGGCGGAGCTCCCGGTGCGAGAACAATCGCCGTGCCGCTTTGGCTGGAAACAGCATTAGGTACACGGACGCTGCCGACAGGATTCCCGGGATGCTGGACCCGAACATTTTGCGGGTTTACGACATGAGTCAAGCCGGCCTTGAGGCAAAGTAAATCCAACGCTTCCCAGAAAGGCATTTCCTTGGTCTGCAAGGTCAGTTTCAGGTCCGGCTGGAGTTTCGCGGCATCCCCACCGAGAAGGATGGAATAACCCGCTTGTTTTGCCAGTTCGGCCACGGCATCCGGCACCGAAGCGTCTTTCAGATCAAGGCGGACCAGCGTTGGCCGCAGGATTTCTTCGCGTTCCATGCGGCGTTCGATGGCTCGAACCAGATCCTTGGCCCGGCGTTGGACCTCGGGATCGTCATCGCCACAGGCTCGCCGCAGCGGATCCAGGGCTGGGGCACCGATCTGTTCCAAGGCTTTGCAGGCTGCCTCGCGACGAGCGAACTTCTCGTCACCCAGTTGCTTGATGAGCTTTTCGATTTCCCCGGTGTCTGGGGTGGCGGAGATGGCGATGGTCCACGGAATCCAGCAGCCGATGGCAACGAGCATCAGTCGAAGACCGGACATGGCTCACCTCTGCCGGGCAGGGCACGATCTTGCCACGGGGCACACGCAATCCTTACGAGAAAGATTCTACCACCCGCTGACGGACCCGGACAACCATCCGCATCGCTTTCCTGCTAGACTGAATCCCAATCGGGAGAAATTGGAAATCGGCTAGCTGCTGCGTAAACTTTGACGATGCGGATCAAGATTTGCGGAGTCACTACGGTAACGGACGCACTGGCTGCGGCGGAATGCGGGGCCGATGCTGTTGGTCTCAATTTTTTTCCCGAGTCACCCCGCTGCGTTTCCCGTCATGTTGCCGAAGAGATCGTCGGCGAGTTGCCGCCGTTCGTCGAGCCGGTCGCCGTTCTGGTCCGGCCTCAATCGGCCGATCTTCGCTGGTGCCTCTCCAGCCTGGGGCTTCGGAGCCTCCAGCTTCACGGCTTTGACTCCCGCTCGGAAGGCATTGCCCCTGCCTTTTCAAAGTGCCATCTCATTGTGGCGTTTCCGGTTGGAGAGGAGGGCGACGTCGAAGCAGCCCGGAAGTTTGTGTCGGACCTGAACGACGACGGCATCCGTCCCTCGGCCCTCCTGGTAGATGCGCGGGTCCCGGGGCAGTTCGGCGGCACGGGTAAGCAGGCTCCGTGGCACTTGTTAGCGGGCAGGGATTTTGGTCTGCCCCTGATCCTGGCCGGGGGATTGACCCCGGAAAACGTGGTTGAGGCCATCCGGATCGTTCGGCCCTACGCCGTCGATGTTGCCAGCGGCGTCGAGAGCCAACCAGGCAAAAAGGACCGGGAAAAAATGCGCCGCTTCGTCGTCGAAGCCCGTCGGGCCGCTTCCGAACTGGGAATCTAGGCCGATTCCTTCGCCTTCTCCAGCCCTTCCTTGGCGGCTAGAATCACGATACGGCCGTGCAATAGGTGGTATTCATGGGTCGCAAATTATTCCTCGAAACGGTGGGCTGCCAGATGAACGTGCTCGACAGCGAGCTGGTAGTCGGCAGTCTGCGTCGGCTTGGCTATCAGATCGTGGACGATCCACGGGACGCCGATCTGATTCTGTTCAACACGTGCAGCGTCCGCCAGCATGCCGAGGACAAAATCTACAGTGCCCTGGGCACCTTGCGCCGGCACAAGCAGAAGCGGCCGAAGACGATTATTGGCGTCATCGGCTGCATGGCCCAGAAGGATCAAGAATTGATCCGCAAGCGGGCTCCCCATGTGGACCTGATCTGCGGACCGGGCCAGTTGGCCCGCATCCCGGAACTGCTGGGCGAGATCGAACGCACCGGCTCTCCGCAAATCGCCGTCAGCCTGGGTCGGGCTGAGGCGTCGCGTCCCGAAGTCACGGAGAGCTTCGAAAGCTACGATCCGCTCCGCGAACCGTCCATGCGACCCAATGCGTTCCAGGCCTACGTGCGGACGCAGTTCGGCTGTGACAAGTTCTGCACCTACTGCATCGTGCCCAGTGTCCGGGGCCCGGAGCAGTGTCGGCATCCGCAGCACATTCTCGCCGAGGTCCGGCAATTGGCCGACCAAGGTTGTCTCGAAATCACCCTCGTCGGCCAAACCGTCAACAGTTACTGCTTCGATCATGGGGACGGCCGAACCACTCGACTTTCCGACCTGCTCAACCTCCTGCACGATGTTCCGGGCATTCGTCGGATCAAGTTCGTGACCAACTTTCCCCGGGACATGACCGACGACCTCCTCGACGCCGTCGCCGATCTTCCCAAGGTCTGCCGCTATCTGCACGTCCCGGCCCAGTCCGGCTGCAACGAGGTGCTGAAGCGGATGAAGCGGCTCTACACCGTCGAGTACTACCGCGACATGCTGGCTCGCTGTCGTGAACGGATTCCCGGCGTGGCGATCAGCAGCGACTTCATCGTTGGTTTCTGCGGCGAGACAGAGGCCTCCTTCCAGCGGACCTGCGATCTGGTTGCCGAGGCAGGTTTCAAAAACAGCTTTATCTTCAAGTACAGCCCCCGTCCCGGCACGAAGGCTGACGAACTGTATCCCGATGATGTGCCGGAGGAAGTGAAACGCCGACGCAACAACGACTTGTTGGCGATTCAGAACCGGGTCAGCCTGCGGGAGCACCGGACCTGGATTGGCCGAACGGTCGAAGTGCTGGTCGAAGGTCCGAGCAAGAAGTTCGGTCACGCTTCGGATTCCAGCGAGTTTCCGCAACTGACTGGACGCACTGACACGGATCACATTGCCGTTTTCGACGGACCGCTCAGCCTGATCGGAAGATTCGTCCAACTCCGCATCGTGGATGCGTCGGCGTTCACCCTGTTCGGCGAGGTCAGCGAACCGGACCCGCATCACCGGTCGGTCTTACCACAGGAAAATGGCGAAGAAAGCAGAACGGAAGCGCGGTCCGCTCGGATCCCGCTGCCGCTGGTGTGATTCGCCCGTCCTCTCCCAGGCTGGACAAGCATGGAACTCGATCAGCTTCGGCTGTATTTGGAATCATTCGAGGAAGCCCGCCTGTTCCTGAGCGGCTGGGGGCTGCGCGATCTGGCCCAGGGCTGGCGGAACTTTCAGGGACTGGCTCGCATTCTCGGCCCGAACCGCTTGGCTGAACTATGCGTCCCCTTGTCTCGTTATCTGCCCCGCTGCCCTGATCCGGACATGGGCCTGAACAACCTGGAACGGTTCCTGGCCGCTCCGTCGGCGGTCGAAAGTCTCCTCGGCATGCCGGAAGGCCGCAGCCGTACCCTCGAAATCCTGCTGCAACTCCTCAGCACCAGTTACTATTTCAGCGACCTGCTGACCGCCCATCCCGAGTACCTGCCGATGCTCCGCGTGCCTCTGCGGCGAAGCCCCAGCCGTGAGGAATTGATCGCCCAGCTTCAGGCGGAAGTGGATGCGTGCTTCGAGGACTCAGCGGTTCTTCGCAAGTTTCGCACGTTCCGGGAAAGGCAGATCCTTCGCATTGGGGCCAACGACATCTACCGGGATCGCCCCCTGGAAGAGATCACCCAGGACATCAGCCAGGTGGCCGATGCCGCCCTTGAAGTCGCACTTCGTACTGCTTTGCGACAACTGACGAACCGATTTGGCGAACCGCAGACCGACCTAGGCCCCGGCCGCTGCTGCATTCTTGCCTTCGGCAAGCTCGGTGGCGAGGAGTTGAATTACAGCAGCGACATCGACCTGATGATGATCTACAACGCCGAGGGTGTCACTGCCGGTCGACTGTCGATCAGCCTGGACGAGTTCTACGGCCGGGCCATGACCGAGGTGGTCCGCCTGCTCTGTACCCATCCGCAGGCCTACCGCATCGACCTGCGGCTCAGGCCAGAAGGGGAACGCGGCCCCTTGGCCCGATCGGTGGCCAGCACGCTGTCCTATTACGACACTCTTGGCCGCACCTGGGAACGGCAGGCACTCATCAAACTTCGCCCAGTCGCCGGCGATCTGAAACTGGGCCAGGAGTTCCTCCACCGGATCGAACCATACGTCTATCGCAAATACCTGAGCTTCGCGGAAATCAACGAGATCAAGGCCCTAAAACGGCAGATCGAACGCAAGACCAGTCGTGCCGGCGAAGACGAGGTGGAAGTCAAAACCGGACGGGGCGGCATTCGGGACGTTGAGTTTACAATTCAGTTCCTGCAATTGCTCAACGGCGGCGATTTGCCCGAGGTCCGGCAACGCAACACTCTCAGGGCCATTCACGCCCTGACCGACGCCGAGTGCCTGACCGTGGACGAGAGCCAGACACTGGAGAGCACTTACCGCTTCCTCCGCAAGGTCGAACACCGGCTGCAACTGATGTTCGATCTGCAAACACACCGCCTGCCCGACCATCCCGAGGAATTAGCACGTCTGGCCCGTCGTATGGGCTACAAGCCGCGCAGCACCGTGGTTCGCTCGCTTCCGACAAGCGACCGCCCGGGTGAACCGCTCGGCTCTCCCCGGATGTCCGGCGGAATCGCATCCGAACCCAGAATTCTTCCCGTGGTCAGCATTGAGCAAGCCAACCTTGATCCTCTGGATCAATTCCTTAAGGACTACCGGGAAAAGACCCGAGCCAACCGGGAAATCCTCAACCACCTCCTGCACGACACTTTCCGAGGCGACAGCGACGCCGAGCCGGAGGCCGACCTGATTCTCGCTCCCGACCCCGATCCCGAAACCATCCGTCAGGTCCTCGGACGCTACCGCTTCCGAAACATCGAAGCAGCGTTCCACAACCTCATGCAACTCGCCACGGAATCCGTGCCGTTTCTTCCCGGCCGACGCTGCCGCCAGTTTCTCGCCAGCATCGCCCCGAGCCTTTTGCGGGCCTTGTCGGAAACCCCCGATCCCGACATGGCCTTGACCAACCTGGAAAAGGTGACGGCTTCGTTGGGAGCCAAGGGGGTCCTCTGGGAGCTTTTCAGTTTCAATCCGCCCAGTCTGCGACTGTACGTCGATCTGTGCGCCTGGAGCCAGTTTCTTTCCGAGCTCCTCATCAAGAATCCCGGCATGATCGACGAACTGGTAGACAGTCTGGTCCTTAATCGGCCACGCTCCCTGGAGGAGATGCGTGAAGAACTGGCCATGCTCTGCCACAACGCCGAGGATACCGACCTGATCCTGCACAGCTTCCGGGAGAAAGAGCTTCTCCGCATCGGCGTCAACGACATTCTCGGCAAAGACGAATTGCGGACAACCCTGGCTGCGTTGTCCGATCTTGCCGAAGCGATCTTAGGCCAGATCGCAGAGATGGAATGGAAAGCCGTCGTGAGTCGCTTCGGCCGACCGATCCTGGACTCAACCTCGGGAGCCGGGCGGGAGTGTCGCTGGGTGCTGATCGGCCTGGGCAAGCTGGGCGGGCGGGAATTGACCTACAACAGCGATCTCGACCTCATCCTGATCTACGAAGGCGATGGCAGAACGACCGGAAGCAGCTTGAAGCCGGGTGAGTTGCCGTCGTCCGCCACGGACCATTTCCATTTCTTCAGCCAGCTTGCCCAGCGGATCATCAACACGAGCGGAAGACACGGGCCGCGGGGTCGGCTCTATCAGGTGGACATGCGTTTGCGGCCTACGGGGCGGTCCGGCAGCCTGGTCACGCCGCTGCCGGAGTTTCGGCGCTACTACACCGAAGGTACGGCCCAGTTGTGGGAACGTCAGGCCCTGACCCGTGCTCGGGTGGTTTACGGCGATCCGAGGTTTGGCGAGGAGGTGCTGGCCTTGATCTGGCAAGAAATCTGCTCGCCACCCTGGGACCCGCAGTTCGTGGACGAGTTCCTGGCCATGCGGCGACGCCTGGAAGTGAGCCGGGGTGAACGCAACCTGAAGCGTGGACTCGGCGGGATCGTGGACATCGAGTTTCTGGTCCAATTCCTGCAACTGAAGTACGGTCCCCGGATTCCCCAGATCCGGCGAACCAATGTCTGGGACGCGTTGGATGCTCTGAACCAGACGGGGCTGATCAGCGAGAGCGAATACCTGGATCTGCGCAGCAACTACGAGTTTCTCCGACGTGTCGAGAGCCGCCTGCGCATCGTCTCCAACACGGCCACCGACGAGTTGCCTGAAAACGAGGACGAATTACGGAAGATTGCCCATCGCCTGGGCTACGATGGACAGGACGGCCAGGCGCCAGCCGAAAGGTTTCTGCTCGATCTCGAACGCCGCACAGCCCGCAACCGGGAGCTTTTCTTGGCCATTTTGAATCGAGAGCGGCAACGGCATCCCGAGAGCTTCAGCCCATCGCCTTCGACGCAGGATCACTTGGCAAGGGCGGAGAATAAGGCGGATTCGGATGACGGCACCGCCATTGGATCTGACGGGCAAGGCCGTGAAGGATCTGTACTTCCTGATGCGTCAATCCTGCTCGACCGAGCAGATGCCGAATCGCGTACATGAGCCGATCCGCATCCGGCTTCCAGAGGAAATGCAATTCTGTGAGTGCCTCTTCAAGGTGTTCAAACATCCGCTGTTGTTCAGTGAAGGCAGCAAGGTCGCTTCGCGGCTGTTCAAGCCGGTCGTTGAGCAAAAGACTCCTTCGCAGTTCGTACAGACAGACGGCAACGCTGTGGGAAAGATTCAGGGCCGGATAACCATCGTCGGTTGGAATGTGCAGGATGTGATGGCATAGGCTGAGGTCCTCGTTGCTCAGTCCGTCCGCTTCGGGTCCAAACACCAACGCCACCTTGCCCGAGACCGCCGCCGAGAGCAGACGCGGCAGGATTTCCCAAGGCAAGCCCAAAGATGTCGAGCGGATCATGCCGGTTTCATGCGAGGTGGTGCCGCAGACGACGAGGCAGTCCGCGACAGCCTCGGTAAGCGTCTCGCATCGACGAACCGATGTCAGGGTGGGCTGGGCGCGAGCCGCGAATTTCACCGATTCCTCGGCAAGCGGGTCGGCTTGCGGAGCAACCAGGCACCAGTCCCGGATGCCGAAATTGGCGAGCACTCGGGCGGTCGCTCCGATGTTTCCCGCGATCTCGGTGCGGACGAGAACCACTCGGACTTGCTTCAGAAGCTCCAGCCGGTTCCCGCTCTGAAGATGCTCCCGACTCACGATTGGGCACTGCTAAGGTGGTACGCCATTTGTTTTACTTTTTGCAGGTCCAGCTTGCCGCTGCCAAGGATCGGAATCTCGGGCACCTGGTAGTACGCATTCGGACTCGGGAGCCAGAGGTTGGGCAGATCGCTGGAGGCCAGCAGTTCATGCACTCGCTTGGGGTCCATGCCGTTCGTCGGGATGTACAGCACAACCAAGCGTTCGCCTTTCCTCTCATCCGGCACGCCGGTTACGACGCAAACCCGCTCGGAGGTTCGCAAGATCCCGTGAATGGCATCCTCGACCTTCTGATGAGGCACCATTTCCCCGGCCACTTTGCTGAACCGGGAGAGACGGTCGTGGATGGTGATGAACCCGTCTTCGTCGAGCGAAGCGAGGTCGCCGGTGACGTACCAGCCGTCGCGGATCACCTCGGCGGTGGCCTCGGGACGGTTCAGGTAGCCAACCATCACGTTCGGTCCTTTGACCAGGAGCATTCCGACTTCGCCGGGCGGCAGGACCTTGGAATAGTCGTTCGGATCGACGATCTTGACCGATACGCCGGGAACGGGATGACCGACGGTACCGGGCTTATGTCCGATCTGTGTCATGACCGGGCTGCGGTAATCGGGCACATTCGTGGCGACGACCGGCGACAGTTCCGTGGTGCCGTAACCCTCCAGCGGCGTGATGCCAAACTTGGCCTCGAACTCCTCCGCCACCGATCGCGGCAGTTTTTCCGCCCCGGTGATGAGCAGACGCAAGCTGCGGAATTCGTCCGGTTCGCACTTGCGAATGATGAAGCGGAGGAAGGTCGGCGTTGTGACGAACAAGGTGCACTTGTATTTCTTGCAGAGTTGACCGATTTCCTTGGCCTGCCGCGGGTCGGGATAGTACACCGCGGACGCTCCGATGGTCAGCGGCAACCAAAGCGTAACGGTGTAGCCGAAGCTGTGGAAGAACGGCAGCACGGCCAGCATCCGGTCGCCCGGCAGCGGATCCAGGGCCTGCAAGCACGATTCGATGTTGCCGACGATGTTGTCATGCGACAGCATCACGCCCTTGGGGTCGCCGGTGCTGCCGCTGGAAAAGATCACCGTGGCTAACTGGTCTCCGCGGTGCTTGCCGAGTCGGAGCGTGACATACTCCAGCCACCACCCAGGCAGGCAAACCACCTGAAGGTAACGCAGTATCTGACGCCACTTCGGAATCTGCTTGCGAATCTCTTCGAGGTCGATGAACTGAACATCGGGTCCGAGGTCCGGCTTGATCCGCTCCCGGAAGGCACGAGCGGTGACGACCTTGGTGATCTTGCACTGCCGCAGGGCTGACTGCATTGCTTCCTTGCTGGCCGTGTAATTGAGATTAACGACCGGCTTTCCCAGGAACGCCACGGCGATGTTGACCAAAGCTCCGCCGAGAGTCGTGGGGAGCAGGACGCCGACCATCTCCTGGTCCGCCAGCAGGGGCCGGAGCTTTTCTGCGAGCAGACTGGCTCCGGTGAGCGTCATGGCGAAGTTCAGTTCTTTTCCCTCGGTCAACCCGTCGATGATGCAGGACCGGAACGGGTGCCGACAGGCCATGCGGACGAACTGCCGATGTGCTGGCTTATGATCCTCCCGCCGAAGGATGAAGCATTCCGTTTGAAGCTGTTGAACGGCCTGTCGTAATTGCCAAAGCTTGGTGTCCGGCGGCAGCGGTTTGCCGTACATGACCGTGACCGGGTATCGCCAGTGCTTCGGCCACTTCCAGAAGAACTTGCCTCCGGAATGACTGACAAGGCTGCCCCAGAGACGGTCGAGGCACGCGGGGATCACCGGCACCGGATTTTTCTCGAGAATCTTTTCGACCCCGCGGTTGAACGGCAGCATAGCTCCGGTGCGGGTCAAGGCTCCTTCGGGGAAGATGCCGATGATCTCGCCGCGTTTCAGGCACTCCCCCGCTTCCCGCAGAGCCGTGATGATGGCCCGAGGACCGGCTTCGGACGCGATTGGAATCACCTCGGCCAACCGCAGCAGCCAACCAAAGAAGGGGTTCTT
Source organism: Gemmatales bacterium (assembly GCA_025055835.1). GTDB lineage: Bacteria > Planctomycetota > Planctomycetia > Gemmatales > HRBIN36 > JANWWR01. The sequence goes on along the minus strand of JANWWR010000006.1, from coordinate 73,941 downwards.
GATGTACGGGGCATAAACCAGGAAGCGGACCCGCCGCTTCATCGTGGACGCGATGAAGAACCCGTCGAACCAGGTGACATGGTTGCAGACGAGGATTGCCGGTCCGGTGGCTGGAACATTTTCCAGTCCCACGACCCGAATGCGGTACATGCATTTGATGAGAAGCCAGATGATCGGCCAGAGGGTCAGCCAGGCGAGGCCGATCAAGAGTCGGTCCCAGAACGATGTTTTTTGAGGAGATTGCTTGGGCGTTGCTTTTTCCGGGGCAGCGGTCGTGGTCGGGGCCATGGGCGGAGGACCTCCTTATTTTTCAAGCATCACTGGACATCGGCCGGCGTAGATATCGCTGAGAACGGCGCATGCGTCAAGTCGGACCGACCGGGCGGGATCGGCAAGACGTCAAATCTGTTCTAATCATGTCTTCCTAACGTTTTCTACACACCGCGAGGGTGAAATACCACAACAAAACGCAACGGGAGCGCGGCCCGAGGAAAAAGCCTCCGTCGAGCCGCGCTCCCGAGTCGAATTCAAAAACGCTTAGCGGATGTCAGCCGGAATGAGCCACTCCAGGGGAATCGGATCGCGTTCCTCTTCCTCCTCTTCCTCCTCGTCGAACTCTTCCTCGTCGGCGACGATCTGATCCAAGTTCGGGTAATTCGGATCGTTCTCGACGCGGACAATCTGGCTGTACTCCTTGCCGTCCACGGTCAGGACCACGCGGTAGGTGCCTGCCGGGACCGGCTGTCCGCCAAACCCGCCGAAGCCGCCGCGACCGAAACCACCGAATCCTCCCGGAGGCTGGGTCGGCTGCGGACCCGAAGGCGGCTGAGCGGTAGGCGGTTGACCGCCGGGGGTCTGCGTGGCGGCTCCGGCCTGCTGTCCTCGACCGCCACCCGGACCGGTCCGGCCAGCCTGACCCGGTTCGCCACGCTGGCCCGCTCCGGCAGGTCGTTCGGGCACCCGAGTCAGGTCCCAGGTGACGCGATGCATACCCGGCGTCGAACTGGCCCGAAGCTCCCGCAGCACCTTGCCTTCGATGTCCATGATCTTGATCGAAACCCGCTCAGCATTCTTGTTCAGAACGTAGTAGATGTGGGCCCCGGACTGGCCGTTGCTGCCGACGAAGCGGCGGTTGGTGCCGCCCCGGCTCGGTTCGCTCCGCCAGCGAATGGCCGTGTGAGGCTTCAGCAAAGCCGCGTCGGCGCTCAGAACCTCGTTGTTGATCTGCCGCAGCGGCGTGATGTCCACAATCCACAGGCTGCGACCGTGCGTGGCAGCAACCATCTCGTTCATGGTCGGATGGATGGCCAATTCATGCACGGCAACGGTCGGCAGATTGTTGTTGATCTTGGTCCAACTGACGCCCCGGTTGGTCGAGGCGAAGACGGCGAACTCCGTGCCGACAAAGAGCAGATTGGGATTCTGCAAATCTTCCCGCAGGCAGCGGGTCGAACCCCACGGCAGGTTGCCTGTGATCGGCTTCCAGGTTTCGCCGTAGTCCTCGGTCACGAACAGGTACGGGTTGTCATCGTCGGAGCGGTGCCCGTCAATGCAGACGTAGCAGCGGCCGTCGGCAAAGCGGGACGCCTCCAGCGTCGCCACCCACATCCGTTTCGGCAAGGGCACGTTCTTGCCGACTTCCTTCCATGTCTTGCCGCCGTCCCGCGTCACCCAAATCATGCCGTCGTCGGTCCCGGCGTAAAGCACGTTCGGATTTCGCGGCGATTCCGACAACGCCGTGCCGCTGCCTTTCTCGGACGCCGTGATCTCTGGTGAAATAACTTGCAAGTCATTTCCCCGATCCAGCGAGCGGAACACGTAGTTAGCTGCACAGTAGAAGATTCGCGAATTGTGGTGCGAGAGGATGAAAGGAGTGTTCCAGTTCCAGCGGTAACGGCTCTGCTGGGCGGTACGCGGCTGCTCCTCGCCTTCCCGCTGCTCGGCGGGTTGCGGCTGCCCCTCGGTCCGTCCCGGCTGTTCCCCGCGACCCGGTTGCTCGCCCCGCTGTGCCGGTTCGCCACGACCACCGGGTTCGCCTCGGCCCGGGCCTCCTGGGGTGCGTGGCCGAATGGATGCCGTCTCGCCGGTCCGCAGATGACGTCGGCCCATCGCTCCGTTCTGGCTGGTGAAGTACACGAGGTCCGGATCATTCGGATCGACGCGGCAGGTGAAGCCGTCGCCGCCGCCGATGCGGAACCAATCCTCGTTGATCGGTCCTGAACCCGAACGGATCCGTGCCGGTCCGCCCCAACTGCCGTTGTCCTGAAGGCCGCCGTACACCCGGTAATCTTTCCGCGGGTCAACGGCGACGTGATAGAACTGGCCCAAGGCGGCGGTGTTGAGATGGTCCCAATTGTTCATGCGGTCGTAGGTGACGTAGAAACCGCCATCGGTGCCGAGGATCATGTGTCGGCCATCCCGCGGATCGATCCACAAGGCGTGATGGTCGGCATGAACGCCCCGGCCTCCGTCGGGACGGAAGGTCGTGCCGCCGTCGTTGGAACGGTAGAGCGACACGCCCAGGACGTACACATACTTGTCGTCGCTGGGATCGACGCGGACCTGGCTGAAATACATGGGACGGGGATTCAGGCTGTTGATGCGGGTCCAGGTTTCGCCGCCGTCCGTGGATTTGAACACGCCGCCGGTGTTAAACCCGCCCTTGCCTTGTTGATTCTGCACGTTTTCCCGTTGGCCGCCCAAGGTCGAAGAAAACGGCCGTGTCGTCCGGCCCGGGGCTGCTCCGAGGCCCCCTCGTCCACCGCCTCCGCCGAAGGGAGGGGCGGTCAGCGTCAATTCGGCGTCCTTCTTCTGACCGTCGCGGTCGAACTGAACCTTGATCTTATCCCCGGCCCGCTTGGTGCTGGCGAGTTGTTGGAAGGTTTCGCGGAAGCCGCTGACCGGCTTATCGTCGATCAATTGGATCACGTCGCCGACCTGAAGCGGGGAATCCTCCGCCATGATCCGGGTGACGCGGAACCCTCCTTCGACGTCCTCAGCCATGAACCCGGCGAAGAGAATGCCGGAAGCCGCCCCGGCAGCCTGCGCCGGCCGGGTGCCGAGTGTCACTTCGACGGTCTTCTTTTCTTCACCGCGTTTGAAGGCGACTTCGACCTTGTCCCCGGCCACATAGTCGTCGAGGATCTTGGCGATGTCACCGAACTCTTTAACGTCCTTACCACCGATGGAAAGCAGCACATCCTCGGCTTTTAGCCCGGCCTTGGCGGCAGGGCCGTTCTCGACCACGGAGGTCAAGGCCACGCCTTCCTTGGCCGTGTTGCCCTGCACGCCGAGATAGGCTGCCGTGGTCATGCCCACCTTTTCCGTGTCGATGATGGCGAAGACGACGTTCGGATCCTTGCGGTACCAGTCGAGGCCGATGCGGCCCATGTTGCAGGTCGGCAGCCCCTGGGTCAGTTTCCGCCAGGTCTTGCCGCCGTCGGTTGTCTTGTACAATCCCGTGCCCGGCGCGTGGGTCTTGATCGGCCCGTATTGATCGCCCTCGACGTTGCCGAAAAAGCCGTCGTACTCATCCCGCTGCCGTTCCCAGGTGGCGACGATGAGCGTCTCGGGATCGGTGGGGTGCATCCGCATGTCGATCACGCCGGTCTTGTCGTCGATGTACAGAATCTTTTCCCAGGTGTTTCCGCCGTCGATGGTCTTGAACAAGCCCCGCTCTTCGTTCGGCCCATAGAGGCGGCCCAAGGCCCCGACATAAACGATGTTCGGGTCCGTGGGATGGATGATGATCTTGCCGATCTGAAAGCTCTTCTTGAGGCCCATGTTTTTCCAGGTCTTGCCGCCGTCCGTGGACTTGTACACTCCGTCGCCGTAGGAGACGGAATTACGGGGGTTGTTTTCACCCGTGCCGACCCAGACGATGTTCGGGTCCGACGGGGCGACGGCGACATCCCCGATGGAAACCGTGGCTTCCTTGTCGAATTGATGCTCGAAGGTGATGCCATTGTTGGTCGTCTTGAGCAGCCCGCCGGACGCCGTGGCCACCCAATAAATGCTGGGGTCCTTCTCATACACGGCGATCGCGGTGATGCGGCCACCCATCGCCGCCGGTCCGATGCACCGCCAGGTCAGACTCCTGACCCACTCGGCCGGTAATCCACCGTCTGGCGAGACGGGTTGGCGGGCGGTCGTTTCGGCCGGCTTGTCCGTGGCCGGCTTGTCCGTGTCGCTGGCCTTGGCTGCCTCGGACGGCTGCTCCAAGGACTTCTTCAGTTCCGCCAGTTCCTTGCTGATCTCGCCGACTTTCTTCTCCAGTTCCGTGAGCCGATCCAGCCGTGAGCGCTGGTCCTGATCCTGCGACCAGGCCGGTTCCAACGACAACACGACCAGGCAGGCGGTTGCGACGAACACGCCCCCCAACCACGCGAGATGCCGAAGCCGATGCATAGCCCTCTCCCGTTGTCTCATGACTCCCGCGAAGTTTACCCAGAAATACCCCGCACCATCTCCCCGACCGGCGCATCCTGCTTGCTCGACAAATCCGGTTTGAGAGATCGTCTCTGGTTTGCACGGCGTCCTGCGGATGGTACTTTAACACCCAGGAAAGCCGGGGGTAATGGCAAAAGTCTGACAAACCTGCCGAGTGCGCCGACGGCCGGGTGTGGAGGCAACACTTATTCAATTTCCGCCACGTGACCACTCCGAGCGAAAGGAGAGGTAGCCATGCGAGCATGCCTGGTAAGCGTCTTGACCGTCTGGGCTTTTGCACTGCCACTTTTCGGTCAGGAGCCAACTCAAGCCCCGGAAGGCTGGAAAACACGAGCACCCCGGGACGAAATCCGACCAAGCTTTGACTATCTTCCCAGCGGTGGACCGGACAATCGAGGAGCGTTTGTCATCCGGCACGATGAGCGGGAAGGGCTGCACGGCTGGTGGGAGAAGACGTTTCCGGTGCAGGGAGGCCGCCACTATCGCTTCTTCGCCGTCCGCAAGGTCCACAATGTCAGTTTGCCGCGCCGCAGCGCCTCGGTTCGCATCCGCTGGGAGGATGACCACGGCCGACCTGTACCTCTCAGCGAAGAACCTGTCGCTGGCTACCTTCAGGGCTGGAAGGGGCCGGCAGAGGCCGAGCATCCCACGGACAAGGCTACGGACACCTCCGGCTGGACCGAGGTTTCCGACACCTATCAGGCTCCAGAAAAGGCGACCCGGGCGGTCGTCGAATTGCACCTGCTGTGGGCACCGAATGGCTCGATCGAATGGGCGAAGGTGAGCTTTGCTGAAACCGATCCGCCCAAGCCCCGCCGGGTTCGCCTTGCTGCTGTCCACTACAAGCCCAGCGGTAAATCGCCGGAGTCGAACTGCCGGGAGTTCGCACCGCTCATCGCCGAGGCTGCTCGGCAGGGGGCCGATCTGGTCGTCCTGGGTGAAACCATCACCCATGTCGGCACGGGCAAGAATCCCCACAGCCTCGCCGAGTGTGCCGAGCCGATTCCCGGTCCTTCGACCCGCATCTTCGGCGAATTGGCCAAGCAGCATAACCTCTACATCGTCGCCGGTCTGCTCGAGCGGGATCGACATCTCGTTTACAACGTCGCGGTTCTCATCGGACCGGATGGCGAGGTCGTCGGGAAATACCGCAAGGTCACTTTGCCGCGGGAAGAGATCCAACGCGGTTGCGCCCCGGGGAACGACTATCCCGTGTTCGACACCCGGTTCGGCAAGGTCGGCATGATGGTTTGCTACGATGGCTTCTTTCCCGAGGTCGCCCGGCAACTGACGAATCGCGGAGCGGAAGTAATCGCCTGGCCGGTCTGGGGCTGTAATCCGCAATTAGCCTCGGCCCGTGCCTGCGAAAATCATGTTTACATCGTCAGCAGCACCTACGAGGACATCTCGAGGAACTGGATGCTGACGGCGGTGTACGGCCACGACGGGCGGCCCCTGGTCCACGCCGAGAAATTTGGCACCGTCGTCGTTGCCGAGGTGGATTTGAATAAACGCTACCGCTGGAACAGCCTCGGCGATTTCAAAAGTGAGCTGCCAAGGCATCGGCCTCCCGTCGTGCCGGAGCCATGACCTACGGCTGCGGGTTCAATTTGACCTCGATTTGAACCTGGTGGCCCTCCCCCGATCGCAGATAGCGGGTTGGATGGCCATACACGGGGTCGAACTCGACGCGGGTGTAGAACGGTCGGCGATCCGGCCGGGTCAGTTCCTCCAGGTCGGCTTGCAGCACGACCTCAAACAGCCCTGATACGGTCCACGGGTAAGCTTGGTCCAGCTTTTCAAATGGCTGGCCATCACAGGTTGCGGCCGTGACTTTGCCCTGGCGAACCTGAATCGTGTATCGGCCCTGGGTCTTGCCTTTGACTGAAACTTCGAGATCGTAATTCGCTGGGCCGTTAGTCCGCCAAAGCTGTCGAGCCTGGGCCAGGCGTTCCGCCGTCAGAGCAAGTCGGCTGTTCCACCAGTTCAGCACGACAATGCAGGCGATGACGCCGACGACGGCCCCAAATAATCCCCACAGCCACAGATTCGGACGGCGAAGCGGCGGGTCTGCCGGATAGGTTTGTTCCGTTGCCACGGCCTTCATCCTTCGATTCACTTGCGGAAAGTCTCGGCCGATTCGTCCTTGGGAATGACGACGACGCCTTGCTCCGTCGTCACCCAGCCCCTGGCCCGATCGTGGTCCAGATCGTAGCCGATCACCGTCCCCGGCGGCACTTTCACGCCCTTGTCAATGATCGTGTTGCGGATGCGGCAATTTCTGCCGATGTCCACGCCGTCAAGCAGGATCGAGTTTTCAACCAGGGCGTAACTGTTGATCCGCACATCCGGCGAGAGGATGCTTTTTCGGACATGGCCGCCGCTAATGATGCAGCCCTGACACACGGCGCTGTCAATCGCCTCGCCGCGGCGGAATTGCGGTCCCAGACCCTCCTCACTGAAAACGAACTTCGGCGGCGGAAGCTGCGGCTGGAATGTGCGGATCGGCCATTCACGGTCGTAGAGGTTGAGCACAGGATCGACTTCGACCAGGTCCATGTTAGCCTGGTAGTAGGCATCCAAGGTGCCGACATCCCGCCAATAGGGTACCGCCTTACGGTTCTTGTCCCGGAAGCGGAAGCCATAGACCCGGTGCGTCTCGATGATGCGTGGAATGATGTTCTTGCCGAAGTCGTGCTCGCTGTCTTGCCGTCCGGCGTCCTGGAGCAGGAGTTCGTAGAGCACCTTGGCCGTGAAGACATAAATGCCCATTGAGGCCAGGCAATGCTGGGGATCATCCGGCATGGGCGCGGCCTGGGGCGGCTTCTCGCGAAAACCAACGACACGCCCTTCCCGATCCAGCTCCATGACGCCGAAATGAATGCTGTCCTTGAGCGGCACCGGAATGCAGCCAATCGTCAGGTCCGCGCCTCGCTCGATGTGGGCGTGAATCATGTCGCCGTAATCCATCTTGTAGATGTGGTCTCCGGCGAGGATCAGGACGTACTTCGGGTCTTCCTTCTCGATGCTGTAGATGTTCTGGTAGATGGCGTCGGCGGTGCCCTGGTACCAGTGTTCGTCGATGCGCTGTTGCGGCGGCAGGACTTCGATGAATTCGCCCAATTCCCGGCTGAGAAACCCCCAAGCTCGGCTCAGATGCCGATCCAACGACCGGGCTTTGTATTGGGTCAGAACGAAGATTTGCCGCAAGCCACTGTTGATGCAGTTGGACAGCGGGAAATCAATGATGCGATAGACGCCTCCGAATGGCACGGCCGGTTTGGCCCGGTCGCGCGTCAGCGGTTCCAGCCGGGTGCCCTTTCCTCCGGCCAGAACCACGGTCAAAACTTGCCTGAATTTCGCCATGGGCGTTCCTCACCCTAAAACTCCATGCGACGAAAGGCGCGGATGCCGAGACGCAGCGGAAGGATCACCGCCGCCATGCCCGTCAGACACAACACCGCCACGCTTAATCCCATCCACCATCGCACCCGCAGGACGGTTTCCGGCTCCAGCAAGTTGGGATCCGCGAAATAGAGCAGCGTAGAGACACCCGCCAGCACGATCACCGTTAGAGCGAACACCAGACTGACCAACAAGTTGATCGTTCCGCCGAACCCCGTGGCGATCTTTGACGGGTTGGTTTCCTTGAGGTTGACAAGGTAGGTGCCCAGACCCACGCTGATCGCCGACAGACCAAGCGACAACACCAGCACCGCCAGGAGATGCACGGCCACGATTGGCCATGCCAGCCGGAGCATCACTTCGCTGATCGTCGCCAAGCCCAGTCCGATCGTAACCGTCACCGCGGCGGCATAGGCGAACTTGCTCAGAAGCAGACGTTCCCGGCTGATCGGCAATAAGCCCAGAATCCAGAAATTCCGCCCTTCCAGACTCATCAACGGGAAGACGAAACGACTCGTGTACGTCGCCATCATGAGTCCGATGACTGCCACGTTCATCAGCCCGATCAGCGTCCGTTCGTAGTCGGCATACTGCCCGTGGGGCAGCCAGCGGATGTTGATGAAATACAGGAACAGAATCCCGCCCAGAATCAAGACCTGGGCCATCTGGGCCGAGTCGCGGCGGAAGGTTCGCAGGTCCTTGAGAATGAACAACCGCGTTCGAGCGTCGGTCCAGGCCAAGAGCAGGTAAGCAAGCCGGTCGAAGCCATTCGCGAAGGCCCGGAGAACCTTATCAATCAGGTTGGCCGTCCGCGATCCGCCAGTACTGTTGACGCCGTTGTAGGCCCGGCGATAGATTCGTCCCGCCGTCCACGCGGCCAGCAGATAGGCGAACAGGCCATTGCTCCAGACCAGGGCCAGGTAGAACAGGGCGTCGTCGAAGCGGCTGTGGGCCGCCGACATCAGCCCGGCGGTCATCCATCGGCTCGGCAGCCCCCACCACTGGCTTGGCCGCAGGTGATTGAGCAGCTTTTGCAGCCACGCCTCGGACAGTCCCTCCGACCGAGCATCATAAAACAGATACACGAGCCAGACGACGCCCAAAAGCACCACCGCCAACACCATCAAGCCCAGCACCAGCCGCCGATGCCGCGGGAACAGATCGACGATCAGCAAACAGCCCAAAGCTCCAATGGAGGCGGGAAGTATGAGGAAGCCCACCAGAAATGGCAGAAACAAGATGAAATACGGCCAATCGGCCCGCATCTCGATGCCATAGGCGATGAGCAGCGGCGAACCGAGGAGCAGAAACGCCCAGCCACTGAAAAACACTGCTTCCCGGAACTTGTATCCGAAAATCTGGTCCGCTCGCGCCGGTGTGGTCAGGAGATACCGCGTCTCCGAGGCCCGGAACAAACTTTCGTGTAAAAAGATGCCGACGGAGAAGATCAAGAGGCCGGTCAGTACGAGGAAGAACATGCCAAAGAGCAGTTCGATGATGTAGAAGCTGATCGGCACCGTGGTTTCGAGGTTGCGAAGGAAGACGAAGCCTTCGCGGAACAATCCGTACAGGCCGCCCCAGATCATGAGACTCAGGACAAGGATCAGCCCGATCCGCAGGCGGGACTTGCGAACAGCCTGCCACACGCCATTTTTCAACAGCGTGCGCTGGAGGCGGCGGAAAAGGGCCATCTGCCGCGGACCGTCAGAGGATCGGCGTTCCAGGGGCAGGGCGATGTCGCTCATGAGGCCTCCTTGGCTGCCAACGCCGCCGGTTCCTCCTCCGCTGTCAGACGCAGGAACACATCCTCCAATGAGCCGTCGTGGGCGGCTTGTTTGCGGAGCGTGTCCAGGGTGCCGCAGCCGATGAGCCGTCCCCGATGCACGATGCCGATCCGCGTCGCCAGTTCCTCCACGTCGCCGAGCAGATGGGTGGACATGAAGACAGTCCCGCCGCGCGCCACTTCCCGTCGCATCAGGTCCTTCACGAGCCTTTGGCTTTTGGGATCCAGACCGACCATCGGTTCATCAACAATCAACACCTCCGGCTGATGGAGCAAAGCTGCCGCGAAGACGGTCCGCTGCTTCATGCCGTGGGAATAGCTCTCGGTCAAATCATCCACAAAAGAAGTCAGCTCGAAGACCTCGATCAGCTCCTCGATGCGTCTGCGGCCCGAAACCGGGTCCATGCCGTACATTTCCCGGATGAATTCGAGAAACTCCCGTCCGGTGAGCTTCTCATAGAGAAACGGCTGATCGGGAACGTAGCTGATGATCTGCCGGGCGAGGTCGCCTTGCTTCTGGACATCGTAGCCGCCGATGCGGATCGTGCCCCGACTCGGAAAAAGCAAGCCGCATAGCATTTTGATCGTCGTCGTCTTGCCGGCCCCGTTGGGACCGAGAAAGGCGAACAGCTCGCCGCGGGAGATGGTCAAGGTCAGTCCGTCCACGGCCAGTTTATCGCCGTAGAACTTGCTTACGTCGTGCAATTCGATCATTGCGGACAAGACAAGCACTCCGCCTAGGGGATGACCCCGTGGGATTTGCGAGGGTCACGAGTCACAGCCAACGTCAAAGGAGAAAGCGAACCCAGTTCCGCTGTTTGTCTGAGCACGAGGCCATCCGATTCCCGCACGTAAATCTTCATGCTTCTGCCGCCTTGCACCGCTTCAACGACCAGACAAGGAACAAATTCTCCACGCCACAGCAACCCCTGTGGCTGATCCCAGACACGCACCGTGACCAGCGGCCGGGTGATTTCCGCCTTGGGCAGATTGCCCGAGGAGAACGACTGCCCCAGGATCGACTCGACCGGATCGACCATGGGCGTCTTCCAGGTTTGCCCCGGTCTCAGGCCCGGCATCCGGTCCAACGGACAGAGGCTGGAAAGCACCAGGTCGGTGCCGTCGTAGGAAATAGTCTGTTGGACCTCGTGATGCTCCGAGCCGAAGCGGAAAAAGGCTTGAACACGGAGCTTGTCCGGCCCTTGAGGTCGGCCGACCAGTTCGCAATGCAGATTCACTTCCGGTACGGTGGCGTTGAAACTGATTTGCTGTAGACGGCCAAACAGATTGACCTCAGAACGACTGGTCAGATTCAAGGAAAAGCCGGTGTTAAAAAGCCGATGCAGATGGATCTGCTGGGCTAACTGGTACTTCCCGCTTCGGGCGTCCAGTCGGACTTCCGTGACGGCGGTGCCCAGCGGACGCTCCTCCGGGGCCTCTCCTTCCTTGGGTGGCCGATCCCGTCGAAGGATTTCCGTGATGTTCCAATGCACGGGACCGGCTTGGGCACTGGCGGCGAGAGTGTCTTGCAGACGGGGACGGGTGCCGAAGCGGTGATACAACTCCGCCCCGGTCAACCAGACCATCATTCCGATCCAGAAAACGATAATCGACCAGCTTATCCAGCGGCTCGGCATGCCCTCTCCTTCCCCCGCCTATGGCAATTGTAGGTAGCGATGTGCTTCCGACGCAATTGGCGGAGAGAGCGCGCAAGCCGTAGCGGCTTCGCCGTCTTCCAGTTGGGCTGGCATCACTGGCAGACGCTTGCTATGGTCCGGCCCGGATCGCAAGACGGTTCTCGCCGCCTCTGACCCAGGCCCGTCTCGTCCGCTATCCCGCAGACCCGTTCGTGGAGGGACCGACCCGTGCTGTTTCCCTTTCTGCTCCTCGTTTCCACCCTTGCTGCATTTGCTGTTGGGGCGGTCGGCATCGTCTGGTGCCGCTGCCGACAGGATTCCTATCTGGCCCGATGGGGCCGACGGCTCTTTCTCGGCACGTTAGGAGTGCTCGGCCTGGGAAGCGTACTGATCGCCTTTCAGCCGCACAGGGGACTGGTTTACCTCGGATTAGCCGTCGGGCTTTTGGTTATCGCGATGCTTTGGGACCGCTCCGGCGAAGGGCATTGGCGGTTGGAAGGTGACGTCTCTCTCCCTCTGCGATAAACCGGGGCAAGTAGCTTGGGGCTTGAAAAATGCCAAGGGCGTCGCCCCCTGTTCCCCTTGAGAGACGACGCCCTTAAAGACGATCACGCTTTGAATCCGACGGCTAAGGAGCGTCGGCGGCCAGCGGACCCGTCATTGGCACAAGTTGCCGAATGACCGGCTTAGTGCCGTTGATCTTGCCGTAGGTCCAAAGCTCCTCGCACGGTTCCGGGGGAAGGTACGGGGCCGGAATGAAGGGGACCGTCGGACTGGCAGGCAGACAGCCTCCGCACCCAGGCTGCCACGGCCGAACCACCGTCCACGCAGTCGGCGTCGGCGGCGTCCAGGGTTCCCTCAGCCCATGCCAGCGCACCCAGTACGAGCCTTTCGGCACATACCACCCGTAGGGATAGTACCAGGCATGACCATCGGCCCGGGCAGACTCAGCCAGACCGACCAATGCTCCCAAGCCCATCAGAGTCGCAATCATCCAACGCATCATGGGAATGCCATCCTGCTTCGGGGATTTCGGAGATCATCGCGCCACGCTCTGTCGGTGAGTCTAACCGCGCCGGGGGAAAGAGCAGGCCGACGACGAGAATCCACGCCGGTTTTTGCCGAGCGGAGCATGAGACGGACGGCATCCGCGCTCGGATCGGCATAAATGATGCGTTTTCGTCCGACGGCGAGTTTTCGCTTTCACGCAGGAACCGGAGCCGCCGACGGCATGTAGGTGGGATAGGCGTCAAGATCGAGCGGTGCGAGTTGGCCGGTCCGCCATTTCTCGACCGCCATGGCCGCCATCGCCGCGTTGTCTGTGCACAGTGACATCGGCGGAATGAACAACCGCCAGCCGTGTTCTTCGGTCATCCGCTGCAAGGCTTGCCGGAATGGCTGATTGGCTGCTACGCCACCGCCGACGCACAGATTTTCCAGTCCGGTCTGCTCCAACGCTTGGCGGCACTTGCCGACCAGCACGTCAATGACCGCCTGCTGGAAGCTGGCGGCGAGGTCGGCCTTCGTCTGTTCGGAAACCGTGCCACCCTCGGCCTTGGCTAGATCGCGATGAGCGTAAAGCACGGCCGTTTTCAAGCCGCTGAAGCTGAAGTCGAAGCGGTGGTCACGCAAGAAAGCCCGAGGAAAGGCGAAACGTTTCGGATCGCCGGTCCGGGCAGCCTTCTCGATCAGCGGTCCCCCCGGGAAGCCAAGGCCGAGGATGCTGGCCACCTTGTCGAACGCCTCGCCAGCGGCGTCGTCTATGGTCGCGCCCAACAAGCGGAAGTCGAGGGCTGAACGGCAATCAAACAGGCAAGTATGTCCGCCACTGACTACCAGCCCGATGGCCGGGAACACTTCGCACCCGGCAGCGAGGCGGCATGCGTAAATGTGGGCCTCGATGTGATTGACCGCCACCAGCGGCACGTCGAGGGCGACCGCCAGCATCTTGGCCGCGCTGACGCCGACCAGAAGTGAACCCACCAGGCCCGGTGTGTTCATCACCGCAATCGCTTCGATGTCCCGCAGGGTGATGCCGGACTGCTTCAAGGCGTCGTCGATGACCGGCAACAGTCGTTGCAGATGCGCTCGGGCCGCCACCTCGGGAACCACACCGCCGAAGCGTTCGTGCAGCTTAGCCTGTGAGGCCACGACGTTTGCCAGAATCTTAGGCTCGTCATCAAAAACGGCCGCTGCCGTCTCGTCGCAGGAGGATTCAATGGCCAGGAAATACATGGTGGTTCATCTCGCTCGTCGGACCGTAGCTGGTTTGCCCAATTGCTCCTTGAGATACTCTACGGCTCGGTCCCTCACTTTGTCACTGAAGGGCAGCGGCGGCCAGGGCAGCGATTCCGAAGCAGCCCCCAGTTCCACCGCCGAGATGGCAGGGTTAAGGGCCGAATCGCACCGCCAGGCTGTGGCCAAGGCCGAGACGACACGGGCCAAAGGCTCCCGCACCTGATCCGGCGTCAGTTCGTCGCGGACAATGTCCCGGTCCCTTCGGGCCAGCCAGTATTCCTCGCGTTCCGTTCGAGTCAGCGGCACCTCGACGTCGGGCCGCACGCCCCAATCGTCCTCCTCCTTGCTGTCCGGGAAGCGGTGGATGTTCTTGCCGCTGGGCCGCATGTACTTCGCCGTCGTCAGCTTCAAGGCCGCCTTGCCCCCTTCCATCGGAATCAAGGTCTGGACGCTGCCCTTGCCGAAAGACCGTTCGCCCATGACGACGGCCCGTTTGTGGTCCTGCAAGGCCGCCGCCACGATCTCGCTGGCGCTGGCACTTGACCCATCGATCAACACCACGACGGGCCGGTTGAGCAGCATCGTGCCTGGCGCTCGGGCCTCGTAAGTGGAATGGGTCCGGTTGCGGCCCTCGACGCTGACCACGACGCCGCCGGTCAAAAAGAGATCGGCGATGTTGACCGCGGAGTCGAGCAGTCCGCCGGGATTGTTTCGTAAGTCGAGAATCAGGCCCCGGACCTGCTCGTTCTCCAAACGAGCCAGCACATTCCGCAACTCGTCAAACGACTTCTTAGTGAACTGGCTCAGCCGCACGTAGGCAATGCGGTATTCCTTGTCGAGCATGAAGTCCCACTTTTTATTGGCATCCCGCTGATCGCCTAGGACGCTTTCGACCTCGATGATGCTGCGGACCAGCGTCTTCTCCACGGTCCGCGTCGAACCGCGGGGACGGATAGTCAGCCGGACCGTGGTTCCTGGCGGCCCCTGAATGCGTTCGACGGCGTCCTCGGCGGACATGCCCTGGGTCGGTTCCCCGTCTATCATCTCGATCTCGTCCCCGGGCTTGATGCCGGCCTTGTACGCCGGGGTACCGACGATGGGACTGATGACCACGATTCGCCGGGACTCCCGGTCCACGACGATCTGGATGCCGACGCCGCCAAAAACGCCTTCGCTCTGTCGGCTGAAGGCCTTGAAGTCCTTGGGATTGATGTAGGCCGAGTGGATGTCCAGACTTTGCAGCCCGGCTTGGATGGCGTTTTCAATGAACTTCTGCCGCTCTTCGTCGCTGAGTTCGTGGACGTAGTTCAGTTCCACATTCTGAAGAATGTCCACGAACAGGCTCAGGCGTTCGTAGTTTTGTTGATGCCCGGGAAAGCCTTTGAGCAGATACAGGGGTCCGCGCGGCGGGACGATGCTGCCCTGGGCGAGCGTCCAACAGATCAGCGATCCCAGACCGATGCCCAAAAGCCAGTACAGGTTACGTCGTGGCATGGCCTTCGTCCTCCCGGGGCCTTGGTGCGAACCGTCGCGGGATTATAGTGTCGAGAGGAAATTGCCACAAGCGAGGCCTGATCCGGCAGCGGTGCAGCCGTGGCCCGAATCAGGTATCATAAGCCAAATGATACCGTCCTTCGGGCAACGATGGGCTGGCACAGAGGACGCACCCGATTCCCCGACCCAATGGTCTTGAAGCAGGATTTCTACGATGCAGTTTCCACGTCTGGTCCGGTTGCGGCAGCATTTTGAGCGTCCCCGGGTAGAAAACGTGCCCGAAGCGATTCGGAAAGCATTGGAGACTCTGGATTTGGCCTCCGCCATTCGGCCAGGTCAAAGCGTCGCTTTGACCGCCGGCAGCCGAGGCATCGCCAACATTGCGCTCATCCTCCGCAGCGTGGCCAACTTTTTGAGAGAGTTGGGGGCCAAGCCGTTCATCGTGCCGGCGATGGGCAGCCACGGCGGAGGCACGGCCGAGGGGCAGCGGAAGATTCTGGAAAGCTACGGCATCACCGAGCAGTTCACCGGCGTGCCGATCCGGGCCTCGATGGAGGTTGTTTCGCTGGGCAGCACTCCAGAAGGCTTCCCCGTGGTACTCGACCGCATTGCCTCGGAAGCCGACCACATCGGCGTCATCGCTCGCATCAAACCGCACACCGCTTATGAAGGACCGATCGAAAGCGGCCTCTTGAAAATGATGATGATCGGGCTGGGTAAGCATGCCGGGGCCATCGAGTACCACCGCATCCTCCTGGAGGAGCCGTACGACCGGGTCGTTCGCGCCGTGGGGCGACATGTTCTGAGCAAGGCCCCCATCCGCTTCGGCTTGGCGATTGTGGAAAACGCCTACGACGAGACAGCCCTCATCGAAGCGGTTCGGCCGGAAGATTTTGAGCCGGTCGAGGAACGGCTGCTGACTCAGGCCCGAGCCTGGTTAGCCCGCTTGCCGTGGCGAAAAGGTGAACTTTTGATCGTGGACGAGATCGGCAAGGACATCAGCGGTTCCGGCATGGACACCAACGTGGTCGGCAGAAAGCGGGCCTTCCGGGGACAGCCTACCAGCGGGCAGCCGGAATACCGCAGCATCTTCGTCCGGGGCCTGTCTGCCAAGACGCACGGCAACGCCGCCGGGATTGGCATGGCCGACTTCACCACTGCCCGCCTGGTCAAGGCGATGGATTATCGGGCCACGGTCATCAACTGCGTGACGGCCGGCTATCCCGAGGGAGCCAACATTCCGGTTTACTTCGATACGGATCGCGAAGTGATCGAGGCTGCCCTTGCGATCATCGGCCGACGGCGGCCAGAACAGGCCCGAGTCATTCGCATCAAAAACACCTTGGAGTTGGAGACGATCTACGCTTCGGAAGCCTGTCTGGAAGAGCCGGTCTGCGAGACTCAGTTCACCGTGGAGAGTAAGCCGACGCCGATCTCCTTCGACGCCGAAGGCAATCTGCTTCCCTGGCCGGTTCACGATGCCGCGGAAGGTCCGCGATGAGGGACGCCGGGGATGGGGGTCGGTGGTTCCACCTTGCGATACCCCAAAGCCCGCAGCACCTCGAGCACCTCGCTCCAGGTCGGGAACGGACGATGGTTGTACCGCTTGTAATCATCCATGGCACGCATGAACTCGATCTCGTCGCTGGTGTAATCCCGTTCACAGGTGGTCGGATCGACCTGCCGACGGCGTTCCCCCACCCGCCGATCCTTGCCGCTGCGCCGTTCGACGGCCACTGGGATGTTCTTCTTACGGCGCTCTCCTTTGCGACGATCCTGGTTTCCGCGTCGGTCGAAAGGCACCGGGCCGGGCAGCGGCGTCAGATCGTTGCTCATGCGTGCTTTTCCCTGAAGGACGCAGACTGGCGACGGGTTCGGGGCGAAGACTTTGCCGCCTCCGCCGCACAACACCAATATACCTCACGTTTTGCCAGGCGCAAAACCGAGGCAGGCCCCGTCCGGGGAAGGGTTTCTACTTTTCGCCTTCCTTCTTGACCCGCTTCTCCCGTTCCGGCGGGCGTGGATTCAAGATGAGCCTTTTGACCGCGAACCGACCGGATAAGAAGGCGACGAAACCGCACGCGACGGCGGTGTAAATCACAAACATGCGGAAGGTGCTGGAGCCTTCGTACCCTTCCCATGGGTAGATCAGAATGTAAATGCAGTAAATGATGCCGCCGAGGAAGGTCAGGCAAACGAGGCCACACAAGATGCCGGGCAGCAGCCAAAAGAACCAGTCCCAGGAAGTCAGCGGCTCGTAGATTTTGGGTTCCAGCCGCTCCCGCGTCTGCAAGTTGTACCCGCAATGGAGGCAAACGACCTGACCTTCCTCTTCCAATTCCCAGGCACAATAGGGACAGTGAGGTTTGTCACTCTCCTTAGTCACACCGTAGGCCTTGACGACGCCCCACTCTTCGTCATCACTGGTTTTCGGCTGGTCTTTGGCAGCAGAGGCCTTGGCCTTTGGATCGGACGCGTCTTTGCCTTTGCCGGCCTGGCCCTTGGCGGAGCGGGGGGCCGTCGCCACAAAGACCTCGGTACACCATTTGCACTTGACTCGCTTTCCCGCGGCTGTGTCGGGAATCTGAAGTGTCTTGCGGCAGTGCGGGCAGGTAACCGCTAACGTGGCAGCCATGACCGGATCACCGTAGAAAAAGCCGAATGAAATCTTGCCGTCGCTGTCTGGGAAGCCGACGCTGTAGTGTAACTTATTAAAGCACGATCAAAACACCGGAACAAGGTAAAGGCCGATGTCCGAGCGGACCCTGGTCAGCCTCGCGACTTACAACGAGAAGGACAACCTCGAACCGCTCGTCTCCGAGATTCACCGCTATCTTCCCGAAGCCGACGTCCTCATCATCGACGACAACTCCCCCGACGGCACCGGACAGTTGGCGGACCAGCTGGCAGCGAAGGATCGTCGGATTCATGTCCTCCATCGTCCGGGCAAAATGGGCCTGGGAACCGCCACGATCGCTGCCATGCGCTACGCCATTGAGAAGAACTATGACTTCCTCATCAACATGGATGCCGACTTCAGCCATCACCCCCGCTATCTTCCTGACTTGTACGGGGGCATGAAGGATCGGGACGTCATGATCGGATCGCGCTATGTGCCCGGAGGTGGCGTGAAGAACTGGCCGTGGAAGCGAGCGGCGATGAGCTGGGGAGTCAACGTCTTGTCCCGTGTCCTGTTCTGCCTGCCGGTCCACGACACCAGCGGGGCGTTTCGCTGTTATCGGGTGTCGCTCCTGAGTCGGCTGCCGCTGCATCGCATCTGGTCGCGGGGCTACTCGTTTCAGGAAGAGGTACTGTACCGATGCCGCAAGGCCGGTGCTCGTTTCGGCGAAACGCCGATCATTTTCGAGGACCGCCGGGCCGGTTCGTCCAAGGTCAACGTCCGCGAGGCGGTTCGCTCTCTGACCATTCTCTGCGTTCTGGGCGTGTTGGCATTGCTTGGTCTGGACTGATGCCATGACGGCTCCCGATGTCCCGAAGCACTGCGGCCTGCTGGTGATCAACAAGCCCAGGGGCCTGACGTCTCGACAGGTCGTGGATCAGGTCGAGCAGTGGTTCCCCGGTCACAGGGTGGGCCATGCCGGCACGCTTGACCCCTTGGCCACGGGAGTCCTGCTGGTGGCTATCGGACCCGCCACGAGACTCATCGAATACGCCCAGGAGATGCCCAAGACCTATCGCTCGGTCTTTCGGCTCGGAGTCGTCAGCGACACGGACGACGCCGATGGTCGCATTCAGGAAGTGGCAAACGCGCCGGTCCCCAGCCGGAAAGCCGTGACAGACGCCCTGGGGCGTTTCGTCGGCGAAATCGAGCAGATTCCCCCGGCGTACTCGGCGGTGCATCACGAGGGCCGGCGAGCCTACGAGGCGGCTCGGCGTGGCGGCTCGGTTCCGCTTTCGCCGCGGCGGGTCGTGGTGTACGACATCCGCCTGATGAGCTTCGAGTATCCTCGATTGCAAGTCGAGATCGAGTGCGGCAAGGGAACCTACATCCGTTCCTTGGCCCGGGACATTGGCCAAGTTCTGGGTTGCGGGGCGATTGTCGAGGAACTGGAACGCCGCCGCATCGGGCCGTTTCGTATCGAGGACGCTCTGCCCCTTTCGGCATCTCAAACCGAAGCCGAGGCCCCCCTGCGACCGGCTACCGAGGCCCTCTCCGGTCTGCCGCAGGTGCGACTGCCCGACGCTGACTTCGCCCGGCTGTGCCAGGGGCAGGCGGTTCGTTATTTTCCACGAGATCAAGCGTTGCTCGAGGATGGCCGGGAGTGTGTTGCCCTTGGCTCATCGTTACTCGGCGCTGTCGTCGCGGAATGGCAAGCAGAACGCCACCTGCTTATTCCCCGCAAGGTGTTCCGCGACATTCTTCCCAAAACGACGACCACCTCTGGCTAGCCTTTGACTCCGGCTTGAGCGGCGCATTTTCGCAGATAGGCGATGCTTTGCCGGGCAATGGTTTCCGGATCGGGCGAGTAGTCAAAGACCTCGATGGACACCCAGCCTTTGTAACCAATGTCCCGCAGGGCCTCGAAGATGGGCACAAAGTCGGTGTCGCCAAATCCCGGGCCGCGGCGATTGGCGTCGTTGGCGTGGAAGTGCTTCATGCGATGACCGTAGCGGCGGATCACGTCCGGCGTCGGCGTGGATTCCGCGGCCATCGCCTTGACATCCAAATGCAACGCGCAGAGCGGATGGGCGAGGGCGTCGAGGATTTCGACGCCCTCGGCGGCGCTGAGGATGAAATCGGCTTCCGGCGGGGCCAACGGTTCCAGACAGAGCCAGACGCCGGTTTCCTCAAGGGCGGGAAGTACCTGTCGCAGCGTGTCGAGGGCGAATTCGATGGCCTGTTCCCGACTGTGCCCGGCCGGGATGCGACGTTGGGCTGGGGAGCCGAGCACGAGCAATTCGCCGCCCAGGTCCTTGGCACAGCGGGCCAGTTCGGCGAGGTATTCAGCAGTGCGACGCCGAATCGTGGCATCCGGCGAGGTCAGATGGAAGCCTTCCGTCTTGGCCAGCAGCCAGTGCAGGCCGAGAATCTGCACACCGACGGCTTCCGCCTGCCGGCGCAGCTCCCGGCGTCGTTCCGCCGTCACCTCGGTGATGCGTGGAGCCAGCGTGAACGGAGCGAGTTCCAAACCTGTGTAGCCAAGCTCGGCCACGAAACGGCAGATGCGGTCGTGCTCCCAGCCCTCGAACGTCTCGTTGCAGATGGCGTAGCGCATCGTGTCAGTTCTTCACCCGCTTGTAAATGATGAAGATTTCGCCGCTGTTCGGGTTGGTCTTGAACACCTTGGGCCGCGGCGATCCCGGCGGGGCGTAGCAGATGGCTCGTTCGTCGTCGCCAAGCTGATAGATGCCCAAAAGCACTCGACCGGCAAACGGTCCCGATGTCGGGCGGATGTCAATGTGCTTGGGAGACTGCTTCGGATCGACGCGGTAGGTTCCTGCTTCAAGAATGTCGTTGCCTTCCTTGACGATATAGCGGTCCCCCTGAATGACCACGGAACGCTTGCGGAGCTTGGTCGCATCCATGAGCTGACCGTCTTTTTCGATGGATTCGATACTCCAGGTGCCCTCCATCTTTTTCAATTCGCTGCGGGGATCATCAGCCCCGATCAGGACGGGTAGCAGAACTGCGAGCGCAAGAGCAAGGCGTCTCATGGTCCACCTCGGTCACGGCCAATGATCACTGACACCGGCACCAGCCTCGGTCCATTAAACCACGGCGAAGGGCAGAAGGAAACGTTGTCGGGAACGGCGACAGAACGCTGGGACTAAACGAGTCCCCAGAGCCGACGCAGCACCCATTCCGCAGACAGCAGAGCAACGAACAGGGCAAACAACAGCGTCATCAGCCCGGGGTTGGCTTGTTTCCAGTCAGGCAAACGGGTGATTTTGACTGACTCGGCAGCGGCGGCGGGATTGATTTCCTCCAGGAGGTTCCGCAGCCCGCCGTGGACGCGGAAACTGCCCCCCGTGGCCCGTGCGATCTGCTCCAGCAGCGTGTGGTTCGCCGCCTGATTGAGCAGTTCGCTGTCGTCGCGATAGGTCATGAAGCGTACCGTGGTCGAGCCGAGATCGTTGCCCTGGTGCCGGGCCGAGACTTCGACGACGTATTCGCCAGGTTCATCCGTGTTCCAGTAGACGCCGCGATGTTTGCCGTCCGGTCCCTCGGGCAACACAGCCAGGGTGTCCGGGGCAGCGTCTTCAGGCTGATTCGGTCGGCGGATGCGGACGGTGAACTCGGCATCCTTGATGACCCGCTGGCGGTCCCGGTCACCGCCGGGATTCACCTCCCGAGCCTGAACCGTGATGCCCTGTTCTTTGCCAGCGGCCAGCCGGCGATGGTCCAGTTCCACGCGCAGGGATTTGCCCGCCTCCTCCTGTCGGGCCAGCCACAAGATTAACTGCCGCCAGAATCGCAGATGAGCTTCGCTGGATTCCGAAAGCACGCCGGGTCGATCCCGATCCTCGGGGTTGCGCGGCGGACCGGGACGAACCCAGCGCCAGGTGGTATCGACGGCCAAGGCAGCTGTGCGTCCTCGGCCATACTCCTGTACTGCCAGGAGCAGATCTCCCTCCGGCGTCATGGCCAATTCCGTCGCCCCACGCTTGCGAGTACCGAGACGATTGGCTCCATCAAGCGGCCGCAGCCTTTCCCACCACTGTCGATTCCGCACCGGATCGCTGTCCAGACGCAGAGCGAAATGGCGCAGCCCCGCCTCCGTGGGGACAAAGCGGACGGAACGATGTCCTCCTTCGCCTTCCAACTGGCCGATCGAGTCCAACTCCACGGGTAACAGCGTTTCGATGATCGTGCCGCGCCAGCTGCCGGTCCCTCGGCCATCCACTCCGTTGGCAAAACTCTGATGGCCTCCGATCATCAACAAACCAGCCCCGTCGTTGACTTGGTCGTGGATGCGTTGAAGGATGGCCTGCCCTTCCGGCGTCCGGGGGACGAACCGGGACGCGGGGATGTCGCCGAGGATGTACACGTCATAGGGCCGTTCCCCCGATTGCAAGGCCCGCAAAAGGTCGCGCCTCCAGGCGTCGGCCTCCGGTCCGGTGTCTTGTCCCAGGTAGGCCGAATACAGCGTGATCCGCTCATCGCCTTTAAGTGCTCGGCGGAGGAACTTCGGCTCCCAGCGATCCTTGTCGATGTAGAGAATGCTCAGGCCTTCCTTGACCAGCGTGACGTAGGTGGACACTTCGTTGTTGGTTTCGGTCAGTTCGCCGGCCAGAGGCTTGATCCACAAGGAAACCCGAACGTCGCCGGGCTGATCGGGCAGTTTCCCGGCTGGCATTTCGACTTGAAAGGTCTGCACGGCAGTGGTCGGTCGCAACACCAACCGCACCGGCGAGCCGGGATGGTCCGCCTGGTCCACCGGCTGATCGTTGATCCGAAGCCAGACTTCGACATCCTGGCCGACGAATCGCTGCGCCTGGAGGGTGCCCCGAACGATGATCCGATCCTTGACCCGGGCTGTCTGCGGGGCCTCGATGTGGACGGCGGCGAGATCGGGCTGCAACTCGCTCCCCCCCGGCGCGCCCAGGGCGATGACGTGGACCGGACACGGAGCACGGGACAAGCGGCTGATCACGCTTTCCATCGGCGGCTTGCCGACATTCTCCCGTCCGTCGCTGAAGACTACGATTCCCAGCAGTTGGCCGGCGGCATCCCGCTCCAGCGGCTTGTGATGTTCGTAGGCATCGTTGAGGGCTTTCAACAGAGCCGTGCGGTCGCCGTCGGCATCGCGGTCAAAGTCCATTTCCCGCAATTGATCGTCGAAACGGTGGGTGATGACCCGCAACAGTTGCTCTGATTCCAGTCGCTGAAGCATTTCGCCGGCGGATTTCCAGTCCAGGAGCGCCGCCTTCCAGCGGGTCATTCCGGGGTCTTCATCCTTGACCAGCATGCTCTTGGAGGCATCAAACAGCACGATAAGCGTTCCGGGATTCCGCTTCACCTCGCGGTAATCCCAGGTGGGTCGAAGAAGCACCAGACAGGCGACGGCCAGGGCGGCCAGACGGATCACGATCAAGGCGGTGATCCGACTCGCCCGGAAGTTTGTCAAGCTGCGGTAGCCCCAAAGGGTCAAAACGATGATCAGAACTGCGGCGCTGGAGATCGCCACGAGCGGCCAGAGCGGATCAAGATTCGGAAGCCAATCGGCGTTGGTCATGCCGTGTTCTCCACCGGCTGGCGTTCCTGGCGGTAGAAGCGGTTGGCCACAAACCCTTCGAGTGCCAGCACCAGCAAAACGGCGACCATCAGCCAGGGCAACAGCTCGACGCTAGGTCGTTGGCCGAGCTTGTCCCGCGTCAACTCACTCAACTCAGGAGCCTGGTCGGCTTGAAAAACCGTGTTGGCTCCAAGCAGGCCTTCGAGGTCTGCGACGGAAGGACGCTGCTGAGCCAGCACGGTTTCCAGGGCGGGCAGATTGACACTGAAATGTCGCTGCCAGGAGTCGCCGATTGCCACTCGATAGTTGCCCGGCCGTTGCGCTTCGGTAATGACGAGTTGACTTTGGCCCGGTCGGATTTCGCCGACGGCAGTTTCCGGTCCGCTCAGACTGTAGGCTGTGGCCCCCGAGCCTTGCGGAAGCCAGAAGCGGACATCGTCCTTGAGCGTGAAGTTCTGTCGCTCGTCCCGAGCACCAACCAGATGCCGGGCCGTGGCGAAAGTCAGACCGACACAGGTCCAGGAATCCCAGATCGTATTCCAGTCTTTGCGGGGCCGATACAGCGGCGTGGTGAACAGCACCACCCGGCCCTGCGGCTTGTTGGGATCGGGAACCCGCTCGAGGATGGCAGGTTCCGGTTCGGGCTTGTCCTCCGAGCGATGGCTGAACGGCAACACGACCTGACTGGCACCGCTTAGAACTTCCACCTGCCAATGGCGGAAGACCAGTCCTGGCAGCCGAGGCCGTTCCCAGAACTTGAACGGAGCCAGGATCGGATGGTTGTAGTCCGTCGGGGCCAGGGCGGAACCCGGCGAGGGCACGTCGGCCTTGCGAACGAGACGGGCCGGCATGACGGCCAAGGCTTCTGGACTGTTGTAGGCATCTGCCCGGCAATCCTCTCCGGGCATGATGATGATACTGCCGCCCGCGTTGAGGTATCGCGTCAGGTTCTCCCACAGCACCGGGCTTGGCTCGGCGACGTTGACCAGACAGACGAAGACGTACTGATCGGGATGCAGCGTCGCCGGAATGTCGCGGGGAGCGGATGCCACGCAGGTAAGCGGCAGTTGGTCAATGGATTCAAGAACGTCTTGCCAGTCACGGGCTTCATTGGGCCGGTCGGCGATGATAAGCACTTTGCGCTCCTGGACGGAGAGCGTGTAGTAGCGGAGGTTGTCCGCAGGAAGCAGATCGCGGGATTTCAGCCGCACTTCCCCCTGATGGACTTGATTGGGCGGTTCGGCAGGGAAATCCAGCGGTGCAAACGTGACGGCCTCCGTGACCGTTTGTCCTGGCTGACAGGAGACCACCAGCCGCTTCGTGTCCACCAGGCGGCCGTCCATCCACAGGGTCACGTCAGTATCCACGCTGGCCCCCGTGATCTGCACCGTGGCCTGAAGAATGGGCCGACGGTTGCTCGTTCCCGTCGGCAGATCTTCCAGCGCTGTCGGCTGGTCCTGCTCTGCACGCTTCAGCGACAGGCCCGTGATGGCGGCGTTCCGCGGCTCCGTTGGGCCGAGGTCGAGGTACAAGCTCGGGATTTCACTGCCGAGTTTGCTGACCGCCCGCTGCCTGGCTGCCTTCACCACCGCGTTGACGGCATCCTGATTCCAGGACGCTGCCGTTCGATCCGAGAAGACAACCAGGACGACCGGCAATTCCGGCGGCTCTTTTTCCAGGTGGCGATACACCTCTTCGAGGCTGGCCGTGACCGGCTGGCTGAGCGGACGGATACGGCGGGTGCGGATCAAGCTGGCGGCGTCCCGCGGCGTCGTGAAGCGGACCCCGGGTTCGCCGGTGTCCACGATGGCCACTTCGCTGTCCGTCGGCAGATATTCGACGAACCGCAGGCCGATCTCCTTGGCTTCGTCCAAGCGGCTTTGGCCCTCGTGTTCGTATTCCATGCTCGGGCTGGTGTCGAAGACGAGCACGACGGCCAACGGATGATCCATCGCCAACTGCTCCGGACCGCCGACCAGCAGCGGCCGTGCCAATGCGAGACACATGAAGACGATGAGGAGCATCCGCAGGGCCAACAAAAGCAGGTGGCGGAGCCGGAGCTTTTGCAGGTTCGTTCGGCTGCGCTGTTGCAGGTAGCGAAAGGCGGGGAAGAGCAGGTGCTTGGGCTTCCTCCGCAGGATGAGGTGGATGATGATCGGGACCGCGATCAGAGCAGCACCGGCAAGCAGCCAGGGGATGAGGAAGTTGACGCCCATTCAGAACCGCTTCTGGCGATTGAGAAGATACTTCATCAAGGCCCGATCGAAGCTCACGCTGGTGTCAATGGTGACGTAGTCGATGTCCGCCCGGGCGCAAGCCTGTTTGATTTTGTCCTGATCGGCGGCCAGATTTTCCAGGTAATACTCCCGCATTTCCCGGGCATCCACCACGAGCATCTGATGCGACTCCGGGTCCTCGAATTCGATTACGCCCTCAAAGGGAAAATAGTGCTCGGTCACGTCGAGGATGTGGAAGACGATCACCTCGTTGCCGCGATGCCGCAGATGGTGCAGGCCGCTGATGACCGGCTCCGGTTCGACAAGCAGATCACTGAACAGGATCACCAGGCTCTTCGTGCGAATCATCGAGGCCAGCTGGTGAAGGCAGGCGGCGACGTCCGTTTCCTCATGACTCGGTTTGAGATTCGCCAGCACAGCCAGGATGCTGCCCAATTGGCTGCGTTTGCTCTTGGGCGGAAGGCTGGTGCGGATTTGCTTGTCGAACACGACCAGACCCACCGGGTCCTGCTGGTGGATCATCAAGTAGCCGAGCGCGGCGGCGAGGCAGACGGCGTATTCGAACTTGGTCAGGTTTTCCTTGCTTTCCTCCTCGGCGGCGCGATGGCGAAGGTATTGCCGAAGCGCCGGCAGATGGTCCCGCAGCTGGTGCCGGGCATCCTCAACTGAGTAGGCCATCGAGACGCTGGTATCAACGGCCAGGTAGCTCGTCAGGTTCGTTTCCGCTTCAAACTTCTTGACGTAATACTTGTCGGTCTTGGCGTACACATTCCAGTCGATGTCCTTGGGATCGTCCCCGGGGACATATTTGCGATGCTCGCTGAATTCGACGCTGAAGCCGTGATAGGGACTGGAATGCAGACCGCTCAGAAATCCCTCAACGATGAACTTGGCCCGCAGATCGAGGCGGCTGACCTGGCGGATGACTTCGGGACGCAGGTATTTCTCAGCGGTCGTCATGTTGTGATTGTACGCCGGGTCAGTCGCTCTCGGCGAGCAGGAGCTGGCCGTCGGCAGCATAGAAACCCCGTCCGTCGATCTGATAAATCCCGTTGCAGCAGTCAGCCAGGAACTGCATAAGGGTCAGGCCGAGATGGTCGCTCACGGGGTCGGCATCGGCTCCGAAAACGAAGACCTGCTGGGCGGTCATGAGCCGTTCCATGATCGGCTGTTGATGTGGACTGGGAGGCTGCCATTCGACCCACGCCGCCCAGCTTTGGAGTTCGCCGCGAATGTCGTCGCTCTTGCGGGAATATCGCCGAAGCAGCCAATGTTTGCCCGTGGCCGGATC
The DNA here is from genome assembly GCA_025055835.1 of Gemmatales bacterium. Classification (GTDB taxonomy): domain Bacteria; phylum Planctomycetota; class Planctomycetia; order Gemmatales; family HRBIN36; genus JANWWR01. Next base: position 47,209 of record JANWWR010000006.1, on the reverse strand, counting down.
GCTCAGGTCGCACTCCAGCCACCCTTCTTCGTCGGCAGTGAAAGTCAGCCGAAGGTGCGGAAAGGTTTGTCGAACGCCCTCGGCGATTGTCTCCGGAGACGGGACAACTTCAGAATTGGCAAACACCCGGAACCACGTCACGCCGGATTCGCCCCGTCATCGTCCATTTACCGCCAGCGTTTCTCGTACTTGGCGGCTTCCGGTTCGGGTACTTCCTTGAGCAGTTGTTCGATGAGGTCGTCGCTGGTCTTCCCCTCGGCCTGGGCCTGGAAGTTGGTACTGATGCGGTGGCGGAGCACGGGCACGGCAACCTTTTTGATGTCCTTGATGGAGACGCTGAACCGGCCATCCATCGCCGCCATCGCCTTGGCACCGAGGATGAGGTACTGCCCGGCCCGCGGACCCGCGCCCCAGTCCACCAGTTGCCGAATGAATGGCGGTGCTTCAGGGCTTTTTGGCCGGGTGGCCCGCACCAGCCGAGCGGCGTAGTCGATCATGTAATCTCCCACCGGCACACTTCGTACCAGCTTCTGCAAATTGATGATCGCCTTGGCACTGAGCACCTTGGTCAGTTCCGGGGCTTCGTCCTTAGTCGTCGTCGCCAGGATGCGTTTCTCTTCCTCGAACGTCGGGTAGTCCACCTTGATGTTAAACATGAAGCGGTCAAGTTGAGCTTCCGGGAGGGGATAGGTGCCTTCCTGTTCAATCGGGTTCTGGGTGGCGATGACGAAGAACGGTTCGGGCAGATTGTGCGTCGTCTGGCCGACCGTGACCTGCCGCTCCTGCATCGCCTGAAGCAGGGCAGCCTGGGTCTTGGGCGGGGTGCGGTTGATTTCGTCCGCCAGGATGATGTTGGCGAAGATAGGTCCGTGGACGAAGCGGAACTCGCGTCGGCCCTGCTCGTTCTCGTCCAGGACCATCGTGCCCGTGATGTCGCTGGGCATCAGGTCGGGGGTGAACTGGATGCGCTTGAAACTGATGTCGAGAATCTGGGCGATGGAACTGACCATGAGCGTTTTTGCCAGTCCCGGCACGCCGACGAGCAGACAATGGCCCTTGGTGAAGATGGCCGCGAAAATCTGCTCAATCACCTCGCTTTGCCCGACGATAATCCGCCGCAGTTGGTCCATCATCTGCTGGCGGCTGGCACTGAACTGATCCAGGATTTTCGACAGTTGGTCAGACGATGCTCCCGCAGACACGCACGGCTCCTGAATGGTCGTTAGTCGGTTTTCTCCTGATTGCGTTCCATTATCTTACAATAGGAGCGGCAAAGCGATCTGGAAGCGACGGCGAGGCAGACGGTGGAACCGGGAATCCGCGTAGGCATCGGGCATGACACCCATCGGTTGGTGGCTGGTCGGCCGCTGATCCTGGCCGGAGTACGGATCGAGCACGACCGCGGCCTGTCCGGCCATAGCGACGCCGACGTCGTGCTGCACGCCGTCACCGATGCCCTGCTGGGGGCTGCCGGGCTGGGCGACATCGGCGATGCCTTTCCCGATACCGATCCACGCTGGCGGGACGCCGAGTCCTCCCTCTTCGTTCGCTCCACTTTGGACCGGCTCGAAAAACTGGGCTTCCGCCCGGTCAATCTCGATGTCATCATCTTCGCCGAGGAACCCAAGCTGGGGCCGATCAAGGACCGGATGCGGCACAACCTGGCCGGACTGCTCGGACTGCCCCCCGAAGCGGTCAACGTGAAGGCGAAGACCGGGGAGAGCGTCGGCCATATTGGCCGCAAGGAAGCCATTGCTTGTCAGGCCGTCGTCCTGATCGCTCCTCGGAACCATGCAGCCCCGCCAAGCGGGAAAAGCCTATGACTCTACGCGTCTCCAACACCCTGACCCGTCAGAAGGAAGTCTTCCAGCCGGTCGTTCCCGGCAAGGTCGGCATGTACGTCTGCGGACCGACGGTGTACAAGCCGAGCCACGTCGGTCACATGGTCGGCCCGGTAATCTTCGACACGATCAAGCGCTATCTGACGTATCTTGGCTACCAGGTTACCTTCGTGGTCAACATCACCGACATCGACGACAAAATCATCAACGAAGCACGCAAGCAGAACCGAACCTGGCAGGAAATCGCCCGGGAAGTCGAGGCCGATTACAAAGAAAACCTCAAAAAGCTCGGCGTGACCAGCATCGACTACTTTCCCCGAGCCACGGAACACATTCCCGACATCATTCGGATCATTCAGGGGCTCATCGATAAGGGTTTCGCCTATGTCGCCGAGGGCGATGTCTATTTCGACGTGACCAAGGACCCAGACTACGGGAAGCTGTGCAATCGCCGCATCGAGGAGATGGAGCAGGGGGAGGACGTCGAAGGGGCAGCCCGCAAGCGGTTCAAGGGCGACTTCGCCCTGTGGAAGCGGGCCAAGCCCGGCGAGCCGTCCTGGGACAGCCCGTGGGGACCGGGGCGGCCCGGCTGGCACATCGAATGCTCCGCCATGACCATGAAGCTCCTCGGCGAGACGCTGGACATCCACGGCGGCGGGCTTGATCTCCAGTTTCCTCATCACGAAAACGAACTGGCCCAGTCCGAGTCGTACACCGGCAAACCGTTCGTCCGCTATTGGCTGCACAACGGCCTGATGAAGATCCGCTCGCAGAGCCGCAAGATCAAGGACGATCCCAACGCCGCCGGGGAATTGGAGAAGATGTCCAAGAGCCTCGGCAATGAGATCGTCGTCAGCAAGGTGTTCGAGAAGCACTCGCCGGAGACGCTGCGGCTTTTGCTTCTGAGTACGCATTACCGCAGCCCCATCGAATACAGCGAGGATCGGCTCGTCGAACTGCGACGTGGTCTGGACGGCTTTTACCGCTTTTTCGAGCGGTTCCAGCGGATCACGGGTGAATCGTTCTACCAGTTGGAGGCTCCGAAGCGACGGGCCGAGTTCGCCGCCCAAGGACCGTTCCTGACCGAGGTGGCCGGGCTGCGGGAGCGGTTCCTGGAGTGCATGGACGACGATTTCAACACGGCCGGGGCACTTGGGGCGCTGTACGAACTGCTGACCGCCATCAATCGCTTCGCCGATCAAGAGAAGCTGGAAATCGCCGCGGAGCCGAGCAGAGTCGCCGAGTTCCGTCGGGCCGTGATCGTTCTCCGTGAACTCAGCCAGATTCTCGGCCTGTTCCAGGAACCGCCACCCCGCAAGGAAGCTGCCGATGACAAGCTTGCAGGTTCGCTGATCCAGTTGCTGATCGACCTGCGGAATGAGTGCCGCAAGGCCAAGAACTTCGCGATGGCCGACATGATCCGGCAACGCATGGCGGAGTTGGGCATCACCTTGGAGGATCGTCCAGGAGGGACGACGTGGCGGATGGGAAGCTGAAAAACGGACTTTCAGACGTTGAACCGGTGCGGATTCTGGGACTCGACCCCGGCCTGCACATCACCGGCTACGCCATTCTCGAATGCTCCCCGCGAGCGGAAGGCGTTAGCCTTCCGGTAAAGCGAGCGGAAGGCGTTAGCCTTCTGGCAAGGCGAGCGGAAGGCGTCAGCCTTCCGGTAAGGCGAGCGGAAGGCGTTAGCCTTCCGGTCAATCAAGCAGACGCCCTCACCCCTCCAATTCCCTCCCTCCTCGAAGCCGGCATCCTTCGCTCCGCAGGCAGAACCCTCCCTGATCGGCTCCGTTCTTTACACGATGGCCTGGACGAAGTGATGCAACAGTTTCAGCCAACCATCCTTGTCGTCGAAGAGCTGTTTGCTCACTACGCCCATCCCCGAACAGCCGTCCTGATGGCTCATGCCCGGGGAGTGCTTCTCCTTGCCGCAGCTCGACGCGAGGTGCCCTGTCTCAGTTACACAGCGACGCAGATTAAAAAGGTAATCGCGGGCAGCGGTCGGGCGAAAAAGGACGAAATCCAGAGGACGATGGTCCAGGAACTAGGCCTCGGTTATCTACCCGATCCGCCAGACGTGGCCGACGCTCTCGCCGCCGCCCTGTGCCATTATCACCTTTGCCTGCGTAAGGCGTCATGATCCCTCCTGGCCAGTTTCCAACACGGCCAAAGGCTTCCTAAATTGACCGTGGGGCTATTCAGTGATTTGCCTTTCGGACTGGACCATGCGTCAGGCTCTCAAAGAATGGGCGGTTATCTGTCGGCTGCTGGAGCGAGGCTGGCAGACACTTCTGCTCCGCAAAGGCGGATTAGCCGATCAACCCGAGGGTCTGGCTTCCGGTCCGCAGCGTTTCTGGCTATTTCCGACCTGGCTGCACCAGCAGGAACAGGGCGTCGTTCCCGCTGCGCAACCCGTCTTGGATCTGGTCCGACGGGAACGGCGCGACGATGGCAACGTACCGATTCAACTGTTGGCAGAGATCGTGCATTCCCAGTGGCTCGACGACGAACAGACTGTGTTGCGACTGGCCCCGTGCCATTTCTGGACCGAAGCCACGATCCGTCAGCGCTTCCATTATCGCCAGCCGGGCCTTCATCTGCTGGTGCTGCGGGTGTACGCCGTGCCGGAGGCGGTCTGCATTCCCGATCTTCCCGAGTATGCAGGTTGTCGCAGCTGGGTCCAACTCGCCAGCGATCTTTCCGATGCCGAAGCTCGACCCGTCCTGAACGACGCGGAATTCGCCCTGCGCCTTCGGCAGATCGAGTCCGCCCTGGGCCGGGAGGTCGGCCATGCTTCCTGAGATGACCTTGGCAGTCGCCCGAGCCTTGGCAGCGGCCGAGCATCTAGCCCGTGGTCAGGGGCTGAGCGAAGCGGAAGCTCGCCACGTCCTCGCAGCCTTGCTGCTGGAAGAAGAGGGTAGGCCCGCCGGCTTGATTCGGGAACAGGGCTTGGAACCGGGGCACGTCACTCGCCTGGCCGGCCTGTCCCTGGCAGACATTGGCGCGGTGCCCAGCGACCTTCCCCCGCCGACCGGCCGAGGTGCCGCGGCCACTTTGGCATTTGCCGCCCGACGTGTCGCTCGGGAACTATGCGGCGAAAGCGTTGTCGCCACGGAACATCTTTTCCTGGCCGTCCTCCGCGAAGACGCTTCTTTGCGAACTCGACTGGAAACCGCGGGGCTGAGCCTCAGCCGCATCGAAGCACAATTGCGACCCGAACCGCTTCGCCTCGAAGAACCCCTTGCGCTGCTCGAGCCGACGGAGCAAGTGGACTCAGCCCGCATCCTGGACGCCAACGCCAATCGGGCCAGGGAAGCCTTAAGAACTCTGGAAGACTATTGCCGTTTCGTCCTCGACGACGCCTTCTTGAGCGGCGAACTGAAATCGCTTCGCCATGATCTGGCGGAGGCGCTCTCGGTCTTGCCTGTGCGTATCCTCCTTGCCGCCCGCGACACGCTTCACGACGTCGGCACCACACTGACCGTGCCTTCGGAGGAGCGTCGCACTTCCCTGACCGCCGTGGTGCAGGCCGCGTGCAAGCGGCTCCAGGAATCGCTGCGGTCGTTGGAAGAGTACGGCAAATTGCACGATCCGAATCTCGGACGCTCCTTGGAGGCGCTTCGCTATCGGGCCTATATCTTGGAAAAAGCCCTGCTGGCATGTCGTGAAGCGCGAGAACGCCTGGCTGACGTTCGCCTGTACGTTCTCGTCAGCGTGGCGACCTGTGCCGGTTCCATGGAATGGACTGTCCGGGAAGCCTTGGCCGGAGGAGCACAGGTCATCCAATTGCGGGAAAAGAATCTGCCGGACCGGGAATGGCTGGCCCGTGCCCGACAGATTCGCGACTGGACTCGACAAGCTGGGGCATTGTTCATCGTCAACGACCGGCCCGATCTGGCCCGGCTCTGCGAGGCCGACGGCGTTCATGTGGGCCAGGAGGATCTGCCGATCAAGGAAGTACGGCGGATCGTTGGCCCGGAAATGCTCGTCGGCGTCAGCACGCACAATCCCGAACAGCTGCGGCAAGCCATTCTGGATGGGGCGGATTACGTCGGCGTCGGTCCCACGTTTCCAAGCAAGACCAAGAACTTCGACGCCTTCGCAGGGCTGGACTACGTTCGCTGCGCGGCATCCAGCACATCGATACCCGCTTTCGCCATCGGCGGAATCACGTTGGACAATGTCGATCAGGTCCTGGCCTGCGGCGTGCGACGCATCGCGGTAGGTCATGCCGTCTGCGCCTCCGAGGATCCGCAACGGGTCGCCGCCGAACTGCGTCGCCGACTGGACGCGGCCTCCTGACGCCGCGGCCCCTTGCCCTTGCAATCTTCCTGCCTCCTGACAAGATAACAACGGACCTTCCCAGCGGATGCGACGTAATAATCCAAAAGCCAAGCTCCTCGTGAGGAACAACACCATGCGTGCCTGTGTCCGAATTTCCGGAATTCTGCTTCTTGCCCTGGAAATTGTCGGCTTCGCTGCCGCGGAGCCGTTTCAGCCGAATCTCCTGCAAAAGCCGACGCTGAGTCGCACCCAGGTCGCCTTCGTTTATGCCGGCGATCTGTGGGTCGTCTCTCGCGAAGGCGGCGAAGCCAAGCGACTGACCAGCGGTGCGGGTCTGGAGTACGACCCCTTCTTTTCCCCGGATGGCAAGCACATCGCCTTCACAGCGGAGTATGACGGCAACTACGACGTGTACATCATCCCAGCCACGGGTGGCGAGCCACGTCGGCTGACATATCATCCCGGCGTGGATGTGGCGGTCGGCTGGACGCCGGACGGCACCCGGGTTCTGTTCCGCTCCGGTCGAACGAGCCACTCGCCGCGCTACAACAGGCTGTTCACCGTTTCGACCGATGGCAGCGGTCTGCCCGTGGAACTCCCGCTCCCGATGGGAGAACAGGGAGCCTATTCCCCGGACGGGCGCCGCCTGGCCTATGTCCCCTTCTGGAATCGCCGTTCCGTGCCGAACAACTACATCGCTTGGAAACGCTACCGGGGCGGTCTTGCCTCGCCGATCTGGATCGCCGAACTGAGCGACAGCCGGATCGAAAAGGTGCCGCGCACCGATTCCAACGACTTCTGCCCGATGTGGCTCGACAACAAGGTGTGGTTTCTGTCCGACCGCAACGGCCCGGTCACGTTGTTCTGCTACGACCCGGAAACCAAAGTGGTCCGCCAGGCTATTGAGAATCAAGGTCTCGACCTGCTGTGGGCCAGCGCCGGGCCGGATGCGATTGCCTACGAGCAGTTCGGCTCTCTGCACATCTTCGATCCGAAGACGGGCCGAAGTCGGCAGTTGGAGATCACGCTGAGCGGGGATTTTCCGGACACGCGGCCTCGGTACGTGAAGGTGGCACGACGCATTCGCTCGGCGTCGCTGTCCCCCAACGGCGTCCGAGTGGCCTTTGAAGCGCGGGGCGAAATTCTGACCGTGCCGGCGGAGAAAGGCGACATCCGCAATCTGACGAACACTCCCGGCGTGATGGAACGCGGCCCAGCCTGGTCGCCAGACGGCAAGAGCGTCGCCTACTTCTCCGACGAAGGCGGCGAGTACCAACTGCACATCAAGGACGCTCGGGGATTGGAACCGGCCCGCAAGCTCCCGCTGGGGGAACCACCGAATTTCTATTTCAACCTCGTCTGGTCGCCGGACAGCAAACGCATTGCCTACAGCGACAATCGCCAGCAATTGTGGTTCATCGACCTCGCCAGCGGACAATCCACCAAGGTGGATGTGCAGCCGTATTTCGGCTACGGGGCCTTCTACGATCCCGTTTGGTCACCGGACAGCCGATGGTTGGCTTATGCCCGCGTCCTGGACAATCGGCTCGGAGCCATCTTCCTGTACGACACGCAATCTGGAAAGCGGCATCAGATCACCGACGGGATGAGCCACGCATCCACGCCGGTTTTCGACAAATCGGGAAGCTACCTTTACTTCCTCGCCAGCACGGACGCCGGACCGGCCCTGAACGGCATCGACATGAGCGCGACTAACCGGCCGGTGACCGCCGCGGTCTATGTGGTCGTGCTGAGCAAGGATGCTGAGTCCCCTCTGGCTCCCGAAAGCGACGAGGAAAAGGACAAGCCTTCGACCCCGCCGGCCACTCCCGCTTCGGTCAACGCCCAAGCCAAGCCGGAGGGCGAGAAAACCGAGCCGAAGGATGCGAAGAAAGAGGCCGGCACGCGAATCGACCTCGAAGACATCGGCCAACGCATTCTGGCCCTTCCGCTTCCGCAGCGGAACTACGTCGGCCTCGACGTCGGCAAGGCGGGAACGCTCATCATTTACGAACAGCCCTTGCTGCCAGTCCCGCCCGCTCCCGGTCAGCCGCCTCTGGGTGACATCACGGTTCTCAAGTTCGATCTCAAGACGCGGAAGGCAGAGCGGGTCGTGGACAACGTCTCCGCAGCGGCCATCGCTCTAAACGGCGAGAAGATCCTCTACCGACAGCGTGACAACTGGTATCTCACGGCTTTGACCGCCCCGGTGCGTCCCGGCGAGGGCGCGCTCAAGCTCGACAGCATGGAAGTGTTCATTGATCCGAGGGCGGAATGGCGGCAGATGTACCGTGAGGTCTGGCGGCTCCAGCGGGACTTCCTCTACGATCCGAATGCCCACGGCCTCAACCTCGCCGAGGCCGAGAAACGCTACGAGCCGTATCTCCAGAGCATCATGCACCGTGCCGACCTCAACTATCTGTTCAACGAAATGCTCGGCAATCTGGTGCTGGGGCACACCTACATCGGCGGAGGAGACTTGCCGGAGGTCACGCGGGTGAAGGTCGGTCTCCTTGGGGCCGATTTTGAGATCGACCAGGGGCGTTACCGAGTCAAGAAGGTGTACACGGGCGAAAACTGGAATCCCCAACTGCGTGCTCCACTGACTCAGCCCGGCGTCAACGTCAAGGAGGGCGAATACATCCTCGCCGTCAACGGCAAGGAGTTGACAGCGGCTGAGAACATCTACAAGGCTTTCGAAGGCACTGCGGATAAGCAAGTGGTCCTGAAAGTCGGTCCGCAGCCGGACGGCACCAACTCCCGCCAAGTGACCGTGGTCCCCGTGGAATCGGAGACGGCCTTGCGCAGTCTGGCCTGGATCGAGAGCAATCGCCGCAAGGTGGACGAGCTTTCCGGTGGTCGGGTGGCTTACGTCTATCTGCCGGACACCGGCATGGGCGGCTACACGAATTTCAATCGCTACTTTTTTGCCCAGACGGACAAAGAAGCGGCGGTCATTGACGAGCGCTTCAACGGCGGCGGCAAGGCTGCGGATTACATCATCGAGGTGCTGCGTCGCCCGCTTCTGAACTACTGGACGGCTCGATCGGGCAAGATCTACACGACGCCGGGCGGTGCGATCTTCGGGCCGAAAGTCATGATCGTCAACGAATTTGCCGGTTCCGGCGGCGATGCCATGCCGTGGTACTTCCGACGGACGGGCATCGGACCGCTCATCGGCAAGCGGACCTGGGGCGGCCTGGTCGGCATTTCAGGCTATCCACCGCTGATGGACGGCGGCATGGTGACCGCCCCGAGCTTCGCTTTCTTCAGCCCGGACGGTGAATGGGACGTGGAAAACCACGGCGTCGCCCCGGATATCGAGGTCGAATACGATCCCTATCTGGTCCGACAGGGCCGTGATCCGCAGTTGGAGAAGGCGGTCGAGGTGGTTCTGGAACTGCTCAAAAAGAATCCGCCTCCGCAGCCGAAGCGGCCTCCCTATCCGAACTACCATCGCAAGGAAGCGGCCGGAGCGGTCGGCGAGGCGAAGTAACCGACGACGAGGGAATCTGATGTTCGACCTGGCTGCGGTACAGGCGGCGTTGCGGGACTTCGACCTGGACGGCTGGCTGCTGGCTGACTTCCGCGGCAGCAACGTGCTGGCACGGCGGATCGTTGATCTCGAAGGAAAGGTGCCCACGTCACGGCGGTGGTTTTACTTCGTGCCTCGTGAGGGGGAACCGGCCAAGCTCGTCCATCGCATCGAAGCCGGTGTCCTCGATCATCTGCCGGGCAGCAAGCGGATTTACCTTCGCTGGCAGGAACTCGAAGCGGGTCTGGCCGCGATTCTCACGGCGAACGGGAGAGGCCGATCTTCCGGCGCTCGCCGCCTTGCGATGGAATACTCACCGCGCAATGCCAATCCCTACGTCTCCAAGCTCGATGCTGGAACCGTGGAACTTGTTCGCGGTTTCGGCGTGGAGCCGGTTTCTTCCGGGGACTTGATCCAGTTATTCGAGGCCGTCTGGGATGACGAGCAGTGGCAAATGCACCTGGAGGCCAGCAAGCACACCACGGCGGCTTTCGACCGAGCCTATGCCTTCATCGCCGAACGGCTGAGACGCGGCCACGGTCCCCGTGAAAGCGACGTGGTGCATGTCATTCTCGATCATTTTCGCGAACACGGACTGACGACCTACCACCCGCCCATCGTGGCCGTCGGCCCGCATAGCGGCGACCCGCACTACGAGACGACTCCGGCCACGGATGTCGTCCTGAAGGAAGGCGACTTCGTGCTCATTGATCTGTGGGCCAAGCTCGACCGGCCTCGGGCAGTGTACAGCGACTACACTCAGGTCGCTTATCTGGGGTACGAGGTGCCGGAGGAATACGAACGGGTGTTCCGCGTCGTGGCTCAGGCTCGGGACGCCGCCATTGCCTTTGTCTGCGAGAGTTTTGCCGCTGGGCGTCCCATTCAAGGATGGCAGGTGGATCAGGCGGCGCGGGATGTCATCGAGCGGGCCGGGTTCGGCGAGTACTTCTGCCATCGCACCGGGCACAGCATCGGTCAGGAGACGCACGGCAACGGGGCGAACATGGACAACCTCGAAACCCATGAAACCCGCCGTGTTCTGCCGCGAACTTGTTTCTCCATCGAACCGGGCATTTATTTACCGCAATTCGGAGTCCGTTCCGAAGTCAACGTCTTTGTCGCTGCCGATGGGCAGGTCCATGTCACGGGAACCTTGCAAGACCGCGTCTGGCCCTTGCTTGCCTTCGTGAAGTGAACGGGACGGTGAACGAATACATCTACGTTGGCGTAGCAAGGGAGGTCCTTTTCCGCGGAGGACGGTCCGGTGTTCCAGTGGCTCAGCGACATTCCGGATTCCCTCGGCCTGACTGCCACGAGCATCCTGTGGACGCTCGGCATCGGGGTGCTTCTCGCCCTGGTCAGCGTCGGCTTTGTGACCGCCCTGGTGATTTTGCTTCCCGCCAATTACTTTCTTGAACGGTCGGAGCGCGGCCTGTGGGTGGATCGGCATCCCGTTGTGCGCTGGACCCTGATCGTGTTGAAGAATCTGCTGGGGATCGTCCTCGTGATCGGCGGCGTCATCATGCTGTTCGGGCCGGGGCAGGGCGTGTTGACGATTCTCATCGGCGTCATGCTCCTGGATTTTCCGGGCAAACGCCAGTTGGAACTGAAGCTTGTCAGCCGCCCACGGGTACTGGAGGCGATCAACAAATTGCGTGCCCGCTTCGGTCGTCCTCCAATGCACCTGCCGGAAGCGGGGCCGTTCAGAGAATCCCAAGCATCGCGTCCCCGCCAGAGTTTTCAAGTGGCTACCATGAACTGCGACGGCACGCCGCCAACTTCCGAACCAAAACAGGCCGACGCCGAACACTTCGCCGCCGAGCATCCGACGGCCAAGCGAAGCAGTCAGCCCGATCAGCCTGTCAATCCTCGTCCTTGAATCGGCTCAGGACGTCCGCCAAGTAAGAGCGGACTAGTTTCATGTCCACATCATAAGCCCACTGGGCGTTGGGCTTGCCGTGATGACGGCGTTCGTCGACCACGCTCATGCCCCGAGTCAATTCGCCTCGGGTTTCCACGTCGACATGGACAGGTCGGGTCTTGAACGCCTGAGGAACCGCTAGAAACACGATGCCGAGCAAGTCGCGCAGGAAGAACCCCTCGATGCCAAGATGTTGAGCGCTGGCCTGCACGCCGAAGGGGGCGATTCTGCGGAGAAACCGGCAGCCGCGGGACTGTCCGCAAGGAAGGTCCGCCAGTTCGGTGGGCGAAAACAAGGCGTGTCGGGTCACGTCGAGCGGCAGCACGGTGATCGGCACGCTGGCCCGCAGCACTTGGCGAGCGGCTTCCGGGTCGCAGGTGAAATGGAATTCCGAAACCGGCCCGGCATCGCCGGGTTCGTGCCAGGTACCACCCACGATGACCATCTGTTTTACCAGCCGCTGAAACTCGCCGTCCCGATCCAAGGCCCGAGCCACCGTGGTACATGGGCCAAGAACCACCAGCGTGACCTCGGCTGGCTCCTGATGCACGAGGTCCACCAGCAGCTTGTCGGCGGGATGATGGTGATGGAGTTGAGCGCACTGGAACTCAGCATGACCGAAGCCGGTTGGCCCGTGGAGCTCCCGGGCGTCCAGAGTGAACTTCACGGGCACCGCCTCCCCCACCCGGGGCCATTTGGGCGGATCGACGTTTTCCACAAAGATCTGCACGTTGCGCGTGGCTTGTTCCGCCGGGATGTTGCCGGCCGAAGCGCACAAGGCCAGCACGTCGAAGCGGCTGTCGTACAGGGCGACCGTCGCCGCGAAGGCACCATCAATTCCCATGTCCGTCACGAGGATGAGCTTTTGACTCATGGCTTCCTTCCCGATTTCCCGGTCGTACCTGGCCGGCAGCCGGATCCGTATTGGTGACGCGAATCAGTCCCCGAAGCACAGCTTGGGCCTGGCCGGCGTCGATGGCTTGTGCCGCTCGGGCTGCTGCGCTTCGAAGATCGTCAGCGACGCCGACCAAAACTAATACCGCGGCGGCATTGGCCACCACGAAGTCCCTCGCGGGTCCGTGTTCCCCCTGCAACACCGCTTTGATGCGAACTGCGCTTTCCGCGGCATCTCGGACTCGGATGCTCTCGACGGAGTGCGACGGCAAGCCAAAATCCATCGGCGTCCAGGTCCGCTTTTCGATCCCTTCCTTACGGACCCAGCGAACCTGCGTCGGACCGGATAGGGACACCTCGTCGAGTCCATCGCTGCCGTGGACGACGAACGCTTCCGTGCCACCCAGGCGACCCAGCGTCTCGGCCATCAGGTCTAGAAGTTCGGGCCGACCGACGCCGAGAAGCTGATATCGCACCCGAGCAGGATTGCAGAGCGGGCCTAAGAGATTGAACAACGTCCGGAAGCCGAGTGCTTGTCGCACCTTGGCGACGTGCTTCATGGCCGGATGATAACGGGGGGCAAAGCAGAATGCCATGCCCGCCTCTTCCAGGCAAAGGCGGGCTGCTTCGGGAGCCACGTCTACACGAACTCCCAAGGCAGTGAGAACGTCCGCACTCCCGCTGCGGCTCGACACCGCCCGATTGCCGTGCTTGACCACCGGAATTCCGCACCCGGCCACCACGAAGGCAGCAGCGGTGCTGAGGTTTAGCGTGCCGCTGTGGTCCCCGCCGGTCCCGCAGGTGTCCACGGCCTGCCGATCGCCGATTTGCAAAGGCTCCATGTGCTGCCTCAGCACCCGTGCTCCAGCAGCCAATTCTGCGGCCGTTTCGCCCTTCATCCGCAGGGCAGTCAAGAACGCCGCGGCCTCGGCCTCGCCGGCCTGTCCAGCCATCAAGGCGTGCATTGCCTGCTCCATGACCTCCTGGGGAAGATCACGCCGCTCGATTAAGCATTGAATCGCGTCACCCAACATGGTCGAACAAGTCTCTTTGATCCGATCGGCCCCTGGGCGGCCAGCCCGGGCAAAAATTCCGGCCTATGGTCTTTCCCTGTGTACGGACGTATGTTATATACTCTAGTTCATGATCCCATCGCTTAAGGGGCCGGATTGACGACGGAGGACTCAGTCATGCCGAATCTTACCACGATAAACACTACGTTGACCAAGCGGCAGAAAGAAATCTATCAGTTCATCAAGGAAAAGATCGAGAGCCGAGGCTACGGGCCGACGGTTCGGGAAATCGGTGCGCATTTCGGCATTAAATCGCCCAATGGCGTAATGTGCCACCTCAAGGCGCTGGAAAAGAAGGGGTTCATTCAGCGTCAGGGCTTTTCGGCCCGCGCAATTCAACTGGTCGGATATCGGCCCGGTCAGTTGGCCATTCCGTTGCTTGGTCGAGTCGCTGCCGGTTTTCCCACCCTGGCGGTCCAGACCACCGACGAATACCTCGACCTCCACGCCATGTTCCTCGGCGACAATCGCTACGCCCTGAAAGTCCGCGGCAACTCGATGATCGAAGACCATATCCAGGACGGCGATTATGTCATCATCGAGAAGCAGGAGACGGCACGCAACGGAGAACGGGTCGTGGCGATGGTGGACGGCGAAGTGACGCTCAAGCGGTTTTTCAAGGAGCGGAATCGGATTCGGCTGGAGCCTGCCAACGGCAACTACGCTCCGATCTTTGTCGAGCCGGGCGAGGACATCCGCATTCTGGGGACGCTTATCGGCGTGATTCGCAAGGTCTAGATCCCGGCGGCTGGAAGAATGGACTAGCGACTCCCTATGATGGAGGAAGGAAACACGGCAGCCGGATCGTGCTTCGGTCTGGCACCGTGCTGCTATGCGCAGGAGTTTTCGGCATGGCATTGGCCAAATTAGCCCTGGAAGATGGGACGGTCCTGACCGGGCGGGCCTTCGGAGCGGAAGGCGAACGCTTCGGCGAGGTCGTTTTCAACACGAGCATGACCGGCTACCAGGAGGTGCTCACCGACCCGTCGTACAAGGGCCAGATCGTGACCATGACTTATCCGCACATCGGCAACTACGGGGTCAATCCGGAAGACGCTGAGTCGGGTCGGCCGCAGGTCGAGGGCTTTGTTGTGCGGGAATTGTCCCGGGAGCCGAGCAACTTCCGGGCGGAAAGTTCCCTGGACGTCTATCTCAAGCAGCACGGCATCATCGGACTGGAGGGCGTGGACACCCGGGCCTTGGTGCGGCGCATCCGCATCCGCGGAGCGATGACCGGCGTACTTTCGACGACCGATCTGGACGACGCCTCGCTGGTCCACAAAGCCCGCACCGCGCCGAGCATTGTCGGTCGGGATCTGGTTCGGGAAGTCCTGCCGAGCCGGCCTTTCCGCTGGGCGGAGGGGTACGTCAGCCGGTTCGCCTCGGAAATGCTGCCAGCCCGGCCGCTCGATTGCCACGTCGTCGCCCTGGACTTCGGCATGAAGTGGAACATCCTGCGCTGCCTGGTGCAGGTCGGCTGTCAGGTCACGGTGTTGCCCGGCACCGCGACGGCGGAAGAAGTTCTGTCGCACAAGCCCGACGGCATTTTCCTGTCCAACGGGCCGGGCGATCCCGAAGCACTCGGTTACGCCTTGGAAACGATCCGGGGCTTGGTCGGCAAGAAGCCCATCTTTGGCATCTGCCTGGGCCACCAGCTTTTGGGATTGGCCCTGGGAGCGAGGTCGTTCAAGCTTAAGTTCGGGCATCGTGGAGCCAATCAGCCGGTGCTCAATTACCAGACGAACCGGGTCGAAATCACCACGCAAAATCACGGCTTTGCTCTGGAACTAAACTCCCTACCCCGCTTCCTGGAGCCGACGCACATCAACCTCAACGACCAGACTTTGGAAGGCTTCCGGCATCGCAGCGAGCCGTTGTTCTGCGTGCAATATCACCCGGAAGCGTCGGCGGGACCGCATGACAGCTCGTACCTTTTCGAACAGTTTCGGCAATTAATCGGCTAGGGGCCATGCCGTCGGGACTTCGAGGCGAATGTCTATGACTACCCGCGACTGTCTGGGCGGCATCATCCACACCTACCAGCGCTACGATCCGGTCCAGTTTCCCAGTCCGACCAAGCCGCCTCCGGACCTGGTCACGCCGGCAATGGAACATCTGCTGATGTACGGCAGTACGCGGCGGCTTACGGAGGAAGAACTGGCCCGCGCCGTCCGCATCGACCCCAGCCAGATCAAGGGGTTTGGTGCGAGCATCGAAGCCCTGATCGAAATCCTCCGCGAACGCAAGCGGAAGATTCTCGAAACGTGCGAAACCAGACACGCCGAAGCCGAGGCACATCGGGCCTTCCATCGGCTGGCCGAGCGGATGCAACCACCCGCCCATCTCGCGGACGCCTTCCGGGAAGCCGTCCGCGACGAACAGCTGCGGGACCTGGAAACCCTCTGGTACCGCGCCGGCGGCGAACGCAGCGCCTTCGGACGACAATTGCTCCAACTCCTCGAACGACTGGCTGAGAAGTATCAGATTGACGAACTGGCTGCCAAGTACGAGTTCACGGGCCGGACGCCGCTGACCGTCGAGGAGGCCCTGGCGGTCAAGCACGAGCTGGAGATCATTGACAAACTCATCAAGCAGCTAGAAGAAGCACTCAAGACCGCCCAGATCGGCATCATCGACATGGAGGAACTGATCCAGTTCCTGGAACCGGGCGACATCCGCCGCCTCGGCGCGCTCCAGGAACAGATTCAGAACTACCTCCGCGAACAGATGGAACAGCAGGGAATCGAACAGGGCCGACGCGGCACCCTGCAATTGACCCCGAAGGCCTATCGACTGTTCCAATCCAAGCTCCTGTCGCGGATCTTCGAGCAGCTTCAGGAATCGCGTTCCGGTCGGCACCAGGGGCCGGTGGTGGGCGAAGGAGCGGTCGAGCTTCAGCAGACCAAGCCCTACGAGTTCGGCGACTCCGTCGCCCATCTCGACCTGCCCTCGTCCTTCGTCAACGCCCTGCTCCGGGACGGCCCCGGTGTTCCGATTCGCATGAAGCAGGACGACTTGGTCGTTCATCGCACCCGAAACAATCCCAAGTGCGCTACGGCGGTGCTGCTCGACATGAGCGGCTCGATGCGCTACAACGGGCAGTACGTCAACGTGAAGCGGATGGGGCTGGCGCTCGATGGGCTGATCCGCAGCGAGTATCCGGGCGATTTCCTCCAGTTCATCGAGATGTACACCTTCGCCAAGCCGCGGCACGTCTCGGAGATTCCCAATCTGATGTACAAGCCGATCACGATCTTCGATCCGGTCGTGCGGTTGACGGCGGATATGAGCGACCCGGACATCACCGAGATGATGATTCCGCCGCACTTCACGAACATCCAACATGCGTTGCAACTCGGTCGGCAGTTCCTCAGCGCGCAGGACACGCCGAACCGGCAGATCATCCTCATCACCGACGGCCTGCCGACGGCCCACTTCGAAGGCTCCGTGCTGCATCTCATGTATCCGCCGACGGGTCGCACTGAGGAATGGACTCTCCGCGAAGGGATGCGCTGTGCCCAGGCAGGCATCACCATCAACATCTTCCTCATCAACAACTGGAATCAGACCGAGGAAGACGTTCGCTTCGCCTATCGGTTGGCGGAATCCACTCGAGGCCGGGTGTTCTTCTGTGCCGGGCGGGACCTGGATCGGTATGTCGTCTGGGATTACGTTTCCCGCCGCAAGTCGATCATCGGGTGAATGTCACCCCACTGTCACGATCGTCCTGCCACCTGATGGGCCGTTGCCGGAGCATACGGGACGCCGCCGAGCGAAATGCGCCCGTGGAGATTGTCCAAGACCCAGTGGAAAACGGTCAGGTGAATGGACTCGACCATGCCCATGTCGTCCAGGGGGACGTGCAGGCATTGGTGGGCCAGGTTCTTCAGCTTGCCGCCGTCGAAGCCGGTGCAGCCGAAGGTCCGCAGTCCGTGGCGATTGGCCCAATCGACTGCCCGCAGGATGTTGGGACTGTTGCCGCTGCCGCTGATGGCGATGAGGAGATCGCCGGGACTGGCGAGGTTTTTAAGCTGTTCGACGAAGACCCGGTCGAAGCCTTCGTCGTTGGCCCAGGCGAGGATGTACGGGGTGTTGTCGGTCAGGCTGAGGACCTTGAGGCGTTTCTTGGCGTCGTTGTCGAAATCTTCCCGCCGCAACGTGCTCTTGCCGAGATCCTCGCAGAAATGCGACGCATTGGAGCCGCTGCCGCCATTCCCGCAGATGAATACGAAGCGGTCGCGGACGTAACTTTCGTAAATGGCGTCGGCCAGGGCCTGAACCTGGGTCAGGTCGAGGCGAAGCAATTCCCGCCCCACGCGCTCCAGAAAGGCCCTGGCATCCAGCGTCGTTCCGAGCATCCGTGATTCTCCCGTGCAGCCGTCAGACTTCGCCGCGCCGATCAAATCCTCGGCGAAATCACGGTTCCTTTGACGGCGATTGTACAATAGCCGAGCCGACGGCGGCAATTGAAGGCGGACGTCGATGGGAGCGGACATGAGTTCGGCCACGGCATCGGCACGCGAATCGTCCTGGCGGATCGCCTCGCTGGATCAGTTCCGCGGCTACACGGTGCTGGGGATGCTGCTGGTGAACTTCGTCGGGGCGTTTCAGGTCGTTCCCGGCGTGCTCAAGCACAACCATAGCTATTGCAGCTACGCCGACACGATCATGCCGGGCTTCTTCTTCGCCGTCGGGTTCGCCTATCGGCTCACTTTTCTGCGGCGCTGGAAAACTCACGGAGCGTGGTCGGCGATCGGTCATGTCATCCGCCGGTCGCTGGGTCTGATCCTTCTGGGTGCGGTGGTTTATCACCTGGATGGACGGTACGAAAGCTGGTCCGAGATGGAGCAGCTCGGCGTGTGGGGCGTGCTGGGGTCGTCGTGGAAGCGGAGCCTTTTTCAGACGCTGACGCACATCGGCGTGACCTCGCTGTGGGTGCTCCCGGTCATCGGCGGACCAGCCTGGCTGCGGATACTCTTCGCCCTGGCATCGGGAACGATCCATTGGCTGCTGTCCTTTGGCTGGTCCACGTGGTCAAATTATGTCTGGGTCCATACGGAGCCGCGGGGCATCGACGGCGGGCCGCTCGGCTTCCTGACCTGGACAATCCCCTTGCTGGCCGGTTCGCTGGCCTGTGATGCGATGGTGAAACTCTCGGAGCCGGCGAGCGGCACTCAATCAGTCACGCCGACGGCGTTGCGCTTTTTCCTGTGGGGCTTCGTGATCATGGTGACGGCGTACCTGCTCAGCTGCCTGGTCATCAAGCCGTTCCGGTGGGGCGACGACGTCGGCTGGGAATGGGGGCCGTTGCCGTTGGTCCACGTCCCGCCTCACCCGCCGAACAATCTCATGACCATGAGCCAGCGCGCCGGCAGCGTCACCTATCTGCTCTTTGGGGCCGGTTTCTCGCTTGCCTTGTACGGTCTTTTCGTCGTGCTGTCTGACGGCCGCGGGTGGCAGGTGGGCATCTTCCGCACCTTTGGCTCCAACGCCTTAGCGGCCTACCTGATCCATGACGTCGTGGACAATGCCATCAAGCCGTTCACCCCGAAGGACTCTCCCGCCTGGTATGTGGCTGGAATGTTCGCCTTGTTTCTGGGCATTTGCTGGGTCTTCGTCCGCTACTTGGAAAAGCGGCAAATCTACTTGCGGTTGTGAACCTCCACGCCCAGTTGCCAGAACAGAAACGTCAGCTCGTAGCTGAGGTCGTCAATGGTCTTCGAGATCGGCTTGCCGCCGGAGTGGCCAGCCTTGGTGTCATAGTGCAACAGGATCGGCCGATCCGAGCCGGTCGCCGCCTGGAGCAATGCCGTCATTTTGCGGGCATGGAGCGGATCAACCCGGGTATCCGCGTCCCCGGTAATGAACAGCACCGCCGGGTATTTCACGCCGGGCTTCACGCGATGGTACGGCGAGTAGGCATAAAGGTACTTGAACTGTTCGGGATCCTCCGCCGACCCGTACTCGGGCACCCAGAACCGGGCCACGAGGAACTTGTGATAACGCAGCATGTCGAGCAGCGGAACCGAGCAGACAACCGCCTGGAAAAGCTCGGGCCGCTGTGTGAGCGCGGCTCCGACCAGGAGACCGCCGTTGCTTCCGCCGGAAATGGCCAGTTTTTCGGGCCGGGTGTACTTGTTGGCGATGAGCCACTCGGCGGCGGCGATAAAGTCGTCGAAGGTGTTTTGCTTCTTTTCCAGCATGCCAGCGCGATGCCATTCCTCACCGAACTCACCGCCGCCCCGGAGATTCGGCAGGGCGAAGACGCCGCCGTTCTCGACCCAGATCGCGGCCAAAGCCGAGAACGTCGCCGTGCGGCTGATGTTGAACCCGCCGTAGCCGGTCAGCAGCGTCGGATTGTTGCCGTCTAGCTTCAACCCCTTGGGATACACGAGGAACATGGGAATCATGGTCCCATCCTTGGACGGATACCGGACCTGACGCACCTCGAAGCGGTCGGTGTCGATGGGAACCTGGATCCGCGCCCACTCGCTGGTTTCACCGGTGGCCGTGTCGTAGCGGTAGATCGTCGAAGGCACGAGAAACGAACTGAACGAGTAGAATGCCTCGGGTTTGGTCCACCAACCACTGATGCCACTCACCGTGCCAAGGCTGGGAAACGCGATGTCGCCCAGGTGTTTACCATTGAGGTCGAAAATCTTGACCCGCGAATTGACGTTTTCGAGATAGTTGGCGAACAGCTTGCCACCCACGGGAGAGACACCTACCAAGGCGGACTTGCTTTCCGGCACGATTTCCTTCCAATCGCTGCGAGCGGGGTTCTTCAAATCCACCTTGAGGATGCGGCCGTTCGGGGCCTGCCAGTTGGTTTGGAGGAGCAGCAGATCCCCGGCGAAGCGGCCGATGAAGCGGGCTTCGATGTCATTGACGATCGGCTGGATCGGTCCCCTGCGGATAGCGTCCATGTACCAGACTTCGGTCTTCTTCGCCGCGGAGCCGTACATCACCGTCAAAAGCAGGTGCTTGCCGTCCTCCGAGAGGCTGGCCGAGATGATCTTGTCCGGCCCGTAGCCCTTGCCAAACAACTCCACGTCTTCGCTCATCGGTTTGCCCAGGACGTGGTAATAGACTCGGGGACCGACGGCCTTGTCGAAGTGGGTGTAATAGACGCCGCTGCGATCCGGGGTAATCTGGACGCCAAAGTACCGGGCACGGGGGAAGACATCGGCCAGATCTTTGCGAGCGTCCACGTCGAAGAAGCGGACGACGATTTCGTCCTCGCCGCCGCTGCGGACGCCGTAAGCCATGAGCTTGCCGTCCGGGGAAACGTCCAGAAGGCTGACGCTGACGGTCTTGTCCGGGCTGAGCGGATGTGGGTCGATCAGCACTTCATCCTTGCCGGTCAAACCCTGCCGCATGTAGATGACGGACAGGTCCTGGTCGGCCTTTCTTTTCGCGAAGAAATACCGTCCCCCGGCTTCCACCGGCATGCCGATGGTGTCGATCTTAAGATACTGGGCCAGGCGTTCGCGGAGGTATTCCCGTTCCTTCCGCGGTCCCAGAAGCGATTCCGTGTACTCGTTCTGAGCCTTGATCCACTCCCGAGTTTCCGGGGCGTTCTGATCTTCCAGCCAGCGATAGCGGTCGATGATTTCGACGCCGTGCAAAACTTCCTTGACTT
Source organism: Gemmatales bacterium (assembly GCA_025055835.1). GTDB lineage: Bacteria > Planctomycetota > Planctomycetia > Gemmatales > HRBIN36 > JANWWR01. The sequence goes on along the minus strand of JANWWR010000006.1, from coordinate 26,013 downwards.
CCTCGACCTTGCTCGGTGGCGGCTTGGCGGGTGCGGCCGAGTTCGTGGATCGGGAAACCGCCAGCCCCGTAAAACTGAGAACAACCAGCAAAGTTCCCGCAAAGGTCATGTAGCTTCCGAAGACACGCCAGCCTTGCCGCATCAGCGATCCTCCCCATGTTTGGCGGAGTCGAGACGAATGCCCTCGTGATGTTTTCACATCGGATTGACTCCACCCAAACGACGGCATTATACCCCACCGTCGGATGCCACGGGTCGCAAGGCCTCGGATTTTCACAGTGCCCGGATTCCCCCTGCCGAGTATGATGAAAAGCGGATTTGCTTCAGCGGCGGCACTTCGATTTATCAATCTTGCGCAAGTTCCGCGGTTCGGTGCGTTTTCGGGTCGGATACCTCCCTGACGCGCCACAGGAGACAACCATGCGGAGTCGTTTCGTACCGGCACTGTTGATGTCTTTAGGACTGGGGCTATTGCTCAATCTCGGCATCGAAGGGGCCGATCCGGTTCCCCCTCCGGATGCTGAGGATGCCGGCGTGGTTGATGCCGCAGCCGTGGCCCAAGCCGACGATCTTCCCGAGCCTCAGCCCGGCGTGCAGCCGTTGGGCAAAGGGCCGGTTCACGAAGCCTACGCCGCTCCTGGAGCCGCCGCAGTTCCCAAGCCCGGCCCGCTGATTCCGAAGGAGCCTCCGCAACCTGTCGAAGAACTGCCTCCCGCCCAGAAACCGGAAGGCGACAACGTGCAATGGATCCCTGGCTACTGGGCCTGGGACGAGGAAAGTCAGGACTACCTGTGGGTCAGCGGCATCTGGCGGAACGTGCCTCCGGGGCGACGTTGGGTTCCGGGCCGGTATCACCGCGCCGTCGGCGGCTGGCAGTGGGTGCCGGGCTTCTGGGCCGTCGAGGATCAGCAGGACCTCCCCGTGCTGCCCGTGCCTCCGGAGCGGATTCCCGAAGCGGAGCCGCCCCGGCCACGGGAAGACGCCGTGTTCATTCCCGGCAACTGGGTCTGGGTCGAATATCGCTACGTGTGGCGGCCGGGATTCTGGTGTGTCTATCGGCCCGGCTGGGTTTGGGTGCCCGCTCACTATGTCTGGACGCCGTGCGGCTTTGTCTACGTCGAGGGCTACTGGGACTACCCGTTGCACTGCCGCGGGTTGCTGTTCGCTCCCTGCCGCATTGATCGGGCCGTCGTCTTCGCTCCTGGCGTCCGCTTCGTGTACACCCCCTGCTACGTAATCAACGACCGCTGCTTGATGACCGCTTTGTTCGTGCATCCGCATTGCGGCTGGTACTGCTTCGGCGACTACTTCGACGTGACCTGGCGCAGCCGGGGATATGTCAGCTGGGTGCATTTCCGGATCGGCCGTTGCTACGATCCCCTCTTCGGCTTCTACCGGGTGCATCACATCCATTACTGCCGCAATCCGATCTGGGAGCGTGATCTGTGCGGGTTGTACGAGGCCCGGTTCATCGGGACCGCTCCTCGTCCCCCGGTCACGCTGGTCCAGCAGAACACGATCATCAACCAGGTGCGGGTCAAGAAGGAGGTCAACGTCACGCAGATCAACAACGTGACCATGCTGGCTCCCGTCACCAAGGTCAATGAAAAGGTGGTCAAGCTCGAAAAGCTCGACGCCGATCGGCTGGAGAAGGAACGGAACTCCGCGGAACGCATCGCTCAGTTGGCCCGACAGCGGGAGAAGCAGGAAGCGACCTTGCTGGCCAAGAGCGACGGCGGAAACAAGTCCGCTGAGCCAAAGCGCATCAAGCTCGATGCTCCGCCGGTGCGAGCCGCCGACAAGGACAAGCCGGTTGGCGAGTCGGCCAAGAGAGCGGCTCCGCCTCCACCGCCCGTGCCTGTCAAGCCGGAGGAGATCATCAAGCAAGCCGGCTCCGCAAAGAACGACTCCAAGAAGGGCGACACGGAGAAAAAGGGCCTCGGTGAAGCGACCCGGATTCCGAACGCTGGGAGTTCCGGGATCGTGGACCGGAAAGCCAATCCGACCGACGACAAGCCCAAGTCCGGCAAGCCACTCGGCGACGCATCCAGGGACGCCAAGCCGGAAAACAAGGCACAGTCCGACAAGGGACTCGGCAACAAGCCGCTTCAGGATAAACCGAGCGATCGAGTTCCAAGGATCGGTTCCGATACTGGGTCGAATAAAGGTCCCGATGTGCCGAAATCAAACAAGGGCAGCTCCGGAACGGGAGGCATCTCGAATCCGAACCCGTCGAATCCGGGCAGCGGTTCCGGGACGCAGCCGAAGCGCTTCGATCCTCCCAAGAGTGGTGGGGGTAACAGCCCCTTGGTCCCGAACCAGGGTAGCAGCGGTCCCAGTGCCCCCAAGAGCGGCGGTGGGAGTGGCTCCACGGCACCAAAGATCGGCGATAGCAGCAGCCCGAATGTGCCGAAGAGCGGCGGAAGCAACAACCCCGTCGCTCCCAGGAGCGGCGGTTCGATCAAGCCCAACGTCCCCAACGTCGGCGGCGGATCAGGCAAGCCGAGCGTCGGCGGAGGCATCCCCCGGTCTGGTGGCGGGGGCGGCAACAAGTCCGGCGACAAGAAGAACAAGTAAACCCGGCCCAATCAGGCCAACCATCCTCCCGGGAGCTGCATGGTTCCTGGGAGTTTTTTTCCCGGGTCGTTGCTTGACGCTCCCGAGAAATGCCCGGACACTAATCTTGAGTGATCAAGAATCCTCGCCAGACGTAACCCTGCCCGAAGTCGTCCCGCCCGAGGGATGCATCATGAGTGACCGGAAGAGTTTTCAAAGCCCCGAAAGGCTTGGCAAACCGCTGAGCATGCTTTGCCTTTTTCTGGCAGCCACGGCCGTTTCGCTCAGCGAGCCGGTTTCGGCTTGTGCCGCTGCCCAGAAAGACGGGGCCAAAATCTATCAGGCGTCGTGTGCCAAGTGTCACGGCGACCAGGGCCAGGGAACCAAGAAGTATGCCCGCACCCTGGAGGGTGATCTGGCTGTCCCCGAACTGACCGACCTCATCGCCAAGACCATGCCGGAGGACAGCCCCGGCTCGCTTTCCCGAGAGGAAGCCGAGGCTGTCGCCCGCTACATTCACGACCGCTTCTACTCTGCCGTGGCCCGGGAACGCAACCGCCCGGCGCGGATCGAACTGGCCCGGTTGACCGTGCGGCAGACGCGCCAGGTGCTGGCCGATCTCGTCGGCACCTTCCGCGGCACCTTCAAGCCACCCCAGGAGCGGGGCCTGCAAGCGGCCTACTACTCGGGACGTCGCATGGACCGCCGAGCGCTGGCCCTCGAACGGCTCGATCCCCAGGTGGACTTCGACTTCGGCACCGCTGCTCCCGTGGCCGAGAAGATCGAGCCGCACGAGTTCTCCATCCGTTGGAATGGTTCGGTACTGGCGACCGACACCGGCGAGCATGAATTCGTCGTCCGCACTGAACATGCCTGCCGGCTCTGGGTTAACGACCTCAAGCAACCCCTCATTGACGCCTGGGTCAAATCAGGCAATGAGACGGAATATCGGGGCAGCATCTATCTGCTGGCCGGTCGCTGCTATCCCCTCCGCTTGGAATTCTCCAAATCAAAGCAAGGCGTGGACGACTCGCAGAAGCAGAAGGAAAAACCGCCCTCGGCCCCTGCCAGCATACGGCTCTTGTGGCGGAAGCCGGGCCGTGTCGTGGAAGTGATCCCGCAGCGGCATCTGGTTCCGGCCCAAGGCCCGGAGGTGTTCGTCTGCTCGACGCCATTCCCGCCCGATGACCGCAGCCTCGGTTGGGAGCGCGGCACGACCGTCTCCAAGGAATGGGACGACGCTACCACCGAAGCCGCGATCCAGACGGCGAATTATGTGGCTGACCATCTCGACGAACTGGCCGGCGTCCGTCAGGTTGATCGCCGACCTCGTCCGCCGTCCGGCGATCCCGCCGCGATTTCGTTTGACAATAAGCAACCTTCCGCACCGAACCCGGAGCGCGTCCAGAAGCTCCGCGACTTTGCCCGTCGCTTCGCCGAGCGGGCCTTCCGACGGCCTTTAAGTTCCGAATGGGCTGCCCTGGTGGATCGCCAGTTCGAGGGCGAAGCGGATCCCGATCTTGCCGTCAAGCGGGTGGTGCTATTGACCCTGAAGTCGCCGCGCTTCTGGTTCCGTGAGATTGGCGGCGAGAACGACGGCTACGACGTGGCCGCCCGCTTGTCGTTCGCCCTGTGGGACTCGTTGCCGGACGCTGAACTGCTTCGCGCCGCAGGGGCCGGAGAACTCCATGACCCGAATCACCTCCGGGCGCAGGCCGAGCGCATGATCCGCGATCTCCGCGCCACGGCTAAGCTACGCGAATTTCTCCTCCATTGGACCCGGGCCGATCACGGTCTGGATGTTTCCAAGGATCCCATGCGCTTTCCGGGCTTCGATGCCGCCGTCATCGCCGATCTGCGAACGTCGCTGGAACTGTTCCTCGACGACGTGCTGAGTTCGGACAAAAGCGATTATCGCCGATTTCTCCTGGAAGAACGGGTGTGGCTTAACGAACGGCTGGCGAAGTTTTACGGTTTGGCCCTGCCCGAAGGATCGTCGGGCTTCGTGCCGGTGCCGATGGACGCCGAGCATCGAGCGGGCGTGCTGACTCATCCGTATCTGATGACGAGCTTCGCTCATGCCAAGGAGAGTTCGCCGATCCATCGGGGCGTCTTCCTGGCCCGGGGCATTCTTGGCGTGTCGCTGCGGCCGCCGGCGGAGGCGATTGCCCCGTTGCCTGCGGATCTCCATCCGACGCTGACCACACGGGAGCGGGTCGTCTTGCAAACGCAGCCGGCCCAGTGCATGAGTTGCCACGGCATCATCAATCCGCTGGGCTTCACCCTGGAGCATTTCGACGCCGTGGGTCGATACCGCCAGGAAGACAACGGCAAACCTGTGGACGCCTCCGGCAGCTATCGCACTCGCTCCGGAAAACTGGTCGAAGTTCGCGGCGCTCGCCAACTGGCCGATTTCCTGGTCAAGAGCGACGAAGCCCACGCCGCGTTCATCGAACAGATGTTCCATCATCTGATCCAGCAGCCGGTGCGGGCCTACGGACCCGAGACCTTAGCCGAGTTGCAAAAGAGCTTCGCCGCCGGCGACTTCGACATTCGCCGTCTGGCCGTCGAGATCGCCGTCCGAGCCGCTCCTCGCGGCCATTCGGAGCTGGGAAAGGACAAGCAGGGAGGCTAAACTGAATCTGCTCGGACATGAGGATCGCCCAAGAGAGGAGAACCGGACCATGACGCAGATCACATCCCGACGGGAGTTCATCCGCACGCTGGGACTTGGAGCGGCCAGTCTGCCGTTCATTCTCAACCTGCCCAGCCTCGGCTTTGCCAACCAGACCCGGCGGAAGCAGCGTCTGGTTATCGTTTTCTCTCCCAACGGCGTCGTGCCCATGACCTTCTGGCCCGACGAGGAAGGGACCGAGTTCACCCTCAAGGAAAGCCTGAAGCCGCTGGAACCGTTCAAGAATCGGATGCTGATCCTGCACGGCGTCTGCGACAAGGTCCGCGGCGACGGCGACAATCACATGCGGGGCATCGGCTGCCTGCTGACCGGCATCGAGTTGTTCCCGGGTAACATCCAGGGCGGATCGCACACACCGGCCGGTTGGGCCTCCGGCATTTCTATCGACCAGGAGATCAAGAACTTCCTTCAGGCCGACCCCGCAACCCGCACGCGCTTCGGCTCATTGGAGTTCGGCGTCCTGGTGCCGGAGCGGGCCGATACTTGGACGCGGATGGTCTATGCCGGGCCGAACAAGCCCGTCTCCCCGATCGATGATCCGTACCAGATGTTCCGCAAGCTCTACGGTCGGACCAAGGACCGCGCGGCGTTGGCCAGCGTCCTCGATGAGGTCCAGGAAGACCTGAAGAAGGTCAGCCAGGCCGTCAGCGCCGCCGACCGCCGCCTGCTCGAAGAACACGCCGGCTTTGTCCGCCAGCTGGAACAGGAACTCAAGGCGGACGCCGAGGCCAAGGCCGGTCACGCCCTTCCCGAACTGGAGCCGGGTATCCGCGAAGAAAACGACAACATGCCCCGCATCAGCCGGATGCAGATGGACCTGCTGGTCAACAGCTTTGTGAACGACTTCGCCCGAATCGCCACGCTCCAGTACACAAATTCGGTCGGACAGGCCAAGATGCGGTGGATCGGCGTCAACGAGGGGCATCACGAACTGTCTCACGAGCCGTTCTCCAACAAGGAAGCCACGGACAAGCTCACCCGGATCAATCGCTGGTTCGCCGAGCAGATCGCTTACCTGGCGGAAAGACTGGCCAGCACGCCGGAGCCGGGCGGCGAGGGCACCCTGCTCGACAACACGCTGATCGTCTGGACCAACGAACTGGGCGAAGGCAACTCGCATACGCTGGATAACACGCCGTTCGTAATGGTTGGCAATGGTCTGGACTTCAAGATGGGGCGGTCGTTGAAGCTCAAGCGAGTGCCTCACAATCGCCTGCTGATGGCCTTGGCTCACGGCTTCGGACACCGCATCGAACGCTTTGGCAATCCAGACTACTGTGGCGGAGGACCTCTGAATCTCACCTGATTATCTCGCCTATCGGCAAAATGGCGCACGACAACAGAAAGGCCCGGATTCCCGTTGAGGGAATTCCGGGCCTTTGGGCTTCTCAAGATCAGCAGGATGTCGTCAAGGCTTCTCGAACAGCGAATCGGGATGCTTGGGTACCGATTCCCAAGACTCTAATTCCGCTTCGAGTAGAACCTTGCCGTCGCGCAGGGTCTTGTATTTGAAGGCGATCTTCGCTCCCTTCGAGTTGCGATAATCAGACAGATAGGATTCTTCGTTCACTTCCTGGCCGGTGGTGCCGTCCTTGGTCTTCATCTGAGTCTTGACCAGAAGCCTCGTCTTGCTGTCGAACCAGAGTTTTACGTCGGGCTTGTCCTTGGCCTTGACCAGGACGCCGACCAGTTCCATGCCGTTTTCCTTGGTGGTGCCCAGCGTGGAAAGCTGATACGTCGGTTCCCGCAGGGGTAAGAGGCTGGTGATATAAGTGTTGTAAGTGGAGTCCTTGGCCTCGTCGATCTGGTCCTGTGCCATCTCGATGACATTGTCGGCGATTTTGACCCAGCCTTTGTCTTTGTTGAAGATGTTGATGATCTCAAGCTGCTGGCCCATCACGTCGATGTGAATCTCCCCACGGGACTTGTCGGGCATCTGGAAGTAGCCGGTCATCGTGAAGGGGACCATCGCTCCCATGAGATTAAGGGTGCCTTTGCCCTTTAACGTCGTGCCGGTGTCCTTGGCGAATTTTTCCATGCCGCTGGCCTCGATGGCCCGTTCGATGATCTTACGGGCCTCGACGGCGTCGTCGGCATAGGCCGAGGAGAGGGCCGCCAAGAGCACGGCGGCAACGGACACGAAGCTTCTGAAACTAGTGTGCCCTGACATCGTGATTCTCCTTGGGACAATGTTTCCATCAGCGAGACGGGTATCTGTCGGATACAACCGACTTCGGCATCACTATACGCGGTAAACGCTTCAGGGGAAGTGACGACGGGATGAAAGTCGTCGAAAGCCGCCGTGAAATGTCGGCGATGTCCTGTCGGCCGTTGCCGTGCGGCATCGGTTCCGTAATTCGACAATACGTTCCGGCACTCCCAAGCGGACGAGGAAGCCATGCGTATCGTCGTCATCGGCACCGGTTACGTCGGACTGGTCACGGGCACCTGTCTGGCCGAGAGCGGCAACGAAGTCACCTGCGTGGACAAGGACGCCCGCAAGATCGCCGTGCTTGAATCGGGCCGCCTGCCCATCTACGAACCCGGCCTGCTCGAACTGGTGCAGCGCAATCGCAAGGAGGATCGGCTGCACTTCAGCACCACGATGAGCAATGCCCTGGAAAAAGCCCGTATCGTCTTCATCTGTGTCGGTACGCCGCAGGGCGATGATGGCTCGGCCGATCTCGGCAGCGTGTGGGCTGTCGCCGATGAGATCGCCGACTACCTCAACCGTGGCAGTTCACGCACCACCCCGCTGCTGATCGTGCTCAAAAGCACCGTTCCCGTCGGCACCAACCGACGCCTCCAGGAACGCCTCTCGCAGCGGACTCAGAATCGTTTCGACGTGGCCAGCAACCCCGAATTCCTCAAGGAAGGCAGCGCGGTCGAGGACTTCATGAAGCCGGATCGCGTCGTCGTCGGCGTCCGCACCCGCTATGCCGAGCAGACACTGCGGGACCTGTACGCTCCGTTTCTGCGGACCGAACGGCCGTTCCTGGTCATGACCCCGGAAAGCGCTGAAATGACCAAGTACGTTGCCAACGCCATGCTGGCGACCAAAATCAGCTTCATCAACGAGATGGCCAACCTGTGCGAGCGGATGGGCGCGGACATCAATGACGTTCGCCGGGGAATCGGCCACGACGTCCGCATTGGCTTCCAGTTTCTTTTCCCGGGTCCGGGCTGGGGCGGCAGTTGTTTCCCGAAGGATGTGCAGGCACTGATCGCCATGGCGCGGGCCAACGGCATGTCAGCCCGCATCGTCGAGAGCGTGCTGGCCGTCAACGAAGCCCAGAAACGAGTGCTGGGAAACAAGATTCGGGCTTTCTACGGAGACAGCTTGAAGGGGAAGACCTTGGCCGTCTGGGGCCTGTCCTTCAAGCCCCGCACCGACGACATCCGCGAGGCTCCGTCACTGGTTCTGATCGAAGACATGCTCCGCGAGGGAGTGGCCCTGCGGGTTCACGATCCCGAGGCGATGAACAACGTCCGGGCGATCTACGGCGACCGGCTCATCTACTGCGACCGGCCTTACGGAGCGTTGGAAGGGTCTGATGGGTTGGTCATCGTCACCGAGTGGCAGGAGTTTCGCAACCCCGACTTCGAACTCATGCGACGGCTCATGCGGCAGCCGGTGATCTTCGACGGCCGCAATCTCTACGATCCCATGGCAGTGCGGGAGTATGGCTTCACTTACTTTGGCATTGGCCGGATTGTGCCGGAGGGGCCTGCGTCCCGAAGTTCCCCGGATTGACAAGCCGGTGTCAATGAGGCTGCGTCGGCGGAAGATCAAGCCGTGGCGGCGGTGTGCAGTTGGCGGTACTCCGTTTCGAGGTCGTTGACCGCCTGCTCCAAGATTTCGACGTGTCTGGCGACGGCGTCCCATTGGCCATCCCGAACGGCTTGTTCGATCTCCCGGGTCGCTTGAGCGGCCCGTTCCACACACAGGCTGGAGAAGGCCCCCTTGAGACGATGGGCGATGCGCCGCACCTCCTCGCTGTTGCGGGCAGGCACTTCGGCCCGCAGCCTCTCCAAATCCTGCCGTGCATCCTGAAGCAGCAGGGTCAAAAGCTCTTCAAGCAACTGTGTGTCGCCGTCGAGCCGTTCCAGGACGGTGTCCAGATCCAGAATCGGCGTGCCGCATTCATTCTCGGCTTCAGCGGGTTGCTCAGCGTCGCTTCCCAGAACCCGGGCGATCTCGGCTCGCAGGGCGGCTGGTTGCACCGGTTTGGAAACGTAACCATCCATGCCCGCTTCGAGGCATTTTTCGCGGTCGCCCTTGAGGGCATGAGCAGTCAGAGCGATGATCGGCGTCCGTTTCCCGCTGGTGGCTTCCCGTTCCCGGATCAGCTTCATCGCTTCGATGCCGCCCATCTCCGGCATCTGCAAGTCCATCAGGATCACGTCGAATTGATCCCGTTCGTGAGCGGCGACCGCCTCGCGGCCATTCTTCGCCAGGGTGACATGATGCCCGTCCTTTTCCAGCAACCGGACCATGAGCCGTTGATTGACGGGATTGTCCTCCGCCAGCAGAATCTTCAGGCTCTCCAGACGTGGCCCTTGGTCGCTGAGGGCTTCGGTGCGTCGCTCCACGGACAGACCCAGGGCATTGAGAATAGCATCGAGCAATTCGGACTGCTTGACCGGCTTCATCAGGTAAGCAGCCAGGCCAAGTTGTCGGCATCGCTCAGCGAATTCCACGCCGTGGGCGCTGGAGAGCATCATGATTGCTGCCCGCGGTGCATTGGGACGCTGACGGATGAGTTCGACCAGCTGGAAACCGTCCGTTTCCGGCATCATGCAGTCGAGCAGAATGAGGCGATAACTCCAGCCCTCGGCCGCGGCGCGGTCGAGAGCCTCCAAGGCACTGGCCGCTCCGTCCACGCAGGTGGGCTTCATCCGCCAGCTTCGCAGAGTTTCCTCAAGAATCCGGCGATTGGTGGCGTTGTCATCGACGACGAGAACGGCCATATTCTCCAGCACGGTGGCGCGTGCCGGACGCGGCCGGCGCAACGGCTGGCCTTGCGGCTTGCGGAACACGGCCGAGAAGCTGAACACCGAGCCTTTGCCGACCTCGCTTTCGACGTGAATCCTGCCGCCCATCATCTCCACAAGCCGCTGGCTGATGGTCAAACCCAGCCCGGTGCCGCCGAACCGCCGTGTCGTCGAACCATCGGCCTGGCTGAACGGCTCGAAGATCAGTTGCAATTTGTCCTTGGGAATGCCAATGCCGGTGTCACGCACCGAGAAGTGCAGAACAATCGAATCCTCGCTTGGGACCGACGGTTCAAATGGCTCGGTCAGACGGGACTTTGGCACGCCGTCCTCGGAGGGTGGCCGATGCACGGTGGTCACCCGGACGACGACTTCGCCCTGCTGCGTGAACTTGATAGCGTTCCCAACCAGATTGATGACGACTTGACGCAGCCGCACCGGGTCGCCGTGAACGACCTCCGGCACATCCGGGGCGATGTCCACGGCCAGTTCCAGACCTTTCTCATGGGCACGCAGGGCCAGCGGCTTGATAGCGTCGCCAAGGGTTTCGCGGACATCGAAGTCCACCGGGTCCAGTTCCAGCTTGCGGGCTTCGATCTTGGTGAAGTCAAGGATGTCGTTGATGATCGTCAACAGCGACTCGGCTGACAACTTGACCATTTCGAGGTATTCACGCTGTTCCGGCGTCAGGTCGGTGCCCAGGGCCAGTTCGGTCATGCCAAGGATGCCGTTCATCGGCGTGCGAATCTCGTGGCTCATGTTCGCCAGGAATTCGCTCTTGGCGATGGAGGCGGCTTGAGCCTCGCGGGTCTTGATCTCGAGGTCGGCGGTGCGGGCTGCGACCAGTTCCTCGAGATGATGCCGATGCTTCTCCAATTCCCGATCGCGTTTCTCGATCTGGGCGATCATCTCGTTGAAGGTGCGGCACATCTGGCTGATCTCATCGTCGCAGCCGCAGGTTTCGACCCGCAGGGAATAATCCTGCTTCTCGGAAATCTTTCGCGCGGTGTCAGCCAATGCCAGGATCGGTTTGGTGATGATGCGCTGCAAAAAGGCCCCCGCGAGGAAGCAGACCAGGACGGTGGCCAGAACCACAAGCGCCACGGCCACCACGCAGCCCATCATTTGACGGTTCAACAATTCCAGGGACGCTCGCAACTGCAACGTGCCCAGGAATTCGCCTCGGCGTTCGATCCGCTCAAAGTAGTCCAGGTAGCCGTTGGCCGTGAAGCGGGGGCCGGGGGTGACATCGGTTTCGTTTTCTAAGGGCATAACATTTCTGCGGCGATACTCAGCAAACACTTTGCCATCCGGCGTGAAAATGCGGACAGCCATGATGATCGGTTCGGCTTCGAGAGTGGCGAGTTCCTGGGCGGCTGCTTCGGGATCGCCATGCTTCAGAGAAGTCGCTGACTGGGCACCGAAGGTCTTGGCCTCGGCGTGGAGCCGATCCACGAGCGTTTGCCGGAGCGTCCTTAATCCATTGAAGACGATGATCGTGCTGGCAATGAGGACCGCTGCCCCGGCCGTTGTCGCCAAAAGCAGGGTCAGACGAGTTTGCAGAGAGAGGCGTCTCCAGAGAAACACGGGCGTGATCCCCTCACGTTCTGGACTCGGTGGCAGTCTCCTGCCCGAAATTACCTGTAAATTATAGATCACTTTTCCAAAGCGTTTGGCTGGGATTTACACAAGCCTCCCAGGGGTTTTATGGCTGGATCCTCGTTGACGCCCGGTTTAGTGGATTAATACCCGTTCGCAAAGTCGGCTTAGTTCCTCTTCGTTCTGGAAATGGCGAACTTCGACGCCTTCCTGAAGCAGACGGGCCAAGGCGACCTCGCGGGCTTTGTCCTCGAAAAGCACCAAAATTGCGGTGACGGCGTAGCCTTGACGGCAAAGATTGCCCAGCGTTAATGCAATTTCGGGCGGAACGGAGCCGAGCACGGCGATCACCGTGGCATCCCGGGGCATCCGGTGGCTGGTTTCAAAAACCAGATCGGGAAAACGCAGACCATCGGTCAGTTCAACCCGGCCCAGAGTTTCGAGAATCCGCTGAAGTTGTTCGGCACTTCGGCGCGTCTCGACGACCAGCGGTTGCAAGCGGTCGCTGGTCTGTTCCTCGACCGCTTCCTGTCGGGCGGCTCGACGAGTGCGATAGTCGCCCTCCCAACCTTCAAGCCGGATGCGCTCAGCGGCGTCGCGGCCGTTGGTGATGAGGCCGACCTGCTGGTTCAGTTGGCACAGCGTGTTGGCCAGCGAAGCTGCGGCCGTCACGGCCAGTTCCGACCGATACGGTTCCCCGCGTGCTGGGTAAGCGTCACGGTGCAGATCGAGGACGATGGTTCCGCCGGCGATCGTGCTCGGCTCATAGACCTTGCTGTGCAGCGTCATGGTCCGGGCGGTCGCTCGCCAATGGACGCGGTTGAGCGGATCGCCGGTCTGATACAGCCGAACCCCGGCGATGCGGGTCGGATCTTCGTACAGTTTGTGCAGCAGGCGAATCTCGCCGATCGGCCGCCGCGAGGCGAGGTCGTACCCGCTCATCGGCACCGGCTTGGGCACCACGAGGACAAAATGCGGAGCCGCTCCGATGCGATAGCGGCGGTAGAAACCAAACAGGTCTCCGGTTTCCAAAAGCACCGGACCGATCTGATAGTAGCCGCGCATGGCAAAGGTGATCTCGTAGCGCAGCGTCGTCGTCTTGCCACTGCTCAGCATGGCGATGCGGATGCGCCGCCCTTCAACCTTGAGCCGAGGTGGCCTCTGAAGAATCGCCTTGGGAGGCAGCACATCCTCGATCAGCACCCAGGGGAGGGGGAGTTTTCCGCGATTGGTAACGGTCACACGCACCGTGAGCACGTCACCGACCCGGGCCGATTCGCCGACGCATTGCCGTTCGACGTGCAGATTCTCGATGCCATGATTGGCCAGATAACGGCTCAGCAGCAGGATCGCCAGCAGGACGGACAGGGCGTACACGAGCAGCCCCATCTGGAGAACCAGGGCGGCGACGATCAGCAGGCCCAAAACGACGTACCACCTCATGCGGTACGGCCCTCCGCGGCGGCAAGCGGCACCGGCACCTCGGCGAGAATTTCCTCGACGATCTGAGCGGTGGTCTTCTTTCGCAGTCGGCTTTCGGGGCGGAGGATGAGGCGATGACCCAACACGGCCGGGGCCAAACGCTTGACATCATCGGGAAGAACGAAGTTCCGACCACGCAGGGCGGCCAGGGCTTGCGAAGTGCGGAACAGGGCAATCGAAGCCCGTGGACTCCCTCCTAATTGAATGTCGTCATGCTTTCGGCTCGCATGAACGATGTCGAGGACGTACTTCTTCACCTTCTCGTCCACGTAGGTTTCCCGGATGGCCTTCTGGCAGGCGATGATCTCCGCCGCTGAGGCCACGGGTGTCAACTCTTCAATCGGATGGCTCCGCTGGAGCCGGTCGAGCATCTTGCTTTCTTCCTCCAGCGTCGGATAGCCGAGACTGAGACGGATCAGAAAGCGGTCCAACTGTGCCTCGGGCAGGGGAAAGGTGCCTTCGTGGTCGATGGGATTCTGCGTGGCGATGACGAAGAACGGTGGCTTCAGTTCGTAGGTCTGGCCGTCCACCGTGACCTTGCCCTCAGCCATCGCTTCCAGGAGGGCGGATTGCGTCCGCGGCGTGGCTCGATTGATTTCGTCGGTCAGGACGATCTGGGCGAAGATAGGACCGGGGCGAAACTCGAATTCGCCCGTCTTCTGGTTGAAAATCGAAGCCCCGGTGATGTCCGTGGGCAGCAGGTCCGGCGTGCATTGGACGCGCTTGAAGGTGCAGCCGACGCTGCGGGCCAAGGCCCGCGCCAGCATCGTCTTGGCCACGCCGGGCACGTCCTCGAGAAGGACGTGCCCCTCGGCCAGGAAGGCCACGAGCGTCAGTACCATCTGCTGCCGCTTGCCCAGAATCACCTTTTCCATGTTGGCGATGATCTTCGATCCCACCGCCGCAACGTCCACCGGCATTGGCAACCTCCCCAGCCCGGAACTTCCCTGTTAACGCTACTTGGGGCAACCGCTGTCCGCAATGGCGAGACAACCGCAATGGCCCAACGGCGTCGGCCTGATCGTCCCGTACAATGGCAGCGTCGAATCCGAGGAGGCAAGTCAGGTCATGGTTCCGCGGGTGGTTTTCATCCAGGGTGGCGGTGCCGGGGTCGATCAAGAGGCGGCCTTGCGGCGCATCTTCGAGGCCGCCGGCGCTCAAATCGAATGGCTCGTCTTCGAGGCTGGTCAGGCCGCCATCGAGAAGGGTCTTTCGCCGATCCCTCCCGCATTGCTCGACGCTGTTCGGCAGCACGGAATCGCCCTGAAGACCAAACTGCTCTGCCCCGACCCGGAGCGCTTTCCGAATTTCAACATCGAACTGCGTCGGCACCTGGGCCTGTTCGTCTCGGTGCGACCGCTGCGGAATGTGCCCGGACTTGCCTCGCGATTCAGGAACGTGGATATCCTGCTGGTCCGGGAAATCACCGAGGACCTGTACAGCTCCATTGAGCATGAGATCGTCCCCGGCGTGGTGCAGAGCCTGAAGATCGTCACCGAGGCCGCTTGCCGCCGCTTTTTCGATTTCACCTTCCGCCTGGCCCGCCAACAGGGCCGCAAAAGCATTCACTGCGTTCACAAGGCGAACATCCTCAAGCTCGCCGACGGCCTCTTTCTCGACATCTTCCGCCAGACAGCCCGCCAGTATCCCGACATTCAGACCAAGGAAATGATCGTGGATAACTGCTGCATGCAGCTGGTGTCCCGGCCGCACCAGTTCGAGGTGCTGGCGACGGGCAATCTGTATGGCGATCTGCTGAGCGATCTGGGAGTCGGGCTGATCGGCGGAATCTCGGCGGCGGTCGGGATCAACCACGGCGACGGCATCCGGGTGTACGAGGCGATCCACGGCGCATCGCGGGAAGCCATCGGACCTGGGCGGGCCAATCCGCTGCCGCTGCTCATGCCCGCTTTGGAAATGCTGACAGACCTGGGACAAAGCGACGCCGTCCAGCGGATTCGCCGAGCCGTCGAAACCGTGCTGACCGAGCGGAAAACCCTGACGCCGGACCTGGGCGGAACCGCCACCACGGAGCAGATGGCCGAAGCCATCGCCGTCGCTCTCGGCTGAGGACGACCCACGCCGATCAAGCGAGTTGCCCGGCAGCGCGACGCCGTTCCACCTCGTCCATGACTTGATCCATCACCTTCGCATTGGCGACGACGGTGCGGTACTCGATGACATAAGCCCAGCCGTTGAGTGCCAACGCCAGCATGGCCATTACGGGATGGGCCAGCCCCCAGAACGACTCCGGCGTCGTCTGGGCGCCTGCCCCCGTGGCCACGGCACCGATCACCGACAACATGGCAAACAGCGCGGGAGGAAACGCTTGTCGCTTGAACTCCCTCGTCTGCCGCGGCAGATCGTGATCGGGAAGCTGGTAGGCTTTCGCCACTTCCTTGACCCAGCGTCCCGTGCCCAGGAAGTAGGTGAAGATGAGGCAGTGGACGAACAGCGTCAGCACGGCCGTCAGCAGGCCGAAGACCATGTGCGTGGCGAACCAGCCGAAGGTGAGGGGTTGATGCCCGGCGGGAGCGGCGACACCGGCGTCCCGTTCGGCCATGAAACCCAGCCCCAACGCCGTGCTCATCACCAGGGCCAGAGCGTTCAAAACCGCCAAGGTCAGGAAAATTCTTGACACGATCCGCATCCCCGGAAGACTTCGGCCTCTCTAACAATCTATAGGAATCGCTTGACGCCGACGGCCCAGCGGCCGATGATTGAAATGAATTCCTGGCGTCTTGTCCCGTCCGTTGAGGAGGTGCTGCGCGATTGAACCTGTGCAAACGGCCAATCCGGCGAGCGTCTCCTCGCGGCTTGTCCCGAGGAAAGGAGGTTAGTTAGTTGAAGACGCTCGCAGCCAACGGGATGGCATCCCGTCTCTCGGAAGCGGCCCAGCGGCGCGCCTGCCTGTGTGCCCGGGTCGCCGACGAGAACAAAGGCACGGACATCGTGGTACTCGACATGCGGGGAATCACCACGATGTACGATTACTTCGTCATCGCCACCGGCATGAGCCGACGCCAGACCCACACCATCGCCGACGAGATCGAAAAGGCCATGGCCGAGGAAGGCGAATTCAAGCTCAGCACCGAAGGCTACGAAATCGGCAAATGGATTGTGCTGGATTACGGCGACGTGGTCGTCCACGTCTTCGATCCGCAGTGCCGCAGCTACTACGAATTGGAGGAGCTTTGGGCCAACGCCCCGCGCCTGGATTGGCGGCGCGAATGACCCCGCAATCCGTCGGAAGAGCCGACTGACGCCGTTCCTCGGCAATCCGCAGGATTTGCCCCATCCGTTCTTCCGTGCTTGTCAGCACGGTTCGCCGTTCGTTTTTTCCTCGTCGTTTCGTTCCACCGTCTGACTGCTGACGGCTTCTTCCCGGGTCTGTTACAATGCCGTCATGAGTGCGACGCAAAGGCCGCTCGTCGGCGTCATCATGGGCAGCCAATCCGACTGGGATACGCTTCGGCACGCCTCCGACATGCTGACGCGCTTCGAGGTGCCGCATGAGTGCCGGATCGTCTCCGCCCATCGTACCCCCGAGTGGCTCCGGCAGTACGCCACGGAAGCGGAAGCCCGCGGGTTGGAGGTAATCATCGCCGGGGCCGGGGGAGCGGCCCATCTTCCGGGCATGACCGCGGCCCAGACGGTGCTTCCCGTGCTGGGTGTGCCGGTGGAAAGCCAGGCCCTTCGTGGTCTCGATTCGCTCTTGTCCATCGTGCAGATGCCGGCGGGGATTCCGGTCGGCACCTTGGCCATCGGCAAGGCCGGGGCGGCCAATGCCGCTCTGCTGGCCGTCGCCATCTTGGCCAATTCCCGGCCCGATCTGCGGGAAAAACTCCGTCGCTATCGCCAGGAACAGACCGCTGCGGTGCTTGCCCAATCCGATCCGACAACATCGGCAACCGGATCCTCTGGCGCGGAAGGAGGTCGGTCGTGAGCGGCCCGATTCTGCCCGGATCGGTGATCGGCGTGCTGGGCAGCGGCCAGCTGGGACGCATGTTCGCTCTGGCGGCCCGGCGCATGGGCTACCGCGTCCATACCTTTTCCCCGGACTCCGACACGCCGACCGGCCAGATCGCCGACGTCGAAATCACCGCTTCCTATGACGACCTCGACGCTGTCCGCCGCTTCGCCTCGCAGGTCCGGGTGCTGACCTTCGAGTTCGAGAACGTCCCGGCGGCAACGACGGCGGCCGCCGCCGAACTCGTGCCGGTTCGGCCCAGCGGCGAAGTACTGTTTACGACGCAGAATCGGCTCCGGGAGAAGACCTTCCTCCGTCAGCACGGTTTCCCGACCACGGAATTCCGTGCCGTGCGGTCCGCGGAGGAGCTGCGAAGCGCCTTGCAGGAGATCGGCTTACCCGCGGTCCTGAAGACGGCGGGCTACGGCTACGACGGCAAGGGCCAACACCGCATCGCCTCCCTCGCTGAGATCGCCCCCTTGGAATCCGTCGTTCAGCAGCAGGATCACATCCTGGAAGCGTTCGTGGATTTTGCTTGCGAACTGTCAGTCGTCGCCGCTCGCGGTCTGGATGGGGCCTTGTGTCACTGGGGACCGATTCTGAACACCCACAGCCGACACATTCTCGACACCAGCGTTTGCCCCGCCGGTCTGCCCGGGTCGGTGGAAAAAGAAGCCGTCGCTATTGCCCACGCCATTCTGGAGGCGCTCGACGTTGTGGGTGTTTTGTGCGTCGAGTTCTTCCTGACCCGCTCGGGCAGGCTCCTGGTCAATGAACTGGCCCCGCGGCCGCACAACTCCGGGCATCTGACCATCGATGCCTGCGTGACCAGCCAATTCGAGCAGCAGTTGCGGGCCGTGTGTGGTCTGCCGCTGGGAGCGGTGACGCAGCTAAAACCGGCGGCGATGGCCAATCTGCTCGGCGATTTGTGGCGGGATGGCGAACCCGACTGGACTGCCGCCTGCCGTTTCCCCGACGTTAAATTGCACCTGTACGGCAAGGTCGAAGCCCGCGTCGGCCGCAAGATGGGCCACCTGACCACGCTGGCAGATACTGCTGAGGAAGCCCTCAGGCGGGTCATGGCAGCCCGTGCGGCTCTGCGACCAGGCCGGTGATCCGAGGGCTTGTCGTATAATCAAGTTGTCCTGAGTTGAGGCACAAAGGCGACCTGATAGTATGCCGGGGCCGTGGCCAGACTCCAGCCTTCCAAGCACCCGGGGACGGGACCGAGAATGCCCGAGCAGATTACCAAAGCGGTCCAGGATTATCTCAAGGTGATCCACCACCTGGGGGGAGCGGAAAAGCTCGTGCCCACGGCCGAGATCGCCCGTCGCCTCCAGTTCAAGGCTCCGTCCGTGACGGGTATGTTGCGTCGCCTGGCGGAGGCCGGTTGGATCGAGTACGAAGTCGGCCGGGGCGCTCGGCTCACAACGGCGGGGCTTCGGGAAGCTCGCCGTGTCGTCCGCCGTCATCGGCTGGTCGAGTTGTTTCTTCACCGTGTCCTGGGCCTCGACTGGAGCGAGGTGGATGCCGAGGCCGAGGCCCTGGAACACGCCATCTCGCCCCGGCTCGAACAAGCCATCGCCAAGCACCTCGGCGAACCGCTCGAAGACCCGCACGGCCATCTCATTCCGACGGCAGAAGGAAAAATGGCCAAACGAAGTTTGCGGCCACTTTCAGCGTTCAAGGAGGGGCAGAACATCCTTATCCGCGAAGTCCAAGACGACAACCCGGAGCGGCTGCGACGCTGGCGGCAGCTCGGCCTGACGCCCGGCGTCCGCGTCACCCTGTTGAGCCACCAGCCGCTCGACGACGTCTTCGAGCTGCGGGTGGACAACCGCATCATCCGTCTGGGCAGCGAGGGGCTTCAGGGAGTGCATGGCGAACTGGTTTCGTGAGGGCTTGGCATGGCACGCCAACGGAAGGGGCCTCAGGTTTCAATTGCCCAGCAGCCGGAATATGCCTTGTCGCTGAAGCAACCCTGGGCGGCCCTGGTCGTCCTCGGCTTCAAAACTATTGAAGTACGGCGTTGGCCGACAGATCGGCGCGGTCCGATCCTGATTCACGCTTCCCAGACCGCTGACGAGCGGGACGAAGTCTGGCAGCGGGTTCCGCCGGCTGCTCGGGGACTGGCCGAGCTGCGCGGCGGCATCATCGGACAGGCGGAACTGGTGGACTGCATCACCTACGACACGCGGGAAGCGTTTCGCCGGGATGAGGCCCGCCACTGGAACCGTGCGGACTGGTTTCGACCGCCGCGGCTGTACGGCTTTGTGTTTCGCCATCCGAAGTTGTTGCCCTTCCGACCCGTCCTCGGCTGGATGCGCTTCTTCCGCCCGGAAACGGAACAGAAGATGAAACGAACGCGGAAGTAACAAGCAAAGATGCTGCAAGCAGATGCTCAACAGTACAATGCGTCGAAAAGCCAACAAGCGGTTATGAACGGGAAGTGGAGCATGAAAACCCTGCGTGGCGTGATTCGTGGCAAGGCTATTGAACTCAGCGAGGATCCCGGATTGCGCGAGGGAGAACAGGTGCTGGTGACGGTTTCTCCGTTACCAAGCGGTCCTTCGGCTGCCGGAGAGGGACTGCGTCGTTCTGCTGGGGCCTGGGCCGCTGAAGCCGATGAAGTGGACCGCTTTCTGGCCTGGAATGCCGAGCAGCGGCGAGCCGACCGGCAGGTAAGCGAATTATGAGTTTCCTCCTGGACACGGACATCTGCTCTGCGCATCTAAAAGGTCATCCGCTTGTTATCAGCCGGTTTCTCCAACATTGCGGGAATCTCCAAATTTCGGCCATTTCCTGCGGGGAACTCTTGACCTGGGCGCTTCGGCCTGGAGCTTCGCCGCGAAGACTTCAGGCTTTAAATGATTTGCTTCAGGACATTACAGTCTTAGATTGCACAGCAAAAACTGCTTATAAATTTGGGGAAATCAGAGCTAACTTGCTTGGCATGGGTACTACTGTCCCTTCGATTGACCTCCTGATTGCTGCGACAGCGCTGGAACATGGGCTGACTCTGGTAACGCATAATGTCGCCGATTTTATAATGGTCCCCGGATTAACCGTGGTCGATTGGCTGGTTCCATGAATCTGGCATTAAACGCGGGGCGCTAATATGCAGCGGGAAGATGCATTGGCACTGCTTCACGAATACGTCAGCGATCCGGGCTTGCGGCGGCACTGCCTGGCGGTTGAGGCGGCCATGCGAGCCTATGCCGTCAAGCTCGGCGAGGCCCCGGACAAGTGGGGCATCATCGGCCTGTTGCACGATTTCGACTACGAACGCTGGCCCAACCCGCCGGACCATCCGCTTCGCGGGGCGGCCATCCTCGCCGGACGCGGTTATCCCGAAGACGTGATCTACGCCATCAAGTCCCATGCCGACTATCTGCCCGACTGCCCACGCATCCGGCCCGTGGAAAAGGCCCTGTATGCCTGCGATGAACTGGCCGGATTCATTCTCGCCTGCGCCATGGTACGGCCCAACGGCGTCATGGACTTGACCGCCTCCAGCGTCCGCAAGAAGCTCAAAAGCAAGGGATTCGCCGCCAAGGTCAACCGCGAGGACATCTATCGGGGAGCGGCTGAATTCGGCGTTGACCTCGACGAGCACATCCAGTTCGTGATCGATGCTCTTAAGCCACATGCCGAGACGCTCGGCATCGCCCGTGGCGTCGGAAGTGAGTAGCCGAGGCCGTTCGCCATGCGCATCCTCTTTGCTATCCCGCACTACTTCGACCCGAGCGGCGACGCCAAGCACGGCTCCGTCAGCCCGAACCGTCAGCCACGCATTCAGGCCCTTTCCGCTTGCATCGCGTCGCTGCACCAGACCTTCGGCCGGGGCCAATGGAGCATCCACATCGCCCGCCGCCTCGCCGAGAGCGTTCCGCGATCCGCGACGAATGACATTGAAATCGTCATCTGCACCACCGGCGACCGGCATCTGTTGAGCGAACTGCCAATCCCCGGACATCTTTACGTTCACTATCCGACCCGCGCCGAGCCGACGTTGCTTGGCTTCGAGTGCCATGCCGTGCTCCGGGACCGCCTCGGCCTGTTCGACTACTTCTGCTACCTCGAGGACGACCTGATCCTCCGCGATCCGTTGTTCTTCGTGAAACTGGGTTGGTTCCTTCGGCAAGTGGGAACGCAGAACGTCCTGCAACCGAATCGCTGCGAGCTATCGGTCCCAGGTCCGTGCCACAAGCTTTATGTGGACGGCGACCTCGCGGCCCATGTGCTGCGTCCGTACAGAAATGTGCAGCAGGGCAAGGAGTTCACCGGCCGGGTGATGGGGCTGCCGATCCGCTTCGTGCCCGCCGGAAATCCGCACGCCGGCTGCTTCTTCCTCAACGCCGAGCAGATGACGCACTGGGTTCGGCAGCCGCACTTCCTCGACCGCGACACGAGCTTCATCGGTCCGCTGGAGAGCGCTGCCACGCTCGGCCTGCTGAAGACCTTCCGGGTTTATAAGCCCGCGCCAGAAAACGCCGGCTTCCTCGAAGTGCAACACTTCGGCGGGCGGTTTATGAGCCTGATTGGCAAGAGCATCGCGCCGCCGGAGGACGCTATGCGGATCGGCGGCGATCCAAAACTTCCTGGAAGTAGCTGACCAGTTGCTCGATGCAAAGGCGTTTCTCGTAGCGCTCCAGAATCGTTTGCCGTGCCGCCTCGCCGAGTCGGCGATGAGCCGGAGGATCGCGGAGCACCTGCAAGGCCAGGCGCGCCAGGCCGTCCACGTCGTAAAAGTCGGCCAGCAGGCCGTTTTCCTCGTGTCGCAGGACTTCCATCACCGGAGCGGTCGCACTGCCCAATACAACGCAGCCGTTGGCCATCGCTTGCATCATCGACCACGACAGCACCCACGGCGTCGTCAGGTAGATGTGCAGATCGCTTAAGGAATAGAGCACGGGCAGGTCGGTGAGGGGAATCCGGCCGAGGAACTGAATCTTCTGCAAGTCGTATTTGTCGCGGGAAAGCACATACTGCTTAAACGTCTGGTTGCCGATGTAGGGCTTCTCATGGCCGTAGTTGGTGCGTTCATCGCCGGCAATTAGCACCAGCACATCGTCGAGTTCTTCCGTGACCCGCTTGGCCACCTTCATAAAAATGTCGAACCCCCGAGCCGACTCCAGCCCGCGGGAAACGTAGGTCAGCACCCGCGTGTTTGGTCCGATGGTGCGGCCATGGAACTCGAACGGACGGGGCAACTCCCGCCGCTGGAACAGATCGCAATCCACGCCGTCATGGATGACCCGCAGCTTGTACTGAAGCTCCTTGGGGCAGGTGCTGAGTTGGTACTGGGTGGGCGTGTAACCAGCGTCGCACATGTGCAGATGCAGGTAGGTGAAGGTGTGGTAGGTGGCGTTGGAAAGGCGGGCCTCTTCGGTGGGCGGAAACTCGGGACGCAGGGCCAGTTCCTTGGACCAGAACGGCGGCGGAAGCATTTCGTAATAGCCGACGAACGGACAGTCGTAGAGGTTGCGGAGATACAGCATCGTGCCATAGGACATGTGGCCCACGACGAGATCGGGCCGAATCTGTGGATTGCCTTTGAGGCCGCGATACACCGCCGCGGCGTGCTGCATCAGTTCCTGTAAGGTGCCTGGGTTGTAGAAGACCTTAGGAAGCGGTCCCGGCTTGAGCCGATAGTTGCAATGGCGAAAGGGCACCTTCATCTGGCTGGTGTCGATGGAGGTCAGGAAGGTGCATTCCCAGCCGCGTTCCTGCTTCAGGTAGGCAGCGATGTGGCCAAACTGGGCCGGGAAGTTAGGATGAATGAACATCGCATGCATGGACCGGATTCCTCGCCTTCCCCGCTAATATACGACCGGGTAACTCCGACCTTCTGGCCAAGCCCCTTGCTCCGCAAAGCCACGACAGGTCCCTCTTCCCTCCGTCCTACTGACCTCCGGGCTGAATTCCCGACGTGGTACGCTTCAGAAAGACATAACCCGGCCTGGTCCAAAAGGGGGTTCCGATGATAATTCGCGAAAATGTTGCGCTTCCACTGTCTTCCTCGGCGAGTTACTCAAGCGACGCCGAGCCGCAAACGCCAGGAAGCGATTTTCAAAAATGTTGCGCTTCTGACTGGAAGCAATTTCGCGACGGGAACGAGTTCATGGCGAGGCGGCTGCCGGAATGGCAGGTAGTGGTTCCGGCTTCTCGCTGCCGTTTTTGACAGGATGGCCATCGGCGGGATTGGCCAGCATGGGAACGCTGATGTCGTAAGGATGGCGTTCCAATGCCGCTTTCACAATCAAATGCAGAAGTTGCGGCCAGGAGATGCCGGCGCGTTCGGCAGAGCGGGCCAGACCGATGCCTTCATCAAGGCACGGGTTGCAATTGACGTCCAGAACCCGAGGTACGCCATGTTCGTCGAGACGGATGTCCACCCGGCCGTATCCCCAGCCACCGATGGCCCGGAAGGCCCGAATAGCCGTGTTCCCGATTTGTTGCGCAAGCTCTGGGCCGACCTCGGCGGGACAGATCACCGAGGTCTTCTGGTATTCCACGGTGTTTTCGATCCACTTGGCCGCGTAGGACATGATCGGGGGAATGTCGGGCGGCAGTTCGGAGTAGTTGACCTCGGCCAGGGGAAGCACGCGGAGCTTGCTGCCACCCAGCAAGCCGACATTGAACTCCCGCCCCGGCAGAAAACGTTGCGCCAGGGCGGGTTGATTAAAGTTGCGCAGAATGTCCCGCACCTTCTCCCGAAGCTGCTTCTTGGAATGGACTACCGAATGACGATCCAGACCGATCCCGGCGTGCTCCTGGCTGGCCTGGACGATGACCGGGAACTCCCAGCGGTGCAGATCCACGGCCCGGACGGTTTCGAGCAGCACGGTGTTGGGCGGGATCGGAATGCCGGCACCGGCGAGAAGACTGGCCGTCATGTACTTGTAACGGCTCAGACCCAGGGCCAGGGCTGGCGAGCCGGTCAGGGGAAAACCCATCATCCGCACCAGGGCCGCCACCCGCATCTCGTACAGCGCGCCGTGAATGACGTCGTCGTATTGATTGAAAACCACGTCAGGCTTGAGCCGGCGCAGCCGACGCTGAAAAGCGAACAAGTCGTGCGACAACGGCAACACCGTGACCGTATGGCCGACCTTCCGCAGACCCCGGGCGATGCGGCGGATCATCTGACGCAGATCCGCAGTGCCGGCGCGGTCGGCGGGGTGTTCCGGCGTACCGTCCGTGTAGGCGTTGTAAATCAGGGCGATGTGCAAGCGCTTCATGACGCCTCGCAACCACTGGCTTGGCAGCATGCCGTCGTTGTTTGCCGGTCAGCAGAGAAGCCACGATCAGCAGGCGACAACGACGAAGTCACGACTTGTCCGCGCGGACCGCTCACGATGCCGTCATTAGGGTTTCTACACCAACGGCTTCGCAAAAGCAACCGCGCTTGGAACGCACTGACGGGATCAAAACTCCAGGCGCAAACGGCCGAGCCGCTCCACCGTCTCGGCCATGAGGGCATCCTCGGCCTGTTCATCCTCGGCCAGGTAGGTCACCGAGAAACGCAGATAGGGGCCGGCATCGTCCCACGGTACGCAGCAGACTGAATGCTCGGTGATGAGGAACTGGGAAAACTCCTCGGCATTGGCGAAGGTCCGACCGGCACAGGCTCTCGGTGCCCGGGTGTAGAGGAAGTAAGTTCCGCCGGGCATGCGGACGCGGAAGCCGACCTGGGCCAGGGCCTTGACCAGCTTCTCCAGGCGTCGCCGGTACTTGGCTCGCGTGGCCAGGAAGATGTCGTCGTGGTCCAGAGCGACGCAGGCCGCTTTCTGAATGGCGATGAACTGCCCGGAATCGCAATTGTCCTTAACGTCGGCAAAGGCCTGGACGAGCTTCGGATGCCCGGCCACGAAGCCCATCCGCCAGCCGATCATGTTGTGCCCCTTGGACAGCGAATGCACCTCGACGCCGACTTCTTTGGCTCCCTCGACCTGGAGGAAACTGAGCGGTTCACCGTCGTAGGTCAGCAGAATGTGGGCGGCGTCCTGGACGACGATGATGCGGTGCTTGAGGGCAAAGTCGATGACACGGCGATAGAAGTCCCGCGTCGCCGTCGCTCCAGTCGGGCTGTTCGGATAGTTGAGGACAAGCATCTTGGTTCGGCGAAGCACCTCGGCGGGAATGGAATCGAGATCGGGAAGAAAGCCGTTCTCCTCCCGCAGCGGCAAGGCATGAACGACGCCCCCGTAGTAGCGGGTGTGCGTCCCCGCTACGGGATAGCCCGGCACGGTCATGAGGGTGACATCGCCGGGATTGATGAAGCAGGCCGGCAACATCGCCAACGCGGGTTTGGAGCCGATGCAATGATTGATTTCCGTGACGGGATCGAGAGTGACGCCGAAGACCCGCTGCATGAAGCGAGCGGCAGCATCCTTGAACGCCTGGATGCCGTTGTCTGCGTAGCCGCGGTTCTCAAGTTTGTCCACTTCAACCTTAAGGGCCTGGCGGACGCGTTCATCGGCCATGGCGTCGTTCTCGCCGATGCCGAAGTCGAGCAGTTTGCGTTCGGGATGGGCAGCCAGCGCCGCTCGCTTGGCCCGCTTGATTTTCTCGAACTTGTAGATCGCGGTGCCCTTGCCGTAATTCGCTCCGCCGATCCGCTCGGCGAACAACGACTGGAACCACGGATCCGCAGCGAACCCTGGTGCATTCATGTCGGCAACTCCTCGTTCCCGAAGCCCGACGGTCCTGA